>DATHDZ010000001.1:0-26949 GCA_035318785.1 Micropepsaceae bacterium
GCGCAGCCACGTCGTTCGCGACGGCGGGGCGCAAGCGAAGCCAAACGGCGATGGCGCGCAGGCGCACGAGGCCTATTCCCATGGCCCCCCCTTTGCTAGAAGCCACCACCCGAAAGAGCGATAATGGCTGAAAAACCCACGCCCGTCCTGCGCTTTGCGCCCTCGCCCACCGGCTATCTCCATATCGGGGGGGCGCGAACGGCTCTGTTCAACTGGCTCTATGCCCGGCATACGGGGGGCAAGTTCTTGCTGCGCATCGAAGATACCGACCGCGAGCGCTCCACGCCGGAGGCCGTGGCGGCGATTTTCAATGGCCTGGCCTGGATGGGGCTGGATTGGGATGAAGAGCCCATCTTCCAGTTCGCCCGCGCCGGGCGCCATCGCGAGGTGGCGGAGCAGATGCTGGCCAAAGGGCACGCCTATCGCTGCTATGCGACGCCCCAGGAACTGGACCAGATGCGCGCAGAGCAAAAGGCCAAAGGCGTTTCCGTACGCTATGACGGGCGCTGGCGGAATCGCGAGCCGGGTCCCGAGCAGCACAATATGCCTTATGTCGTCCGGCTGAAGGCGCCGCAATCGGGCGAGACCATCGTCCACGATGTGGTTCAGGGGACGGTGCGCTGGTCAAACGATCAGCTGGACGACATGGTGCTGCTGCGCAGCGACGGCAACCCGACCTATATGCTCGCGGTGGTGGTCGATGATTTCGACATGGGCGTCACGCATGTGATCCGCGGCGCCGATCATCTCAACAACGCGGCGCGCCAATTGCAGATCATCGAGGCGATGGGGTGGCCGATGCCGGTCTACGGTCATCTGCCGCTGATCCACGGCGCGGACGGCGCCAAATTGTCGAAGCGGCATGGCGCGCTGGCCGTCGAGGCCTATCGCGACATGGGTTACCTGCCCGAGACGATGCGCAATTATCTGCTGCGCCTGGGCTGGAGCCATGGCGATGAGGAGATCATCCCGACGGAAAAGGCCATCGAGTGGTTCAACCTCGAATCCATCGGGCGCTCGGCCGCGCGTTTCGACATGAAGAAGCTCGACAGCGTGAACGCACATTACATTCGTGAAATGTTTGACGGGGCGCTTGCGGCCGAGGCCATTGCCTTCGCCGAGCGGATGAAGCCTGGGCGCAGTTTCGATGCGACCCTCCAAGCGCGGCTCGTTGCGGCGATGCCGCTGTTGAAGCCCAGGGCAAAAACGCTGGTCGAGCTGCTGGAAAAGGCGGACTTCCTCTTCACCAAGGGTACGCCGCCGGCTGACGCAGCCGCTTCGGCCGCACTGACAGGACAAGCCCGCGCGCTGCTATCGCGGCTCGTCCCTGAGCTTGATGCGGACCCGTGGGACGCGGTATCGCTGGAGGCGCGCACTCGGGCTTTTGCCGAAAAGGAAGGTTTGAAGCTGGGCGATGTTGCCCAGCCCTTGCGCGCGGCGCTGACGGGCCGTACCGCCTCGCCACCAATCTTCGATGTGGCGGCGGTCCTCGGACGCGAAGAGGCATTGACTCGCATTCGTGCTCAAGGCGATTAAACTGTGGTTTCTTCGCGGTTTACCCCGCGCGCATGCATCGTTAAACGATTAGATATATGAAGAATTACGGACCTTGAGGGAGGGCCGCTCCATAACCTACGGAGTTCTGAGATGAGCAGACATGCGAGCGGCGCCCAAAAGAACGGGACAGCTACGCTCACTTATGGGAACAGACACATCGACCTCCCGGTCTATAAAGCGACCGAGGGTCCCGACGTCGTCGATATTCGCAAGCTTTACGCCGATGCCGATGTTTTCACCTACGATCCCGGGTTCACGTCCACCGCCTCCTGCGAAAGCGACATCACCTTCATCGATGGCGACAAGGGGATATTGCTCTATCGCGGCTACCCGATCGACCAGTTGGCGACCCATTCCTCGTTTCTGGAAGTCTGCTATCTCCTGCTCTACGGGGAACTTCCCTCGCCCAAGCAGATGGGGGAATTCGATCACACCATCACCTTCCATACGATGGTGCATGAACAGATCAGTTTTCTATTCCGCGGGTTCCGGCGCGACGCGCATCCCATGGCTGTCATGGTGGGCGTGGTCGGAGCCCTCTCGGCGTTCTATCACGACTCCACCGACATCACGGACAAACGCCAGCGCGAGGTCGCCAGCCATCGGCTGATCGCAAAGATGCCGACCATCGCGGCCATGGCGTATAAATACTCCATCGGTCAGCCTTTCGTGTATCCGCTCAATCATCTCGGCTACACCGAGAACTTCATGCGGATGTGCTTCGCGGTCCCTTGCGAGGAGTACAAGGTCAATCCGGTGTTGGCCAAAGCGCTCGACACGATCTTCATCCTGCACGCCGACCACGAACAGAACGCCTCGACATCGACCGTGCGTCTTGCCGGTTCGTCGGGGGCAAATCCCTTTGCCTGTATTGCGGCCGGGATCGCCTGCTTATGGGGGCCTGCCCATGGCGGCGCCAATGAAGCAGCACTGAAAATGTTGCAGGAGATCGGCACCGTCGACCGCGTGCCGGAATATGTGAAGCGCGCCAAGGACAAGAGCGATTCCTTCCGCCTGATGGGCTTTGGGCATCGCGTCTATAAAAATTACGACCCGCGCGCCAAGGTGATGCGTGACCAATGCTATGCGGTGCTGGACGAGCTGGGCAAACGCGACGATCCCATGCTGAAGACGGCCCTCGAGCTCGAACGGATCGCCCTTCAGGACGATTATTTCATCGAGAAGAAGCTCTATCCGAATATCGACTTCTACTCGGGCATCACTTTGAAAGCCCTGGGCTTCCCGACCGACATGTTTACCGCCCTCTTTGCCCTCGCCCGCACCGTCGGATGGGTCGCTCAATGGCAGGAGATGATCGAGGACCCAGAACAAAAGATCGGACGGCCGCGGCAAATCTATACGGGACCCCACCGCCGGGACTATATTGCGCCGGAGAAACGCGGCTAGCGGGCGGAAAAACGATGCATCCGGGCGAAGCAAAACCCTTTCGGGTTCCCCGCGTCCGTGCCGCCAATGATAATCGCCGACGCCTCGCGATGTGGCGGCGCGCCGTCGCTGCTGCCGTCGCGGCGGCGTTTGCGCTGATGCTGGTGTCTTTGGGTTTTCATCGCTACGCGCATCATTTGCCCTATGGCGCCTCTCACCCTGCCGGTTTCCTCGCCCCCAACTGAAAGCGGACTCAAACCATGAAAACTTTGACACGCTCGTTGTTGGCGCCTTTGGCGCTGCTGATGCTCTCGAGTTTTGTGCCGGCCGCATCCGCAGCGGAAATCCAAGGGAAGGAGATGACCCTTCCCGCCACCGAACGCGCCGTGAAGGTGGAGTTCTTCCGCGCGCCGGGCAATGCCAAGCGACCGACCGTCTTGATGCTGCATGGCGGCCAGGGCTGGGGAGGCGCAGAAGGACGCACGGAGAATTTTCGCCAATATGGGAGCGAACTCGCCAATCACGGCTTTGACGCCTACATGGTCTATTATTACAGCGATCAGGACGTCGCAGACCGCAAGGCGAATGCACCGGGCGTAAGCGTCCGCCGCTTCCCGGCTTGGGCGAAATTGGTCAGCGATCTGACCGCCGATGCGAAGAAGATGCCGGATTCCAACGGCAAGGTCGGACTCGTCGGATTTTCCAATGGCGGCAACCTATCCGCCCACGCCACACCGCTCGATAAGAACATCGATGCCGCCGTTGTCTATTATGGCGGCGTTTCGCGCGTGCCCGGTTACGAGGCGAAACGCTTTCCACCCCTTCTGATCATGCATGGCGAAGCGGACACGCGCGAGCCGATCGAACGCGGCAAGGCGCTCTACGCGGCGGCGAAGAAAGTCGGCGCCGATGCCGAGTTCGTTTCCTACCCCGACACCAATCATGGTTTCGGTCAGAATTTCGGCACGCCCTCGGCGGACGACGCGTTCAAGCGGGCGCTCGCCTTCCTCAACAAAAACCTCAAAGGGGAGTGAGGCTATGAACCGGATCGCGCGCGGCCTACTGGCGCCGTTGGCATTGCTGGCATTCATGGCTCCCGCCGCCAATGCCGCGGACATCCAGGGCAAGAAGATCACCCTGCCCTCGACAGAGCGGCAGGTGCATGTGACGCAATTCAAAGCGCCCGGCGATGCACCCCGGCCATCGGTGCTGCTGCTGCACGGCGCTGGCGGGTTCGACCGGCGCCTTCCGGACTACAACCGATACGCATCGGCGCTCGCGAACCAGGGCATGGACGCCTATCTCGTTTATTACTACAGCGACACCGACGACAAGATGATGTCGAACGGTGTTGACGTATTTTCGGACCGCTATGCGGCTTGGGCGAAATCGGTCGATGAAATCGCCGGATATCTGGAAAAGCAAAAGGACTCGAACGGCAAGGTCGGCCTGATCGGCTTTTCCAATGGCGGCATCCTGGCGACCGGAGCCGCCACGCTCGATCCGAAGGTCACCGCCGCCGTGATCTATTACGGCACCAATCCCTGGCCGTTGGGCACGCGGGCCAAGCGCTACCCGCCGCTTCTGGTGCTGCATGGCGATGCCGACCAGATCATACCGGTCGATGCCGGACGGGAGCTTGCCGCGGAGGCAAAACAATTGGGAGCGCCCGTCGAGCTCGTGATCTATCCGGGCGAGAGCCACGGTTTCGGGGCGGATTTCGCCAAGAAGAACGCGACGGACGCGCTCACTCGCAGCACGGCGTTTTTGCGCAAAGAGCTGCAGGTGAAATAGACTTCCTCTCCTCTGTCGACAACAGAGAGACGAGGGAGTTTGCGCGCGGCGTGATGGACCAGAACCCGATCTTTCAGGCGCTTGAGCATTTCAAGGCCGGACGCCTGGAGCCCGCCGCAGAGCAGTGCCGCGCCATACTTTTGCGCCTTCCCGACGATACGGCGACCAATCACCTTCTGGGCGTGATCTATTTTCGCCAGGGCAAGACAGCGGCGGCCCGCGATCTCCTGGCATTCGCCAGCGCATCCGCCGACGCCACGGCCGAGATCCACAACAATTACGGAGCCGTGCTCAATGCGCTCGGCAGCCACGAAGCCGCAATCGCGGCGTTCAAACGGGCGCTCGCGCTGCAGTCGGGTTATGCCGACGCACACAACAATCTCGGTGTGATTTACCGCGCCCAGGGTCAGACCGGCGAGGCGATCGACACTTTGCGTAGAGCCATCGCGCTCAAGCCGGAACTCGCGGAAGCAAAAACCAATCTCAGGTCTGTCTACCGCGACGTTGTCCCAGGCTGGCACTTCGCCATGATGGGTGACCGCCCTCGCAATGACGCCTATGAAGCCGCCATAAACCGGGTCGCGCCGGGCCGGCGCGTGCTCGACATTGGCACCGGTTCGGGACTCCTTGCGATGATGGCCGCGCGCGCGGGCGCGAAGCAGGTCACAACCTGCGAGGCCGTCAAGCTGATCGCGGAAAGGGCGCGCGAGATCATCGCGCTCAACGGGCTTTCGGATCGCATCACCGTCGTCGACCGGCGTTCGAGCGAACTCGTCACCGGGGTCGGAATCACCGAACGCGCCGAAGTGCTGGTAACGGAGGTTTTTTCCAGCGGCCTTATCCATGAAGGCGTGCTGCCGACGGTCGAACATGCCCATCAGCATTTGTTGACGCGCAATGCCATCGTCATCCCCGCCGCGGCTTCGGCGATGGGCTATCTGGTTGGAGGCCCGGTCGTCGAAAGCATGCTCTTCGTTGGAAACACCAACGGGTTCGACCTTTCACCGTTCAATGATTTCGCACCGCCGACTCTTGCGGTGGTTCTCGACGCGGTGCCTCACGAGGTGCTTTCAGACGATTTCGAGCTTTTGCGTTTCGAGATGAAGAGCACCACCTACCCGATGGGAAGCCGGCCGCTCAATGTCATGGCGACCCGCGCCGGCGTCTGTGCCGGCATCGCGCAATGGATCAAGCTCGAGCTCGACGAACAGAACCGCTATGAAAATCGCCCCTCGTCCTTGGGGGATGCCAACGGCCATTGGACGCATATTCTTTATCGATTTCCCAAACTCGTTCCCGTCAAGCCCGGCGATATGTTGCGGCTTGTGGTGCGTCACGATCGCAAGCAAATTTCTATCGACCTTGTCGAATAGCGCGGCTACGCACCATTCCTTCAGGCTCCACCGACGGGCGCGCCTTGCGCCAATTCCAACACAACGCGAGCGGCGCGCAGGCTCGGTGATTCCTGGCCGAGACCGAAGGCGCGCGTCGCCTCTTCCAGGTCACGCACTTGTTTGGCCCGCGCCGGTTCATCCGTCAGAAGCGGCTCCAAGGCGCCTGCAAGCGCCTCAGGCGTACAAGCGCCTTGGATGAATTCCGGCACCGCTTTGCGCCCGAGCACGAGGTTGATCAGCACGATATGCGTTACATGCATCAAGGGCCGGGCCAACGCGTAGGTCAGCCAGCCTATCCGATAGCCGACCACCATGGGCGTCTTGGCAAGCGCAAGCTCCGTCGTCACCGTTCCCGATGCCGCCAAGGCAGCGTCGGCGGCATCGAAGGCCGCGAATTTCTCGTCGTCTGTTTCCACGACATGGATCGGCGTTGGCCAATCTGCAACGGATGCTCGCACCAAATCCGCGACATGGCCCGTCGTAGGCAGCACAGAGACGAGACCGGGGATGGTACGCGCGAGAATGGCGACCGCTGCTTTGAAAGTCGGAAGGATGAAACGAATTTCGCTGCGCCGGCTTCCGGGAAGAACGGCGAGCAACGGCGCATCAGGCGAGATGCCGCGACGCTGACGAAACGCCGCACCACCGGTCATGCGGTTCGCACGCTCGATGACGGGATAGCCCACCGAATAGGCGCGAATGCCGTAGCGTTCAAAAAACACCGCCTCGAACGGAAACAACGTCAGCACCGCGTCGATATAGCTCGCCATTTTCCGCGCCCGATAGGAACGCGAGGCCCAGACCTGCGGCGGCACGTAATTCGCGGTGCGAATTGCCGGATCGATGCGTTTGAGCCGCTGCGCAATGCGATGCGTAAAGTCGGGGCTGTCGATGATGACGACGAGATCGGGGCGGGTGCGCAAAGCGAAATCGGCCGCCTCGCGCACGCGCTTGAGAATTGCCGGGATGCGCGGCACCACTTCGCGCAGGCCCATGACCGAAGTCGCATCGAGCGGGAAGAGGCTTTGCAGCCCCTCTGCCCTCATCGCCGAGCCGCCGACACCCACGATGTGCACGCGGTCCCCGGCGATTTCCTTGAGTCCCGCCATCAACTGCGCGCCGAGTTGATCGCCCGACGGCTCGCCCACCACCAGCATGATAGTGCGTGGGGTGTGGCCGGCCCCCGGCTCATTCACGCTTGCAATCCTCCGGCGCGAAGCCATAGACGAAGACACCGTGATGGTTGGCAAATTCCACAACGCGGGCACGGCCGACAATAAGTGCAGCACCGCCTTCCACCGCGATGCCGGAAAGACCAGCCTCCGCCACCAATTCGACGGTGCGAACACCGATCACGGGCAAGTCGACGCGCCGTTCCTGATGAGGCTTTGCCGCTTTGACCAGCACCCCTTTGCGTTTTGCCGGGATGCCGCGCAAGGCGGCAGGGAGCGTAGCAACGCGCGCGAGCATCGCGTCGGTCCCTTCGGCGGCTTCCACCGCGAGCACAAGACCCTCGCAGACGACGGCTGCCTGCCCGATGTCGAGGACGCCGAGCGCCGCAACGACACGAATGGCGTGCCGGATATCCCCGTCCTGCTCCGGCGAGGGTTGCAGCCGGCCCAGTGGACCCAAGGGCGCCAAGAGGTCGCGTGCCGCTTGCGCCGAGCCGATGACCCGCATGCCCTCCTTTTCAAAGATCGCAAGAAGCGCGCGCAACAACGCGTCGTCGCCCTTGAGCGCTGCGGCCATGATGCGCGGCAAAGCGAGTGCGCCTCGCGTATCGAGTCTGAGCTTGGTGAATTCGGGGCGCGCCACTTTGCCGGCGAGCGTGACCTCCTCGCAGCCTGCTTGCCGCAGAAGCTTGATCGCCTTGCCGAGCTCTCCAAGGGAGACGAAGCCATGGGGGAATTGGCCCACATCGGAGGGACGGGCCATGCCGTCCAGCGCCACGACGAATATGGCGCGGCCCCCATCTTGCGCCGCCTGAGCGATGGCAATGGGAAGCTCCCCTCCCCCTGCGATGATTCCAAGCGTCCCGCCAGACTCCACCATATCGTTCACGGAAGTGCGGGGCTGTCGGCGCCCTGCCCGCGCGCCGGCATACAAATGGGACGTTTGCTGTCCGCAAGTATGAACTGGACGATTTCGCTCACCTCAGGCATGTCCTTCCAGCGCTCGCCGGCGGCATGCGCCCGATCCGCCAGTGAACCCTGTCCAAAGAAAATCGCGCGGAAGGCAGCGCGAAGCGCGTGGATATGATCGCGCGGCAAGCCCCGCCGCTTCAAACCGATCAGATTCAACCCTTGGAGCCTGGCGCGATCCCCCCAAACAAGTCCGTATGGAATGACATCGTCCGGGACTCCGGTCACGCCACCGACAAAGGCATTGCGACCGATCCGGCCAAATTGCTGAATGGCAGCAAGGCCGCCAACATTGACGCCGTCGCCGATGGTGACATGACCGCCGAGCGCGACGCCGTTCGCGAAGGTCACGTCATTGCCGAGATGGCAATCATGCGCAACATGGCTGTAAGACATGAAGTAGCCGCGGTCGCCCACCTGGGTGAGCCCGCCGCCCTTCACCGACCCGCCATTCATCGTGACGTGCTCTCGGATGATATTGTCTTTGCCGATCACGAGGCGCGCGTCCGTTCCGGCATCGCCGCGGAATTGCGGCCCCCCGCCCAACACGGCGTGAGGATGCACCACACTACCCGCGCCGATTTCCGTATCGCCGCAAATCACCACATGCGAGAGGATTCGCACGCCTTCTCCCAGGCGCGCTCGGCTGCCGACGATGGCGAAGGGCCCGATCTCGACGCCCGCGCCCAAGACCGCGCCGTCCTCGACGATGGCCGCTGGATGGATCTTTGCCATCAGCCCGGCATCGGAGGCGGACCCGAAGCGAGGCTGTGCTCCGTGAGCATCGCGCTGTATTCGGCTTCGGCGCACAGCTCTTCTCCGACGAAGGCTTTGCCTTCGAAACGCCATACGGGGCCACGATGGCGCAGCACGCGAACCGGAATGCGCAGCAGCGCGCCGGGGTGGACGGGACGGCGGAAACGCGCCTTGTCGATGGTCATAAAATAAACGACGCGGCGTTGATCCTGAAGTCCGAGCGTGTGCACCACGAGCGCGCCTGCAGCTTGGGCCATGGCCTCGACGATCAGAACGCCGGGCATCACCGCGTATTCGGGGAAGTGTCCCGCAAAATGGGGTTCGGTGATGCTCACGGCTTTCCAGCCAACCGCGGATTCACCCGGTTTAATGTCGGAGAGCTTGTCGATCATCAGGAACGGCGCACGATGCGGCAACAGACGCTTGACCTGCTCCAGATCGAGGGGCCCTGGCAAAATATGTTCCACGTCCTCACTCATCGGTGGACCGTTTACCCTTCCGCGCGAGCTTTGCGATGAGCGCGGTCTCTTTGTGCCATTCCCGAATCGGGCGCGCGGGGATGCCACCATAATCGCGTCCGCCTTCCACGTCTCGCGCAACGCCCGATAGACCCGCGAACCGTGCGTGATCACCGACGGTAACGTGATCGGAGACACCCGTTTTGCCTCCAACGATCACGAAATCGCCCAGCACTGCGCTCCCCGAAAGACCGGCTTGACCGGCAATGATGCAGTGACGCCCCGTTATGCTGTTGTGCCCGATCTGAACCAGATTATCAATTTTGGTCCCCTCGCCCACGACCGTGTCGCCAAGCGTACCGCGATCGACCGTCGAGTTGGAGCCAAGCTCCACGCGATCCTGAATGATCACACGGCCGAGCTGTGGGACTTTGAGATGACCGTCGGGACCGGACGAGAAGCCGAAGCCGGAAGCGCCGATCTTCACTCCCGGCTGGATCAAGACGTCATCGCCGATATGAGCGAAGCCGATCGCGACATGCGGACCAATTTCCACGCGGCGCCCGATGGTCACGCCCCGCCCAATGACGCTGTACGCCCCGATGCGCGTGCCATCGCCAATCTCGGCGCCGGGTCCGACGATCACGCCCGGAGCGAGCACGAGGCCTTCGCCAAGCTTGGCGCTGGGATGAATAGATGTTTCCTGCACGCGAATATCGAGCTCATGCTCCGGATAGAACCGGCGCGCAATCGCTGCAAACATGCGAGCCACAGCGCCGCATGGAAGCAGAACCGTATCGGAAGGAACGGAGTCGCGCAGCTTATTGCCAACGAGACACCAGCCGGCCATGGTCGCGAGGAAGTCTTCCTTGTCCCGGCGCCCATCATAGAAGGAGAGATGCGGCGGGCCCGCTTGTCTCAGACCCGCCACGTCAAACACCAAAGCGGCGCCATCTGCATGCGGCGGACAGTCGAGCCCCGTTTCCTTACACAGCTCCGCCAAACGGAAGGGACCGCGATTGTCGTAAAATCGCGGATCCGCCATCCCACAATCCTTCCTAGCTTGGCCTTCCTAGGTGGAGCCGCAGCTCCTACCTCCGGACGGGAGCTGCCGCGCCTGCGGCCGGCGCGAGCACGGAGGGCGCTCCGGGCCGCGGGGCAGCCGCTGCAGCACCGGCCGGCACGGCAGTCAATTCGACTTTGACATGCGGCAACGCCTTGTCGAGCCTCTGCACCGCAACCGGTGTCACGTCGACGTCAACCGTCGAAAGTATGACAGAGGATCTGTCGAACACCATGTTGGCGCCGCGTTCGACCATGAGGGATTTCAGGATCGGCTCCAACGCGATCTCGACTTGGCGCGCGGCCTTGTTGAAGCCGGCCTGGATTTCCGCCTGACGCTGCGCGACCCGGCTCTGAAACGCCTGCTGCTTGGTGGTGAAGTCCTTTTCCTTCTGGTCGCGGACGTCCGGCGCCATGATGGCAAGCTGCTGCTGCAGCTGCCCGGCTTCGGTTGCGAGTTGTCCCTCTTCGGTCTTGAATTGCGTTTCAGCCTGCTTGGAAAGATTTTGCGCTTGGGCCAGCATTTCCTGACCTGCCGATGAGCGCTGCAGGATGAAAGCACGATCGATCACAATCAGTCGTGGTGCCGGAACGCCGGCCGCAGGCGCTGCTGGTGCTGCTGCCGCGGCGGCGGCAGGGGCGGCCGGAGGGGGCGCAACCACGATATTCGGTGCGGTCGGAGCCGGAGCAGGGGCAGCCTGAGCATCCGCAGGGCCGATATCCGAACTGTCAAGGAAAAGCGCGAAAATGAGCGCCGCAAGCGCGGCTGCAGAGAGCAAATAAGGGTTCTGCCTCATGGTCAACTCATCCTCCTCACGTCAGAAAGTGGTGCCTGCACTCAATCGTATTGCCTGGGCTTTGTCATAGCCCTGCTTCAGGATCGGATAACCCACATCGACCTCCACCGGGCCGAAGGGGGACTTCCAGTTGATAGCTATGCCGGCCGAAACCCGCACGGACAAATCATCCCGGATACAAGTCGACACAGTGCATATCTTATTGACGCCACGGATCAAGCCCAGCGTACCGAAATCGGAGAAAGCCGAAAGGCTGATCCCGTAGTCCGGCGGTAAAATGTCAGGCAACCGAACCTGATAGCTGCCAATGGCAAAGAGCTGGCCGCCGAGGGCGGCATCCGCCGTGACATCCCGCGGCCCGACGCCCGCGATCTCGAAGCCGCGGAAGGATGGTCCGCCTTTGAAGAACCGCTCGTTGATCGGAATGCCTAGCCCGCCATAGCCGCTGATGTAGCCTGTGTTGAACGAAATCTCGCCCACCAGGTTGAAAAAGAATGGGTGGTAATATTCGACACCCAAAACGGAACGCAGATATTTGAGGTCGCCGCCCAAGCCGGAGACATCTTGGCTGATGGCGAAATTCCATCCCTTGGTCGGCTTCGCGATATCGTCGCGGGTATCGTAAGTATAGGTGTAGCCAACCGATGACGCCGAGTAGGCGCCCGACGCCAGCAACACCGCCGCCGACGTGGTGCCGACCGAGCCGATGCTCGTATAGGCGAAGTTATAATGCGGCGAAATGCGGCCGAATTCGGAGACGGGAAATCCGAACTGAATACCGGTAGCCGTCACGTCGGAGATATAGCCGATCTGGTCGGTAAAATCGGTCACAACCTTGTAAACGAGGAAACCCGCCGCCAATGGGCGCCCGAGGAAATAGGGTTCGGTAAAGCGGAAATCGTAATCTTTTTGGAATGTCCCGATGGAAACGCTGGCGCGCAGGAATTGGCCCCGGCCGAACAGATTTCTTTCGGTGTAGCTGAAATCCAAAAGGAGGCCTTGCTGCGAGGAGTACCCCGCACCAAGGGCAAGTTCGCCGGTGGGCTGTTCGGTAACGGTGACCGTCAATACCGTGCGATCGGGCGCCGAGCCGGGATCTTCGCGAATGGTCACATCGCGGAAAAAGCCCAGCGCGCGAATGCGCGTCCGCGACCGGTCCGCAAGAACGCGATTGAACGCATCGCCTTCCGCGAGACGGAACTCGCGGCGGATCACGTCATCGCGCGTGCGGGTATTTCCCACGATGTTGATGCGCTCCACATAGACGCGAGGCGCTTCTTCAATGTCGTAGAACAGGTCGATGGTCTTGGTCATCGGATTGCGCTGCACGCGCGGCCGGATATCGATGAAGACGAATCCTCGCGTACCGGCGGCGTAAGTCAGGGCCTCGATCGATCTGTCGATAAGGGTCGCGTCATAGACATCGCCCTCATTGGTCAGCAGCAGAGACTGCAGATCGTTGGGGTTGAGATCCCTGATCTGAGATTGAATCTGGACCTTGCCGAAATGGTAAAGTTCGCCCTCGTCGACCGTGAAGGTGATGTAGAAATTCTGCCGGTCGGGCGATAGCTCGGCGATCGCGGAAACGACGCGGAAATCGGCATAGCCGCGCGACAGATAATATCTGCGAAGCTGTTCGCGATCGAAGGTCAGCCGGTCCGGATCGTAATTGTCGTTCGTGGTGAGAAACTTCCACCAGGCGCTGGTTGTCGTTGCGATCTGCTCGCGCAAGTCGGCGTCCGCGAATACACGGTTGCCGATGAAATTGATCGCAGCCACGCCGGTGGTTGGTCCTTCATTGATCTCGAAGACCAGATCGACGCGGTTTTGCGGCCGCTGAATGATCTTCGGCTCAACGGTCGCCGCAAATCGCCCGGAGCGCCGGTAAAGTTCGATGATCCGCTGCACATCCGCCTGGACGCGCGCGCGCGTGAACACCATTCGCGGACGGACCTGCACTTCCTTGTTGAGATCCGCGTCCGATAGTTGCGAATTGCCCTCGTACACAACCTGATTGAGGATCGGATTCTCGACCACGCGGACGGTCAGCGTCATCCCGTCCCAATCCATGCGCACGTCGGAGAACAGTCCGGTGTCGAAGAGCACCTTCAATGAGCGGTCGGCGATCGCCGGATCGTAAGGCTGACCCTGACGAAGCAGAAGATAGGACAGCACGCTGTCCGGCTCGATGCGTTGCGTGCCTTCCACGACAATGCGCTGAATGGGCCCCTGGCCCTGCGGCGCGGGCATCGGCGTCACTTGAGGGGCAGCTTGGTCGAGCGTCATTTCCGGCCCCGGCGGGAGACCCGCGGGTCCCAGCGGAGGCGCCGGAGGAGGAGGCATCGGGATCGGTTGCGGCGCCGGCGGAGGCGCGGGTTGCGCCGACGCGACATAAGGCGCCAGAGCGACAATCGAGACCGTCGCCATCAATGCCCAGGCAACAAGCCGAAAGGAGCGGGCAAAAGGGTGGCCACTCAAGGTCATCGGCTCGCCTTTGATTTTCACGCTTGCGCTTTTGGCGCGGCACGCGAAGCGTTCAGAACAGGTTCAGGTGGACGAGATCATTGAAGGTCGCAAGCAACATAAGACACAGCACAAACGCTAAGCCCAGCCTGAAACCAACCTCCTGCGCGCGTTCCCCTAGCGGCCTACCGAGCACCGCTTCACATGCATAGTACAGAAGGTGCCCGCCGTCGAGCACCGGAATCGGCAAAAGATTCACCAGTCCAATGCTCACCGACATGAGCCCTGCGAGTCCGATCAGCGCGCCGAAACCGATGCGCGCAGCTTGATCGGAGACTGCACCAATTCCCAGAATTCCATGCAACTGATCGGGACTCTCGCGACCGGTGACGATCTTTCCGAGATAGGAACCCGTCTGGGAGACGATGAACCACGTCTGATCGACGCCGCCTTTTACCGCTTCGAAAAAGCCTACGCCGACCGTCGCATCTCTGATGCCGAGACGGCCAAAGGAGCGCTTCACGCCCGATGCGTCCGTAACCTCGCTAGCCGTGGGCACCACATCGATGCCGACGTCGCGTCCATCGCGAGTCACAACCACATGCAGACTGTGGCCCGCATTGGCACCGACGATGCGCTGCAGGTCGGTGAAGACTTGGATCATTTCTCCGCCTACGGAGCGGATCGTGTCGCCCGGTCTGATGCCGGCCATTTCCGCCGCCGAGCCGGGCGTCACCGCCTCGACGATGGGCGGCTCAGCCGGTTTGCCGACCGTCAAGATGACACCGGCGAAGATGACGATCGCGAGGATGAAATTTGCGATAGGTCCTGCCGCCGCAACCAGCGCGCGTTGATAGAGCGGCTTGAAGTGCAGAGCACCTTCGCGCGTGCGCGAATCCATCCGCTCGAGCGAGGCGTTGTCGGGCCGGCTCGACGCATCGGCATCGCCGGCGAATTTCACGTAACCGCCGAGCGGGATCCAGGAAAGTTTCCAGCGCGTGCCGTGGCGGTCGTTGAACCCGACAATTTCGCGCCCGAAGCCGATGGAGAAGGTCTCTACCGTCACGCCGCATAGTCGCGCGACCAGAAAATGACCGAGTTCGTGAATGAAGACCACGAGAGTAATGACGAACAGAAACGCCGGAAGACCGACGCCCATCCAGGAGAAGAAACCGGTGACCAAATTAGGCATACCCACGTAAACTCCTCATCGAAACGGCAGCGCTCAAGCCGCAGCCACACCGGATGCTTCCCGCGCCCTTGCGCGCGTAGCGCCATCCAGCGCCAGCACTTCTTCGAGCGTTTCTGGCGTCCGCCCGCTCATTTCCCGGGCCAACGCACTGAGCGTCCGCTCTACGGTCCGGGCGATTCCGAGAAAACCGATGCGGCGCCCAAGGAATTGCTCAACGGCCACTTCATTGGCGGCGTTGAGAATGGTAGGGGCCGCACCGCCCATCTGCAAGCAAACTCTCGCCAGCTGAAGACAAGGAAAGCGCGCCAAATCGGGCTTTTCGAAGGTCAGCTGGGTAAATTCTGCGAAATCTAAGCGCCGGGATGGAGAGGCAATGCGTCGCGGCCACCCCAAGGCATAGGCAATAGGCGTTCTCATATCAGGCGCCGAGAGATGACTGAGCACCGAGCCGTCGGCATAAGCGACGAGACAATGCACCGCGGATTGCGCGTGGATGATGACGTCCAGCTTCTCCGGCGGAAGGCCGAAGAGAATATGCGCTTCGATCAACTCGAGGCCCTTGTTCATCATCGTCGCACTGTCGACGGAAATCTTCGCGCCCATGGACCAATTGGGATGAGACACCGCCTGCTCGGGCGTGGCGCTTGCCATGCGATCGAGCGACCAGGTGCGGAACGGCCCACCCGACGCGGTGAGGGTGAGCTTTTCGATCGCGTGCGCTTGCGTGAAATCCAACAGTTGGAACGCGGCATTGTGCTCGGAGTCGACAGGTATCAAGACTCCTTGGCAATTGTCTGACGCGCGACGAAACACTTCGCCTGCCGCGACCACGCATTCCTTGTTGGCCAGAGCGACGATCGCACCGCGTTGAAGGGCCGCGAGCGTCGGAGCTAGACCCGCCGTGCCGACGATGGCGCTCATCACCAATTCCGAGGGGTGAAGGGCTGCTTCGAGAATGGCATCCTTGCCGGCAAGAACTTCGATACCGGTGCCGGAAAGAGCGTCCGCTAGCGCCATTCTCAGCGAGGCATCGCCGATGACCGCCGTCCGCGGGCGCAGTTCGCGGGCTTGGGCGGCAAGAAGATTCACATTGCTTTGTGCCGTGAGGGCCTCAAGCGGGAAGGCGTCGGGCCCGTAATGCGTGCGGGCAAAACGCACCACGTCAAGCGTCGCCGCACCGACAGAACCCGTGCTCCCCAGAACGGTGACGCGCCGGTCAAGCACCGGAGCAAGATCGAGATCGTTGCCTGTGGGAACGAGAGCGCCGTTCATGGCAGCGGGCCCTGAAAGGGATTGAAGCCGGACAGGAACATCAGCGCCGCGCATGCGGGGGCTGCAAAGAGCAAACTGTCGATTCGGTCCAACATGCCACCATGCCCGGGAATCAAGCGTCCCGTGTTCTTGGCACGAAACTGCCGCTTCACCCAAGACTCGAAGAGGTCACCACAATGGCCCAACAGAGCAAGGAAAATTCCAAAAGCCACGGCCTCAAGGATGACACCACCCAGCAAACCAACATAGAGCGATTCCGCAACACCCGCCGCCAAAGTCCCGCCCAAGAACCCGGCCCAGGTTTTGTTGGGCGAGAGTACCGGCGCGAGCTTGGGACCGCCGATCAGGCGGCCAAAGAGGAGTGCCCCGGTGTCGGCTGTCCAGACCGCGACGAATAAACCCCCGACGATGGCCGCGCCACGAGGCTGATCGCGCAGGAGGGCAAAGGCCAAGGCCGGCAGACCCACATACACGGCACCGAAGGCGTGCCAAGGAATCGGCCACAGCACAGGCTGGCGCCGCAAAGCGGCCGAAAGCGCTGCGCCGGCAGCGCCGAGCGATATGGCGACAAGCGATAGCGCCACACCATCGGGTGCGAGCGCCGCCCACACCACGGCAATCATCGCAAGGCCGGTGGGGATCATCTCCCGCGCGAGTTGGCCGCCATTCACCAGCCGGTGCCATTCGCGCAACGCCGCTATGGCACCCAACGCCAGGAGTGCGGAATACATCACCCCACCCGCCAGGAGAGCCGCGACCGCCGCGACCCCCATCACAATGCCCGATGCGGCACGCGCCGGTAATTCGAACCGGGCGGGCATGGAGGGCTGCGTGTCCATCACGAGAGTCTAATCCTGATGTTCACTCGGGATCGAAGGCTTCAGCGGCCAAAGCCCGCATCGTCGCTTGGGCAAGTGGCGAATCCCCCCGCGGTCGTTCACCGTCGGAGACCCCGCCGAAACGGCGTTCGCGCCGTGCGAATTCCTCCAACGCGGCTTGGACGTCCAAAGCTCCGAAATCCGGCCACAGCTTATCGGTGAAAACGAGTTCCGCGTAAGCCGCCTGCCAAAGCAGAAAGTTGGAGAGCCGCCTTTCGCCGCCGCTGCGGATGACCAAATCGGCATCGGGAATGCCGGCGCTTTGCAGGCTCTGGCCAAGAAGGTCGGGCGTAATTCGATCCGGATCGAGCCGGCCCGCTGCCACCTCCCGTGCCAAAACGCGGGCCGCATCGGCCAGCTCTTCGCGCGAGCCATAGTTGAAAGCAAAAGCGAGGTTCAATGCCGTGTTGTGAGCGGTCAGAGTTTCCGCGCCTTCGATCAACCCGGCGATGTCGGGATCGAGCCCCACCCGCGCGCCGATAAAACGGACCCGCACATTATGCCGATGCAGCTTCTCGATATCGGCACGGCAATAGCGGCGGAAGAGACCCATCAAATGGCGAACTTCGGATTCAGGACGGCGCCAATTTTCCGTCGAGAACGTATAGAGCGTTAGATATTGCAAGCCGAGCTCGCGGGCGGCGCGAACCACTTTGCGCACCGCCGAGATTCCTTTGACGTGGCCGGCCTCGCGCGGAAGCAGCCGATTCCTCGCCCAGCGGCCATTGCCGTCCATGATGATGGCGACATGCCGTGGGAGGCGGCTCGCGGGAGCCGACGGGGGAGGCGCAGCTTCCAATATCGGTTTTGTCAAAAATCGTTTCCTTGTTTCATGCCTTAAGCTGCTCTTCTACACGTGCATAATTTCCTGGTCCTTCGTGGCGAGCGCGTGATCGATTTCGTGCACGCTTTCGTCCGTCATCTTCTGCAATTCGTCGGACAGTTTGCGATGCTGGTCCTCGCTGATCGCGTGATCCTTTTCCAGGCGCTTCAAATGGTCCATCCCGTCGCGGCGCACGTTGCGGACAGCCACCCGCGCCAGCTCGGCATATTTGGCGGCAAGTTTGGCCAATTCACGGCGCCGCTCCTCATTGAGCTCTGGAATAGGAATGCGGACGAGCTGCCCGTCCAATTGCGGGTTCAGGCCGAGTCCCCCATCGCGAATCGCCTTGTCGACCGCTTTGGCGAGCCCCTTGTCCCAGACCTGCACGGTCAAAAGTCGCGCCTCGGGCGCGCTGATGGTCCCGACCTGGTTGAGCGGCATGGGATTGCCATAGGCTTCGACCATGACCGGTTCCAGAATCGCTGGGTTTGCCCGCCCGGTCCTTAGGCCTGCGAACTCATGCTTCAGGGTCGCCACGGCGCCCTTCATGCGCCGCTTCATATCTTCCTTATCGAATGGTGGCACCTGAGCCATTCTAGCCCTCCCTCAAGACCGGTGAACGTGTCGCCCACGCACCGGTTGCCCATTCACCACATTAGGGCCTTTCGCCAATGACCGTGCAGCGGCCGGTCCCCTTCAGTATCGCGGACAGGTTTCCCCGTTCGTGAATCGAGAAGACGATGATCGGAATTCCGTTTTCGCGCGAGAGCGAAATAGCGGACGCGTCCATCACCTTCAGATCGCGCGATAATACCTCATGATAGGAAAGAAAATCATAGCGTTCGGCATCCTTCACGCGCTTCGGATCGTCGCTGTAGACCCCGTCGACCTGGGTCGCCTTGAACATGGCGTCGCAGCTCATTTCGGCCGCTCGCAGGGCCGCCGCCGTATCGGTGGTAAAGAAGGGATTTCCGGTGCCGGCGGCAAAGATCACCGCCCTGCCCTTTTCCATGTGGCGGATGGCGCGACGCCGGATATAGGGCTCGCAAATGGACATCATGGGAATCGCCGATTGCACGCGCGTCGGCAGGCCCACCCGTTCGAGAGCGGCCTGCATGGCCAGCGCATTCATGATGGTCGCGAGCATCCCCATATAGTCGGCCGTGGCCCGGTCGATGCCGGCCGCAGCCCCGGAGAGCCCGCGGAATATGTTGCCGCCACCCACGACCAGACAGACCTCGGCGCCCACCTCCGTCGCATCCTTCACGTCTGCCGCGATGCGCTCTACCGTGCCGACATCGATACCATAGGACTGCGACCCCATCAGCGCCTCGCCGGAGACTTTGAGAAGAACCCGACGATATTTGGGGATGGTGGCCATGAATGCTCCTCGCGTGGGCCGCGGCATCGGCGCTTAATGCCCCCATCCTTCGAGCCAAGGATGGAGCCACTCCAAGAGTGGCAATAAAGCCTAGGCGCCCGCTGTGGCTTTGACTTCAGCGGCGAAGTCGGTGGTCGTCTTTTCTATCCCCTCGCCCACCGCAAAGCGGACGAAACCGGCGAGGCGCACGGATGCACCGAAATCCTTTGCCGCCCTCTCGAGAACTTTGGCGACGGGCGTTTCGCCGTCAATCACGAAAACCTGCGATAGGAAAACCGATTCCTCGTAGAATTTGCGCATCCGCCCCTCGATCATCTTTTCGATGACGTTTTCGGGCTTGCCGGACTGACGTGCCTGATCGGCATAGATGGCGCGTTCGCGCGCGACCACATCGGGGGCCAAGGCATCGACGCTCAGCGCGAGCGGGTTCGCGGCCGCGACATGCATCGCGAGCTGCTTTCCCAAACCCATCAATTTTTCCGAGTCCGCGCTCGATTCGAGGGCAACCAGGACGCCGATCTTGCCGAGATCCGGTGCCGCCGCATTGTGGACATAGGCGGCGACAATGCCAGGCGAGACGGCGATCGCAGCACTGCGGCGTACCGTCATGTTCTCGCCGATCTTGGCGACGAGGACAGCAAGGGCTTCGGACGCCGTTACGCCCCCTTCAAACGAAGATGCGAGCAGGCGTTCGAGATTGCCCTCTTCCTTCAGCGCCTGCTGGGCCGCCTTGCGCACAAAGCCCTGGAACTCGCCCCCGCGCGCGACGAAATCGGTTTCGGAATTGACCTCGACGATCGCACCGCGGCCTTGTGCGGTCGCGATTCCGATAAGCCCATCAGCGGCGGTGCGGCCTGCCTTCTTCGCTGCCTTGGCAAGCCCCTTCTTGCGGAGCCAGTCAATTGCGGCTTCCACGTCGCCCTTGGTCTCTCCAAGTGCTGCCTTGCAATCCATCATGCCCGCGCCCGTCTTGTCGCGCAGGTCCTTCACCATACCGGCGGAAATGTTCGTCATCTGAAAGTCCCTTTCGCCCCCACCACCTTTGCGTGGTGCGAAACTTCAACCCAGCGGGCTGGCTTCGACTTCAGCCAAGGCCGGTCTGTGGCTTAAGTCTTCGATCACATGTTCGGCCTCGCCGAGATCGACACCGGAGGATACTTGACCCTGCGAGAGACCATCGATCACGGCGCGCGCCGCCAGATCGCAGTAGAGCGCGATAGCCCGCGAAGCGTCATCGTTCCCCGGAATCGGATAAGCGATACCGTCAGGATCCGAATTCGAGTCGAGAATGGCCGCAACCGGAATATCGAGCTTGCGAGCTTCGGCGACCGCGATCGATTCCTTATTGGTATCGATCACGAACAGCATGCTCGGCAACCCGCCCATTTCCTTGATGCCGCCAAGTGAGCGTTCAAGCTTCTCGCGCTCGCGCATGATCTGCAGCAGCTCTTTCTTGGTAAGCCCCGACGTGTGCATCGAATTGAGTGTCTCTTCGAGATTTCGCAGCCGCTTGATCGAGTGCGAAATCGTCTGCCAATTGGTCAGCGTCCCACCCAGCCAGCGGTGATTCACGAAATATTGCGCGCAGCGTTTGGCGGCCTGCGCGACGGGTTCCGATGCCTGGCGCTTGGTGCCTACGAAGAGCACGCGTCCGCCGCCAGCCACCACATCACGCATGGTGACCAGCGCCTGGTGCAGCAGCGGCACGGTCTGGGTCAGGTCCATGATGTGGATGTCGTTGCGGGCACCGAAAATGTAGGACCCCATTTTGGGATTCCAGCGTTGGGTGCGATGTCCGAAATGGGCGCCTGCCTCTAAAAGCTGGCGCAAATTGAAGTCCGGCAATGCCATATGAGCTCCTGTTTTCCGGTTCAGCCTGGCGCGGGGGTGATTCGGCAGACCTGAGGGGTCCGACGAACACCGGAAGGGCAGCGCATCCTTTTGTTGGATGAGTACCCGGCCCCGCGTGCGGGATGGCGGGCCTTATAGGTAGTTCTTACGGGCCACGCAAGCATCGCCCGAAAGGGGCGAAGCCCGGTCCCGGACCGATTGCCGCAGGGCTGGGCCGCCTGCGCGAATTCACCGTTTTTTCAGTGTCATTCAAAGACTTCTGCCTATATGACAAAAGTTTCATGACGAACCGCCCGGCATCGTGGCGGTGACCTCGGAGCACTGCCGGGGGGTGTCGGGGGGATCGACGATTGGCGCCGAATAGCAGCGCTCGGAGGAAACGTGCCTTGCGAGCGGCGGTCCATTGGACCGTGCTGGCGGCTGGCGTGATGGGCTCTTTGCCGGGGGCTTGGGGGGCCGAAGTCCCGGCTCCGCGGCCTCATCCCGAGCGCGATTTCGATGTCTATCAGCCCACGGGCAAGGCCACACGCATCCAAGCGGTTGAAGCCCCGATCATCGATGGCGACCCCTCCGATGCGGCCTGGGCAAAGGCGGTACCCATTGATGAATTCTACCAGCTCGATCCCGATACCGGACAACCCGGCTCGGAGCCAACGGTCGTGCGCTTTCTGTACGACGAAACCAATTTGTACGTCAGCATCTACGCCTATGACCGCGAACCCGAGAATATCGTGGCCACGAACAAGAGCCGCGACGGCATGCTTGGCGTCGACGACACGCTGCGCATTTATCTCGATCCCCAGAACACGCGGCGCAATTCCTATTATTTCGAGATGAACTCGCTGGGCGCTCGCGTCGACGCCCTAATTCAGAACAACACCGATTACATCAAGGAATGGAACACGATCTGGACCGGTCGCGCGATGAGGATGGACGACGGCTTCTCGGTCGAAATGGCGATTCCGTTCCGCGATCTCTCCTATGATCCTGATAAGCCGGATTGGGTTGTCGAAATCTCACGCAACATCCGCCGCAAAGGCGAGCGCATCCGCTGGGGCGCCATCAGCGCGGCGACGTCCTTCTCCGACATTTCAAACTCGGGCACCTTGACCGGGATCACCGGGATAAATCCGGGCCTAGGACTCGATATCCAGATTTACGGGTCGCTGCGTTACCGTTTCGACTGGCAGGACCCGAAACGGGAGACCACCAGCTTTCGCGCCGGCGGAAACGCGTTTTACAAGATCACGCCGCTGTTGACCGGAACGCTGACCGTAAACCCGGATTTTTCCGATGCGCCCTTGGATGTGCGCCAAGTCAATACGACCCGATTTCTGCTCTTCCAGCCCGAGACGCGCGATTTTTTTCTGCAGGACGTTGCAACATTTGAATTTGGCGGGCGCGGTTTCGCGTCGGGGTTCAACTATTATTACCCGACCGACAATGCTCAGGCATTTTTCTCGCGCAACATCGGGCTGGCGAATGGACTGCCCGTCAGCATCGTCACCGGCGGAAAATTGTCCGGCGAGTATGGCGGGCTCGGAATCGGCGCCCTGTCGGTGGTAACCAACGGAACCGGCCTGACAAAACGAGGCCAGGTCCTTTCTGTCCTGCGGGCCACCAAGCCCATCGGGGAATCGAAGCTGGGGATGATCTTCACCAATGGCGACCCGTCAGGTCTGAGCAAGAATACCGTTACGGGCGTCGACGCGCAGCTGCGCGATTCCAATTGGACACCCGGCAAGATCCTGCAGTCCGATCTATATTATCAGCGCAGTTTCTCGGATACCCACGGCGACGACGACAGTTCCGGACTGGCAGTGACCTACCCCAACGAACCCTGGGGCGGCGAAGCCCATTTCAAGCAGGTCGGAACGAATTTCTATCCCGCGCTCGGTTTCGTGAATCGCACCGGCATCCGCCAATATGATGGGCGCGCCCAATATCGCCGCCGCGACCTTGGCTGGCGCTGGTTGGATTTGAACACGTCTTGGTATGTCGTCACCGGCCTCAACAATCACCTCGAGTCGCGGGAAAACGGCATCTTGGCGGGTGTCAGCTTCAAATCGACCGACGAAGCGTATTTCCGCGTGATCAATGATTTCGAAGATGTTCCCACCACCTTCAAGCTGGCCGGGAAAGTTCCGGTGCCGGCCGGACGGTACACATGGACCAACATCAATCCGTCGTTCCGGACGTCCGAAGCACGCGCGATTTTCTTCCGGGGCGACATCCAGTGCTGCAGTTTTTACAACGGCGACTACTTCAGATTCGATCTGCAATCCGACTACCGGCCGAACCCATATTTTGGGATTGCTCCGCATTATACCTACACATACATCAAGCTCCCGACCGGTCAGGTGACTATCCACCTTCTCGCGGCGGACTTCCGGGTGAATTTCACGCCCGACATGCAGCTCTTCGCACAGCTGCAATACGACAATATCAGCGAGAAATTCGCCCTTTCGGTACGCTACCGCTGGGAATATGAGCCGGGTCAGGAGCTCTTCGCTTCGGTCGGCCAGTCCGCCAACATTCCAGGTCAGCCCACCTTCACGCCGGAATCGACCCAGGCCTCCATCCGCCTCGGCCACACCTTCCGCTTCTAGAGCTTCGAATCCCCTGGGGATTATGCTCACGCGTGCGATATGCGGCCAGGCTCCGTTCCGTCATAATAGGGCATACAATGATATCGGGCGGCAAAGACACGCCCGGGGGGAAACGTGCGGTTCGAGTTTTGGGGTTGGGGCGCCAGAACGGCGCCCGCCGTGTTTATTTGCGTTGCGATAAGCAGCCTCGCCTCCGCTCAACCGGAGGTACCGGCGGCGATGAACTTGATCAGGCCGAGCGTCCAGGCCGCGCGGATCGAGATGTCGGAAGCGCCCACCATAGATGGCGACCTGTCCGACCCGGCATGGTCCAAAGCGACCATCATCGACAAGTTCACGCAGAAACAGCCGAACCCGGGCACCGAGCCCACCGAGCGCACGGTCGTGCGGATCATGTTTGACGCGAACAATCTCTATTTCGGTATCTACAATTACGACAGCCAGCCCGATGCTATCATTGCGCGCTCGATGGAGCGCGACGGCCCTCTCTATACGGCCGACTCGATCGTCATCCAGCTCGATCCCGGTCAGACCAGGCGCAATGCCTATAGCTTCGAGGTCGGCGCGTCGGGAGGCCGGGTGGATGAACTCGAACTCAACAACACGGTGGAGCTCACCGAGTGGAACGCCATCTGGGTCGCGCGTGTGCGCCGCGTCCCCGACGGGTGGGTGGCGGAGGTGGCGATTCCTTTCCGCAGCCTCTCTTATGAGACGACGCAAACCAATTGGGGTTTCGATTTTTCGCGCCGCATCCGGCATAAGAACGAACGCATCTATTGGTCGGGATACAACCCGACTCTGGCATTCACCGATGTCAGCCAGACCGGCAACCTGACCGGCATCACCAATATCAATCAGGGCCTCGGTCTCGATATCCAGGTCTATGGCGCGCTCCGCGCCAAGCATGATTGGCACGTCCCCGGCGACGGCGCGGGAATAAGTTTCACCGCCGGCGGCAATGCGTTTTACAAAATCACGCCGGCATTGACGAACACCCTCACGGTGAACCCCGACTTTTCCGATGCGCCTCTGGACGTGCGACAGGTCAACACCACGCGCTTCTCGCTGTTTACGCCCGAGACGCGAGATTTCTTCCTGCAGGACGTCTCAGCTTTCGAGTTTGGCGGACGCAATTTCGGACGCAACGTCAACGACCGCACCTCGAACAATGGAAGACCGTTCTTCTCGCGCAATATCGGCCTCTCCCGGGGCGTTCCGGTCAGCCTCATCGTCGGCGATAAAGTGTCGGGCCAATATGGCGGCTTCGACGTCGGCGCGCTGAGCGTGCTCACCGATCGAACGCCGACATCGGGAGGACAGGTGCTTTCGGTCGCCCGCGTGACCCATCCGATCTTCGCCGAATCCAAAGCGGGATTCATCGTCACCAATGGCGATCCCACGGGCCTGACCCAAAACACCGTTGCAGGCCTGGACCTCCAATATCGCGACTCCAATTTTTTGCCCGGTAAAATCCTGCAATCCGACATCTATTATCAAAAGAGCTTCTCGAGCGCGGTGGGCGACGACCACTCCGCCGCACTCGCCCTCATCTATCCCAATGAACCGTGGGGCGGCGATTTCGTCTTCAAGGAAATCGGCAAGAATTTTTTGCCGGCTCTCGGATTTATCAATCGCACCAACATTCGCCAATATCTCGGAAATGTGGCGAACCTGACGCGCTACCGCAACATGTTCCTCAATCAGTTCGAGTTTGGGACCGATTATGAGCTCGTGACCGATTTCCATAACCGCCTCGAGTCGCGGGCGAACGACGTTTACGCACGCGCGGCTTCAACGGCCGGAGATGAGGTCACCGTCAAGCTCATCAACTCCTTCGAGAATGTGCCGGCGCTGTTCTTTCTCCCGGGGACAGTCCCGGTGCGCACGGGCCGATATGAATGGACGAACATTAACGCGAGAGTGCGTACGTTTGACGGCCGCCCGGTCGCGATCGATGCCGAGATTACCTGCTGCAGCTTCTACAACGGCGATTCCGTCGTGGCGAAGCTGAAGATCTTCTACCGCCCCAATGCGTATTTCTCCTTCACGCCGGCTTACGAAGGCGATTTCATACGTTTGCCAACCGGCGACGTCGACATCCACATCGTATCGGCCGACGCGGTGGTCAATTTCTTGCCGGACATGCAGCTCGCTTTGCAGGCGCAGTTCGACAATATCAGCCAAGGATTTGGATTCTCGGCGCGCTATCGCTGGGAATATGAGCCCGGCAACGAGATCTTCGTAGGGGTGGGTCACAGCGCGCTTATTCCGGGCACGACATTCGAGTCCCGGACCACCCAGATGACGATCCGGCTGGGCCATACGTTCCGCTTCTAGGCTTTGTCGGCGCCGGCTCTCACGCGCTGAACAAGAACGCGACGAGGAAGACGGCGTAAACCCAAGGCGCAGCAAAGAGCACCACGATTTGCGTCGCCGGCCGCGCCCGCACGCTCGCGCGCCACGCGGCCCAGGGCGCGAGGATGCAGAATATGGGAAGCGCGGAGAAGAGCGTCGCGACTGCAGCTGCGGCCGGCGATCCTTGGCTGCGAAAGGCAATCTCGACAGCCCCGATCGCCATATAAAGTGCGGGGAGCAGCAGGATCAGGTCGAGAACCGCGCCCACCCACCACCAGATGCGCGGGCTCATTCAAACCGTCTCGATTTCGACCACGCCGGATAGCGAGGAGAGCGTGGATTTGAGTTGCTGGCTCACTTGGACTCGTTTTGGCAAGGCGATCTCGACCTCCTGATTGTCGCCCCTGCCGGGCACGATCAACGTGATCAATCCTTTTCCGGGCAGCTTCAATTCCCGCGCGATTGCCGGAATCGGCCCGGGATCGGACAGACGTATCTTCAGTCCTTCGCCAGCCTGCGCCGCTGCCGCGTCGAGGTCTTCGATCAGGATCGTGCGCAGCTTCAACTCGTCGTCGATCCAGTCGCCGACAACCTTGAGGAGAATCGAGCGCCCCGCTTCCAGAAAGGGACGCGAGGCTGCCAGCGCCTCGGAGAAGACCATCACCTCGAACATGCCGCTGGGATCGGAAAGACCGACAAAGGCAAAAGGATCGCCGCTTCTGCCACGGCGCTCCTGGCGCCGGATCACGGTGCCGGCCAGTGTCGCTTTCACCGAGGAGC
>DATHDZ010000002.1:0-10539 GCA_035318785.1 Micropepsaceae bacterium
CTGATAAACCGATAGGTGTTCGGTCCCAAAGCTGAGCGCCTGATTTAGCTCGGCCGCCCAATCCTCGCGACTCTGTTCGGGTCGCGCATAGATGAGATCGAAGCTGACCCGGGGAAACAATGCTTGCGCCAGGCGGATGGCGGCTTTGGCTTCGTCCACGCCATGCAGCCGGCCGAGCGCTTTGAGCGCCCGATCATCCAACGCCTGGACACCGATGGACACGCGGTTGACGCCGGCGGCGCGATAATCACGGAAGCGGGCCTGCTCGACGCTGTTGGGATTGGCTTCCAGCGTGATCTCCGCGTCGGGAGAGACGCCCCAGAGGCGCGCGATCGCATCGAGCACCTTGGCCACGGCCGCACCCCCCATCAGCGATGGCGTGCCGCCGCCGAAAAAAACGCTCGTCACCAAGGGGCGCTGATCGCCCTGCAACGCGGCGACCGCAGCCAGCTCCTGTGCGATTCCCGCTGCCCAGCGTGTTTCGTCGTAACGCTCGCGGACGTGGGAATTGAAATCGCAATAGGGACATTTGGCGGCGCAGAACGGCCAATGCACATAGACAGCGAAATCGCTCATTGCTCCGTACCCGGCTCAATCGCGCTATGCACGAATTTCGCGAAAGCGCGGGCGCGATGCGACATGGCGTGTTTCTCGGCAGGCAGCATTTCTCCGAAGGTCACACGATATCCCTCGGGCACGAAGATCGGATCATAGCCGAACCCGTTGTGCCCGCGCGGCGGAAAGGTGAGCGAGCCATAGACCCGGCCCTCGAACACCTCCGTTGCGGCGCGCGGCGCGGCCAGCGCCAGGGCACAGACAAAGAACGCGCGCGCATCGTGACTTTCGCTTTGCCGCAGCTCCTCTTCCACGCGCCGCATCGCGAGGCGGAAATCTTTCGCCGGCCCCGCCCAGCGCGCCGAATAGATCCCGGGCGCGTTGTCGAGCGCGGGCACACACAGCCCCGAATCATCGGCGAGCGAAGACAGCCCCGAGCCCTGCGCAGCCGCTTCGGCTTTCAAAATGGCATTCGCGGCGAAACTGGATCCGGTCTCTTCCGGTTCGGGAAGGCCCAGCTCGGCGGCGCCGACAGGTTTGATCCCGAAAGGCGCAATCAGCTCCATGATCTCGCGCAGCTTGCCTTGATTGTGGCTGGCCACGACGAGCCGATCTCCGGAGTTCAGGCGGATCACAGCTTCAGCGCCTCCTTCTGTAGGAGCATGAGCTCATTCGTGCCCTTGCGCGCGAGGGCCAGCAATTGGCCGAACTCCGCTTCGCTGAAGGGAGCACCCTCGGCGGTCGCCTGGACTTCCACGAGGCCGCCGCCGCCGGTGATGACGAAATTGGCGTCGGTCCCGGCGCCGGAATCCTCAGCGTAATCGAGGTCGAGCACCGGAACATTCTGATGCATGCCGCAGGAGATCGCGGCGACATGATCCTTGATGGCGTGGCGGGGTATCAGCTGGGTCGCGGTCATGAAGCTGACGCATTGATAAAGCGCGACGAAGCCGCCGGTGATGGAGGCGGTGCGGGTGCCGCCATCGGCTTGGAGAACATCGCAGTCGATGATGATCTGACGCTCACCGATAAGCTCCAGCGCGGTGACCGCGCGCAGGGAGCGGCCGATCAGGCGCTGGATCTCCTGGGTGCGGCCGCTCTGCTTGCCGGCCGCCGCCTCGCGCCTGGTGCGTTCCGAGGTCGCGCGCGGCAGCATGCCGTATTCGGCGGTCACCCAGCCACGTCCGGACCCGCGCAGGAAGGGCGGCGCCTGGTTCTCCAGGCTTGCCGTGCAGAGCACGTGGGTGTTGCCGAATTTGACCAGGCAGGAGCCTTCGGCATGTTTCAGCACACCGGGTTCCAGGCTGACGCGGCGCATTTCATCGTGACGGCGGGAGGAGGGGCGGGAGGCGGGGCCCATGGCATCTCTTGAAGTTGGGGATTGCGGCCGTTACCTACCGGCCGTGCAGCCCGCGTGCAAACCTTACTCTTTCGGCAATCCCGGCGGTGAGAGCAAAACCCGCGCACCAGCAGGGATTTGAGGCTAGAAGGTGTCGATGGAAACCAGGGCCCCGCTATCGATACAAAGCGATCTTATGGCGAGCGAGCTCGGCGGGCGTCCCCGCGAGGTGTTCCGCCATCTGGTCGAAGCCTATCTCACTTCGGGCGAACCGGTGGGCTCGCGCACGCTTTCCCAACGGCTGCCGCTGACCTTGTCCCCCGCCTCGATCCGCAATGTGATGGCCGATCTGGAGCGGATGGGGCTGCTTTATGCCCCCCACACCAGCGCCGGCCGGGTGCCCACCGAGAAGGGGTTGCGCCTTTTCGTCGACGGCATGCTGCAGGTCGGCGATCTGACCAGCGAAGAGCGCGCGTCGATCGAAGAGCGCATCGCCGCCTCGGGCCGGCCGTTCGAGGACGTGCTCACCCAGGCCACGACCATGCTATCGGGGCTGTCGCGCTGCGCTGGGCTTCTGCTGGCGGCCAAGCAGGAAGTGCCGCTGAAACATGTCGAATTCGTCGCCATCAGCCCCGGCAAGGCCCTCGCCATCCTGGTCGGAGCGGACGGGAGCGTTGAGAACCGGCTGATCGATACACCGCTTGGCCTGCCGCCTTCGGCCTTGAGCGAGGCCGCCAATTATCTTTCGGCCAAGCTTCAGGGGCGCACCCTGGACGCGGCGCGTAGCGAAATCCTCAAAGAGATCGAGGAGCAGCGCGCGCAGCTCGATTCGCTAACCGCGCAAATCGTCGCGGAAGGGCTGGCCACGCTGTCCGCCCGCCCGCGAGCGGGCTCGGACGCGGCCGGGGACAAGATCCTGATCGTGCGGGGCGCCTCGAATCTTTTGGAAGACATTGAAGCGCAAAGCGATTTGCAGCGTGTGCGAACGCTGTTCGACGATATCGAACGCAAGAATGATTTGATCGGCCTGTTGGAACTCGCGCGCAAAGGCGATGGTGTGCGCGTCTTCATCGGCTCGGAAAACAAATTGTTTTCGCTTTCGGGGTCCTCCATCGTGGCGGCCCCCTATGCCGACGCCAACGGCAAAGTCGTGGGCGTCATTGGTGTGATCGGTCCCACGAGATTGAATTATGCGCGCATCGTGCCGATGGTCGATTATACAGCGCGGGTGGTCGGCCGGCTTTTGGCATAGACCTTCCGACGTTCGAAGCGTTTAAGGAGAATCATGTCAGCGGAAAACGACAATGACCCTTTGCCCGAGGAATTCGGGCAGGGAGACGGAACCGGCCAGGACGATGTCATGCGCGAAATCGCTGCACTTCGGACCGAGGCGGACAATCAGAAGGATCGCGCCCTGCGCGCGCTTGCCGAGGTCGAGAACGTTCGCAAGCGGCTGGAGCGCGAGCGTGACGAGGCACGGACCTATAGCGTGACGCGGTTCGCGCGCGATTTTCTCACCGTCGCCGACAATTTGAGCCGGGCGCTTGCTGCGGTGCCTGCCGACGCACGCGCCAAAGCGGATGATTCGCTCAAGGCGGTGCTTGACGGCATCGAGGCCACCGAACGCGAGCTCCAAGCGGCATTGGCGCGTCACGGCGTGAAGCCCATCGCGGCAGAGGGGCAGCGCTTCGATCCGCATCTGCATCAGGCTATCGCCGAAGTTCCCGCGAAAGGCGCCGAGCCCGGATCGGTGGTGAATGTGGTGCAGCCCGGCTACACGATCGGCGAGCGGCTGCTGCGCCCCGCCATGGTCACGGTGGCGAAGGCCGATGGCTCACGACTGTCCGGCAATGGCGTGGATTCGTCCCCTGCGGGGAGCAAGATCGACACCAAGGTTTGACGGCGCGGCTGAAATGCTCATGCTTCGACAAGCTGGGCATGAGGAATTGCTTTTGCCCCGTCCTGAGCCGTGTCGAAGGATGAGGCTGCCTGCATGAGTGCCGTTCGAGTTGCCGTTGCCGGAGCGTCGGGCCGCATGGGCCGCACGCTGATCCGCGCATTGGCCGAAGCCGAGAACATGCGGCTTGCCTTTGCGCTGGAGCGCCCCGGCCACGCGGAGCTGGGCAATGACGCAGGCGTGTTGTCGGGTCTGCCGGCGGCAGGAATCGCGCTGAGCGATGATCCCCTCGCCGCGCTCGCTGCTTCCGACGCGGTGCTGGATTTCACCTCGCCCGCGGCGAGCGTGCCGCTATCCGAACTCGCCGCCCAGGCGCGCATCGTCCATGTCATCGGCACCACCGGATTTTCCGAAGCCGACCTCGCCCGCCTGAACGCATCAGCCCGCCACGCCGTGATTGTGAAGTCGGGAAATATGAGTCTCGGCGTCAATCTGCTTGCCTCATTGGTGCGTGCGGCGGCAAGGGCGCTGCCCAATTTCGATGTCGAAATCGTCGAGATGCATCACAGGATGAAGTTAGACGCGCCGTCAGGCACCGCATTGCTGTTGGGCGAGGCGGCGGCGCAGGGCAGGGGCGTTGCATTGAAAGACCATGAGAGCCGCGCGCGCGACGGTCAGACTGGCGTGCGGCCCGACGGGACGATCGGATTTGCCTCGTTGCGCGGCGGCACCGTGGTCGGGGACCACATGGTGACGCTGGCCGGACCGTTCGAGCGGCTCGAGCTCACCCATCGCGCCGAAGACCGCATGATCTTCGCACGGGGCGCGCTCGTCGCCGCACGCTGGGGACAGGGCCAGAAACCCGGCCTTTATTCGATGAACGACGTGCTGGGACTTTCGAGCTAGGATAGGGTTTCGCGAAAAGGGGATTTCCCGATGCGGCGCGTGGGTTGGAGTCTTGTCACGGTCATCGGATTTTCCTTGAGCACCGCCTCGGCCGCGACCCATGACGACGCCGCTTCGGCTTGCGCCGACCGCGACCCCGATATCGCCATCATCGCCTGCAGCGCGCTGATCGAATCGGGCGGCGAAGCGCCGGGCGAGTTGTCGCGCGACTTCAACAATCGCGGCGGCGCCTATTCCGCCAAAGGCGATTATGACAGCGCGATCTTAGACCTCGATCAATCCATCAAATTGGATTCGGAAAATGCCGGCGCCTATATCAATCGCGGCAACAGCTATGGCGCCAAGCGCCAATATGAGCGGGCCCTGGACGATTACGGCCAGGCGCTGCGCATTCATCCGCAAGATTCGGGCGCCTATGGGGCGCGCGGCAATCTCTATGAGCGGATCGGCCAGCCGGACCGCGCGCTCGCCGATTACAATCAGGCGGTCACGCTGAATGGCGACAATATCAGCGCGTTGATCAGCCGCGGCGCCTATTACCGCGCGCGCGGAGATTTCGTTCACGCCATGGCGGATTTCGATTCGGCCGTCATGCTGCGACCCGATTTTTCCCCGGCCTTTGACAATCGTGGTTTCGCCTACGCGATACAGAATCAAACCGATCGCGCTCTTGAGGATTACAATCAGGCCGTCAAGCTCAACCCGCATTCGCTGACAGCCTTGTACCACCGCGGGCTGGCCTATGCCGTCAAGGGCGAGCCCGATCGCGCCATCCTGGATTTCAGCCGCGCGCTCGAACTGGCGCCGACCAATTCGTATCTGTTTGTCAGCCGGGGCGACGCCTATCAGGACTCCCACGATTACGATCATGCCATTCTCGATTATGATACGGCCTTGGCGCTGAACAGCGACAATGCCGGCGCTTTCGCCAATCGCGGTACCGCTTTCGCGGTTCTGGGCGATTATCGGCGCGCCGTTGCCGATTATGATCAGGCCCTGAAACTGGACCCCAAGCTTACCGAAATCGTCCTCAATCGCGCGGTTGCCAATGCGCGAAGCGGGAATTACGACCGTGCTCTGCCCGATTTCGACCAGGCGATCAGTGCAAATCCCAACAATGCCTTTGCTTTGTTCAGCCGGGGCATCGCCAAGAAAGCGCTGGGGGATGCAGCGGGCGCGGATGCGGACATCGCCAAGGCGAAATCGATCCAGCCCGATATCGACCGCTGAGGGAGCCTAAGGAGTTTTGATGCAGCGTAGAGCATGGTTCGCGTTTGGCGTTTTGGCTATCGGCCTTCCCGGCTCTGCGGAGGCACAGACCGATCAGCAGTTCCGTCAGTGCAACGGCACGGACCCGGCTTTGGCGATCATCGGCTGCACAGCGGTCATCGAATCGCGCGATAGTCTGGCGCCGTTGCGCAGCCGCGCGCTGGCCAATCGGGCCATCGCCTATATGAATCGCGGGCAGCCCGAACGCGCGCTGGCCGATTTCGACCGCGCGATCATGATCGATGCCAGGAACTCCGTCGCTCTCGTAGGCCGCGGGAATTATTTTCAGACGCAGGGCAACGCCGAGCGCGCGCTGGCCGATTACAACCAAGCGATCAGCGTCAATGCCAAGGACGCTTCGGCCTTCAGTCAGCGCGGGAATTTCTATTTGCTCCAAGGCGAGCCCGAACGCGCTATTCCCGATTACGATCAGTCGATCACGCTCGATCCCAAGATCGCGCCGACCTACGCCAATCGGGGCGAGGCCTACCGCGTGCAAGGCGACAACGACCGTGCGATCCAGAATTTCGATGCGGCGATCAAGCTCGATCCGAAATTCGCCTATGCCTATGCCGACCGGGGTTTGGCGCTTACCGACAAGGGCGAGCTTGACCGCGCCATCGCGGATTTCGACCAGGCCCTCAAGCTGGATCCGAAGCTGGTGCAGGTCTACAGCAACCGCGCGATGGCCTATGAGGGGCGGGGCGCGCATGACAAGGCGCTGGCCGATCTCGCCGAGGCGATCCGCCTCGAGCCGAACGATCCGGTGCCCTACATCAGCCGCGGCGACATCTATCAGGGGCAGAACAATCTCGACCGTGCGATCGAGGACTATAGCCACGCCATCGGTGTGAATGCGAAATTCGCCGATGCCTACAACAACCGCGGCACGGCCTATGCGAAGAAGGGCGATCTCGATAAGGCCATCGCGGATTACGATGCCGCGATTCGCATCGATCCGAAGATCCCCAACGTCTACGGCAATCGCGGGCTTGCCCTCGTGAAGGCCGGGCAATTTGCCCGCGCCGTCGCCGATTTCGATCAGGCCCTTGCCGGCAATCCGAAAGATGCGCTCAGCATGTACAATCGCGGCGTCGCCAAACAGAAGATGGGCAATAGCGTGGGCGGCGACATCGATGTGATCAACGCGCGCGGCATCGATCCGAGCGTTGGCATGTAGCTACGATCGCTTTGGTTTGACCGGAATCGAATAATTCGCCCATGTCATGTGTTTCGTCCCATTCCAAAACAATTCTAAACCCCGGGCGTGAAATTGCGCGCGTCGCGCAAAGCGCGCCGCAACGCCTCGGCGAGATTTGTGCGTTCTTCCGCGCCGAGGAATGAGCCCACGATCCAGCGCCGGCCGCGAGACACAAGCGCGAGCTCGGCGCCCAAGAGCTCGGGATCGTCGTGGTCTACGCGCAGCCAATAGGGATTGATCTCTTCGCGCCACACCTCGCCGCGGGCGCTACGGCGCTCGATCAGAAGCTTCTCGCGGGTCAGCACCAGATGTTCGCGCTTTCTGCTGGCGCGCACGCTGGCTCGCATCGCCCAGGCCAAAAGCAACACATCGGCGCCGAAGAACGGCGTGACTGGCCAAGCGCCGCGCAGCGCGAAAAGGATGCCGGCGCAAAAGCTGACAAGGGCCACGAAGCCGACGACCATCGCGAGACCGCGAGGGCCTAGCGGCTTGTTCGGCTCCAGAATCGCGTCAAAAAAAATGCGCTCGGACATGGGCGCAATCTACCCGAAGAACCTGAAAAGGAGGAAGCCCGCGTTTTATCGCGAGCTTCCCCTTCCGGCGCGACGCGATCAACGACCGCAGCGCCGATTATATTCAGCCCGTCCACCATGATCGCGCCAGAACGGGTCACCAAGATTGAGCGTGCACGGATCGGTCGCCGCGCCGACCGCCGCGCCACCTAAGCCGCCAATAACGGCACCCGCGCCGGCATTACCGGAGAGAGAGCCGATCGCCGCGCCGGCGCCGGCGCCCAACAGCCCACCTGACACCGCCCGATCACCGGGAGTGGTTCCACAAGCGGACAATGCGAGCGCCGCCACAAGAGCGGCGGACGCCGAAAAAGTCTTGAGATTCATCATCGTCATGTTTCCTTCCCCAATTTGGGTTCGGGTTGAAAACGGGTCGCACATCGAATCGTTCCCATTTCCTCAAGGAATGGGGCAATCTAACCTTAAGCCTTTCTTTTTCCCTCTTTGGACCTCAGCCCATGCCGCGCCCTTTTAAGGCCGCCGAAGCGGCGGAGTTCTTCTCGCGCTTCGCGGCGCAAGATCCCAACCCGCGGACAGAGCTCGCATATAAAAATCCGTACACGTTGCTTGTCGCCGTGGTCCTATCGGCGCAGGCGACCGACACCGGCGTCAACAAAGCGACGGCACCGCTTTTTCGGAGCGTCGATTCGCCGCAAAAAATGGTTGAGCTCGGCGAGGCGCGCCTGCGCGAAGCGATCAAAACCATCGGGCTTTACCGCAACAAGGCGAAGAACGTGATTGCGCTATCGAAGGCCCTGATCGCGAATCACGGTGGACAGGTGCCGCAGAATCGCGAGGCGCTCGAGGCCCTTCCCGGCGTGGGACGCAAGACCGCCAACGTGGTGTTGAATGTGGTCTTTGGCGAGCCGACGATCGCAGTCGATACGCATATTTTCCGCGTCGGCAACCGAACCAATCTCGCGCCGGGAAAAAATCCGCGCGAAGTCGAAGACCGGTTGGAGAAAATCGTTCCCGAAAAATACAAATTGCACGCGCATCATTGGCTGATCCTGCACGGGCGATATATCTGCGTTGCGCGCAAGCCCAGATGTCCGGACTGCATCGTCGCCGATCTGTGCCGCTATGCTGCGAAGACACCGCCTCCCGGTGCCAAACCCGAAGTCGAAAAGAAGATTCTTAAGCAGCGTGCTAAGGCATCCCGCGCGCGTTGAGGCTTTCGACGCAGGCCGGATCGGCCGCCATGTTCATGCCGCGAGGCGCGGTTTCCGAATAGCGCAACTTCAACGCGTCGCCTTCCCGATAGAGAAAGAAAAAGATTGAACAGGCCTGCCCGTCATAGCGCCAAAGCTCCGCCTCCATCTCGCGGCGGATGAAATCCGGCGCGCCGTAGCGCGCCCGCAAGGATTGCGCATCGGTAGGGGGCGGCAGCATCGGCGGCACCATCATTGCCATGACCGGCGCCTGCATAGCGGCGGGCGGGAGCGGGGCCACCGTCATGGGAGTCGGTACGGGGGTCAGTGTCGCGCTCGCTCTGGGCAAAACTGGCAGCGGCGGGGGCTCCAGCGCGCAAGCGCCGGCGAAAACGAGCACGCCGAGAAGACATAGGAGACGGGCTTTTCTTCTTGCCAATACGCGCAACCATCCGTAATCCGTGAGTTACCGCTTATAGACGGCTCGCACACGCCGCGCCATTGGGGAACGCATGGTTCAGACCTATGACGTCATCGGTATCGGCAACGCTATCGTCGATGTGATCTTCGCGGCCTCCGACGAGTTTCTGTTGGAACATGGCATCGCCAAATCGGTGATGACCCTGATCGACGAGTTCCGCGCCGTGCGACTGGTCGCGGCGGGCGAGAATGCGAAGGAAAGCTCGGGCGGCTCGGCCGCGAACACCATGGCGGGACTCGCATCCTTCGGCGCCCAAGGAAGTTTCGTCGGCAAGGTCAAGAACGACCGTCTGGGGTTGAGCTTCGCGCAAGGTTTGCATCGCATCGGCGTAGATTTCGACACGGCAATGGCGGAGGCGGGGCCCTCTACCGCGTGCTGCGTCATCGCGGTGACGCCGGACGGACAGCGCAGCATGAGCACCTATCTCGGCGCTTGCCGCGATCTGACGCCGGATGACGTCGACCCCGGGAAAATTGCCGCGGCATCCACGCTCTATATCGAAGGCTATATGTGGGACGATCCCCGTTCCAAGGCCGCCATCCGCAAAGCCATCGTCGCGGCGAAGCGCGCAGGCCGGCATATCGCGTTCACGCTGTCCGATCCATTCTGCGTCGGACGTTATCGCGCGGAATTCCTGGAGCTGATGAAACGCGATATCGACATTCTGTTCGCCAATGAGGAAGAGGCCAAAGCTTTGTTCGAGGTGGAAAGTTTCGAACCGGCGCTGCAGGCTGCGCGCGAATGGCGGGGCCTTGCCGTGCTGACGCGCTCGGAAAAAGGCTGCGTGGTGGCGGACCCGTTAGGAACCGTGCATGTGCAGGCGGCAGAGCCGGTGGCGAAAGTTCTCGACACGACGGGAGCGGGCGATCAGTTCGCGGCGGGATTCCTGTATGGCCTAACGCGCCAGCGTGATCTGCAGACTTGCGCGCGGTTGGGCGCCATCGCGGCGGCCGAGATCATCTCGCATTATGGCGCGCGGCCGGAACAATCGTTGAAGGCGCTGGCGGAAAAAGCCGGACTCTGATCCCTTTATGACAGCGTCTTCGTCATAAAAACGCTCGTTGGCGCGAACGGATAATCGCCGAAGCGCTCGCACAGCGCATATCCCGCCCGCTGATAGGTCCTTATCGCTGCGTGCGAATAGATGCCGGTTTCTAGTTTCAGTTCG
>DATHDZ010000003.1:0-5094 GCA_035318785.1 Micropepsaceae bacterium
CACAACAGAAAGAGCGCCGTTGCGGCATTCAGTACCGCCTGCAAGTGCGCATAATAGGGAGCGAGCGAGAACCAGTCGTAGATTCGGAAGACCTCGGAGAATGGAGGAAACAACAGATAGAGATAAAGCTGCGCGGCCGCCGTGGCCATCAACCAGGAAAATCCGATCACGCGCGCCAGCAGCACAATGCTGATCGCCAACTCGGCGGCATAAATGGCGTAGGAGGCGATACTCCTGGCGTTGTTGTCGAGCGGTAGCGCGAGGGCCAGCGCTCCCGGATTGAGCCAGGGCAGATTGGGAAAATACATCGAGCCCATCCCGGCCAACATGCTGTAGGGGCTGAGATCGAAGATCTTCCCGAAATGGAGAATAGCCTCGACGTTCCATTTCGCCCATTCGCCGTCCATCGGCGTGTAGAGGGCGAGCGGCACGCGATTCATGCCGATGAGCATCAGAGCGGCGAGAACCCCCCAAGACAGAAGGTAAGGCAAAGCACGGCCGAGCATCGTCATCGGCTCACATCCGTCTTGGAGCGCCGCGAGGGGCGCGATCGATGAGCCTGGTGCGGCATGCGGCGTCGACTTATCCGTCCCCCCATGGACCGTCAATTCGAACCCTATAATATGCCGGTGATGGTTGGAAATTGAACAGCGCGCACAGGGGCCATTACTATGGAAACGCGTGATGAAGCAACGTCACCGGCCGCCGACATGCGTCTCGGACCGATCGGTCAGTTCGCAGTCAAGACCGTGATCATTACCGCCGCCATTGTCGTATCCGCATGGATCATGCTCGACATCCTGGACGATTTCGCCGACCGGCGGATGCAACAGTTCGAACGCTCGCTGCGGTCCGCCACGTCGCTCGGGGGCCGGCAATTCTGGGCCAAGCTCGAGAACCAGCTCGATCAGCTCGCCGACCCGAAGTCGGACCTCCCGCCCGAAAAGAAAGCGAAGATCCTGGCGCAGATCAAGGTGGTCGCAGACCGGTGGCGGCCGCTCCTGCTCGAAGCGGCCTCGGCCGTCGAAGGAGATGCGCCCAAGCCGCAAAAATGAAGCGGACAGGCTGCGCCTCAGCCGCAATCCCATTCGCTTGCAATGACGAACACGCGCCCGGGCAAAGCGCCTCCGCGCGGGTTCGCCAGCACACCGCTCAGAAATACGCCCTCCTGCTTGGTCTCGATCAGCGACCAGGACGTGCCGATAAACGCGGGCGGCGCCCAATTCGGATCGACGTCGTTCACGTTCTTTGTCCGCAGGATTTTTGCGGCATTGGTCTTCGGCATGCAGCTCTGCTCCGCCCGCGCGGCGAGTGAGGATGTCATCACGGATGCGCATACCAAGAATAGGAGTGACCGGGCGACCGTGCGCATGATGAGTTCCCGATTTCCAGCCCGTCCGCCGCCGCTCGCTATGTTGGGTTGATCCTGTGCCGGATGAGGCAAGGGGCGGTGACCTGCCAGTGCATCGTCCACGTATAGGCATAGCGCCAGTAAAGGACGAAGCGGGAACAAAGTCAGCCGGCACCACGATATGGCCCCGTTGCTTTCGCGAAGGCGACACGATCTCGGGGCAGTTTCTCGCCGCGTTTGGGGGGAGACTGCCAAATGTCTGTCTACAAGCTCACAGCAGGTGTAGTCGGCTTGTTGCTTGCCGCCGTTGTAGTGACCGCGGTGGTGGGCGTCGCCACCGTGTTCGCGGCCCCGGCGGCCGTCCAAGAAAGTCGTCCCGACAACAGCCCATCCAGTTTGGGTTGCGCGCAAGAGCCGTGGCCCTACGGATGCCAATGGCGGGCACAGCCGGTGAAGCGGATCTTCATTCGTGGTCCGCGGCCGGCCTGAAGCGCCGGCTGGAAAAGCGTTGCCCATTCTCGTAATTAATTTCCGTTCTCGTTTCGTGGAGCGTTCGATCGGGTCCGGCGGCACTGTCAGCGGCACTGTCATATGTATCTCTTATGGGCTTCCTAGAATGGGGACGCGGCTTCTGGCTAGACCATGACGGAAGCTGTGTGGTCCTCGGCGGTTGTGGCCAACCGGTCCGGGGACCACTTTTAATTCCGCAAGGGAGGCGGCTGTGATCCGAACGTTAGCAATCGGAACCATCCTCCTCTTGGCTGGTGTTGGCGCATACGCGCAGCAGCCAGGAATCCAACGCAAGCCCTTACTGGCAGAAGATGGGCCGCCCGGTTTCCAGACCATCGTGAACACATTGGAATTTGCGCCCGGTGCGCGGGAAGTCAGACACACCCATCCCGGCCCTTTGGTCGGGTATGTTCTGGAAGGGACGCTGGTGCTTGAACACGAAGGACGCCCCACAGCCACTTACAAGGCAGGCGAGGCATTCTACGTAGAATCCGGCAAAATTCATTTTGGCATCAATTCCAGCGACGCGCCGGTTAAGTTCATCGCGACCCTCATCGTAGAAAAGGGGAAGCCTTCATCGACCCCCGTTCCCCAGCAGTAGCGCTGCCTCAGTCAGCGGCCTCCTTTCTCAGAGATTGCAAAAAAACACAGTGAGGGGATTTCGCAGCCGCCCCCAAAACCATAGAGATTGAGACCCCCTAGGCACGAGCGCCGCCTGTCACTAAGTAATTCTGCCAGACATGATGTGACGGAATGCGATGAAGTCGCACATGGTCGCAAGAAGAAGGGTGACGTAGCGCGTGCTTCGTATCGTCCGTCCGGTCGGAACTCTCATTTTCCTGTTGGCCTGGCTCGTGCCATGGCGTCCAGCGTTCCGCACCCGAGCCAAACAATCGAAGCTGTCCTTCTTTGTGAATCGGCGCGATATTATCGGTCGTCACATTGCCAAATACGGCACCCACGAGCCGCTGCTGACGCAGTGGATATCCGATCACCTGGCCAGCTCGTCACCGGGCATCGTCGTCGATGTCGGCGCCAATCTCGGATGGTATGCAGTGCATGCCGCCAAGCACAAGGCCGTAGAGACCGTGGTCGCCTTCGAGCCTGACCTGTTCAATGCGTGGCTGCTCGGTCGCAACCTGTCGCTGAATTGCATCGACAACGTCGTAGTGAGTGCCTGCGCGGTAGGCGCGCGACGCGGCGTGATTCGCTTACACCGCTACAAGGACTCTAATCGCGGCCGCCACTCCGTCTTGGCGGACTACGGACGCGGGTCGCAAATTGTCCCTATTACCGACCTCGATACGGAGCTTGAGAGTCTCGGTCTGGCCGACCGCCCAATCCTGGTCGTAAAGATCGACGTGGAGGGCTATGAGCCAGAGGTGGTAACGGGCGCGAAACGGACGCTGGCACGGGCCGATGTGGTGATCGTCGAACACTCACCTGGTTTAAGCCAGGCAGGCGGTTTGTCATATGAGAGCATGCTTGATCAATTGTATGCCGCCGGTTTGACCCCCTACAGTCTCGGAGCGGACGAGTGGACCGAAGAGAGTCCAGTCGGCAGCCGCCCCTTCGAAGGCCAAATGGACGTGATCTGGATCAGGTCCGGCAAGGAGACAGCTCTGTTGCGCAACGGTGAAGTGAACCTAACGCCACTGGCTGGCAAGGCCGCGCTGATGCACCTCGCAGAGGTTTGGAGGCATTTGCACGAGAAGGCTGCCAAAACAGGTAAGGCGCCTGCCAGCCGCTAGTTCGGGCGCTCAAGTCGGCCCGCGACGATCCTCGGATTGGTGCCTGCCGGTAAGGATTGAACTTACGACCTCTTCGCAGGGATGAGGACAGTTATCCTTTAGGGGAACTGGAGATCGATCTCTCCCATGCCGGATTGGATCGCCAAGCTCTTGCAGGCGTGGGCCCTGGTGCCCGCCGTGCCTATTCCATTTGCGATTGCGTTCGTCAGCATCGCAGCCGCGATTTCGCTCGCCGTCGGTTGGTCCTATCGTGGGGTGTTTGGCAAGCGAACTGATCGCCGGCTGTCGAATCATGGGGACAGACCGGGGAGGGCGACCGCGGAGGAAGAAAATACAGACGTGCTGGAGCGAATGGTCGCCTTAACAATTGGGTCAAGATGGACGCCGTTGAACGAGGCTGAGATCGCCGCCCTCAGCGCCCGGCTGACTGACATTCCAAAAATTCGCGTTCAGATCATGTACGAAAATGCCTTGGGGAAAGAATTGGCCCAAAGCTTTTATGAGGCGTTCAAACTGGCGGAATGGGGTGGTGCCGCATTAGGCATCGGAAGCGGTTTGGGGCACGGCGTCACAATTGGACAAGGTTCTGGTACAGCCACCATCGCGCTGAAGAGCGCGATCGAAGCGACGTCGCAGGTGAAAGTCGCAATAGTCAGACCCGATCAACCGCAATGGCCCGGGGTCGTTTTTTTGGCCGTTGGCATCAATTCAAGCTGAACCATGAGCATTCTCGCTTGGCGCAGTTGGCCTGGATGGAAGCGCTCGGCCTCTACTGGCGACATCGGACGAAGCTTGCGGCTCTTCGGCATACGCGAGTGAGTTGGCCGACACTCTTGACCGATCTGAAATGCTTTGGTCGCCATGGTGGCTACAACGCCGAAATGTGCCCGTGAACGAAACCGGATTTCGCGTGTCAAAACGTGTCAGAATGCTCGCATGTTGCTGCATCGCTCTGCATCCAACTGCAATTTTGAGCGAAACAGGCGACCACGCAAAAGCCCAATAATATTGGGCTTTTCATGGTGCTGCCGGTAAGGATTGAACTTACGACCTCTCCCTTACCAAGGGAGTGCTCTACCACTGAGCTACGGCAGCTAAATCAACAACTTAGCGATATCAGTTGCTTCGGAGGGCATCGGGAGGGCATATGGTCTGTACAGGATCATCCCCACCGAAGCAAGGTCCCCGATTATGTCCGTCTACAGGTTGAAAGACAAACCGCACGGGAAGGCCCGCAAACTGCCGTGGCGGGCCGTTGTACCGCGTGAGGGGCAGAAGCCGCTGAAGAAGCAATTTGCCGACCGTCAAGAGGCTACCGTTTGGGAAGCGGAGCGGAAGAAAGAAGAACGGTTGCGGGATGTGCCTGAGTTCCAGCGCACGCAAGAATTGAAGAATCTACGGGCGCACACGGTACGGGATTTGGTGTTTGAGCATATCAAGCGTCATCCTGACATGAACACCAATGAGGTTCTGTCGCTCAAT
>DATHDZ010000004.1:0-2958 GCA_035318785.1 Micropepsaceae bacterium
GCAATCACGAACCAGGTGTTGATTTCCTGGCTCTTGACGACATCGCCGCGTTCATGGGCGTCATCCAGACGTTTTTGCGTAGGGTCTTCTGTTTTATCTGCTGCGTCGTTTTCGTCGGCCATGGTTTTAGGCTTTCACCGCGGCGGGATCAGGTCGTGCATGACGCCGACAAAATAATCGAGGAACGTTCCCATCATCGCGGCGATGACGAGGGCGAAGACCAGGAAGCCGGCGAGAATCGACAGCGGCACGCCGACGAAATAGACCTGCATCTGCGGCATCAGCCGCGCCAGCACGCCGAGCCCGATATTGAAAACCAGGCCGAACACCAGAAACGGCGCCGACAGCTGCAAGCCGATCTTGAAGGCGGCGGCGAAGGCGCGGGTGGCGAGCGCCGCGACGTCGCCGCTCGGTATCATCTGGCCCGGCGAAAAGATGGCGTAGCTGTCGTTGAGCGCGGCGATGACGAGATGGTGGCTGTCGGTCGCAAACAGCAGCGTCACGCCGAGGATGGTGAGGAAATTTCCGATCAGCAGGCCCTGCTGGCCCTGGGTCGGATCGACCGCCGTGACGAAGCCGAGACCCATCTGCTGGGCGATCACCGATCCCGCGACCTGCAGCGCCCCCAGCGTCACCCGCGCGGTGGCGCCGAGCACGATACCGATGACGATCTCATGGACCATCAATACCAATAAAGGCGTGATCGACTGCATGTCGATCTGGTAGGCGGCGCGGTGCAGCGGCAAGATCACCAGCGTCAGCAACAGCGCGATCGCGAGCTTGATGCGAACCGGAATATTGGACTCGCCCAATCCCGGCAACAGCATCACCATGGCGCCGATGCGGGCGAATACCAGCATGAAGGCGGCGGCGAGCGCGGGCAGCAGCGAGATATCGATGCGCATGATTCACGCATAGTGCATCAACCGCCTATGATTCGCGACGATATCCGCATCATGTGACCGTGCAGCGAGTCCGCCATAAACGGCAGCGCCAGCAGCAGGGTCACGAAGATCGCCAGGATTTTCGGCACGAACACCAGCGTCTGTTCCTGGATCTGCGTCAGCGCCTGAAACAGCGACACCACGACGCCGACCACCAGGCCGACGATCATCAGCGGCGACGACACCACGACGATGGTCCAGATCGCATCGCGCGCCACGTCGAGGGTTTCAGCACCGGTCATGATTGCTTTCTCGCATGATGTAGGTATGCGCCGACCAAGGTGACGCCGCGCTCCCTCTCCCATGGGGAGAGGGCTGGGGTGAGGGGTTACGATCTCTCGATAGGCCGTATCCCCTCACCCGGATTACTGCGTAATCCGACCTCTCCCCATGGGAGAGGTGAAGGAACGCCCGACTGAAGGTCGAAGCCATCAGATCGGCATCTTCATGATGTCTTCGTAGGACTGGATCACCCGGTCGCGCACCGACACCAGCGTCGAGACCGCGACGTCGGTTTCCGCCACCGCCGTCACCACGTCCATCACATTGGCCTTGCCCGACGCCATCGCGACCGTCTGGGCGTCGGATTTTTTCCCGGCGTCCATGACGCTTCCGAGCGCGTCCTTGAGTATCGCGCCGAAGGATGGGCCGCCCGCTTCGGAACCTTTGCCGGCGCCGCCGCTGTCGAGGATGCGGGCGAGATTGGCGTAGGCGCTTGCAGCGACTGTAGGTGAAGCCATGGTTCAAGTTTCCTGTTCAGGCCTTGAGGATGTCGAGCGTGCGTTGAATCATCCGGCGCGTGGCGCTGATGATGTTGAGGTTCGCCTCGTAGGACCGCTGCGCTTCGCGCATGTCGGTCATTTCGATCAGCGGATTGACGTTGGGATATTTGACGTTGCCGGCCACGTCCGCCGCCGGATTGCTGGGCTCGTGCTTGACGCGAAACGCCGACGTGTCGGGCCGGACCCTGCCGAGGGCCACCACCTTGGCATCCAGCGTGCGGTCGAGCGCGGAGGCAAATGTCGGCACCTTGCGGCGATAGGGGTCGCCGCCCGCGTTCGCCGCGGTCGAATCCGCGTTGGCGATATTTTCCGAGATCACCCGCATCCGCCCCGCCTGCGCGCGCAGACCCGACGTCGCGATGCTCATCGAGCGGGCGAAATCCCCTGCATCGTTTGCCATGATGTCGTTCCCCTGTCTTTATCCGGCCCGTTGTTTGAGCATGATCGCCGGGCAAACGCTTCGCGTTGGTCCCGAGGAAAACCGGCTCCCGCTTTTCCGGATCATGCTCTAGCCCTTGCCGATCGCGGTCTTCAGAAGATGCAGGCTTTTGCTGTAGAGCGAGGTCACCGCCGCGTAGTCCATCTGGTTGGCGGAGACCTTGAGCATCTCGTCTTCGAGATTGACGGCATTGCCGGCGGGCCTGGTCTGGAAGGTTCCCTTGCGATCCGGCGCGAAGCTTTGCACGCCGCCCGACGGCGCAATATGGCTGGTCGTGGTGCGCATCATTGCCAGAGACCCCAGCGATCCCGTGGCGTTGACACCCTTGCTGTCGAATTTCGGTTCGATCAGATCGCGCGGCTTGAAATTCGGCGTGTCGGAGTTGGAGACGTTTTCGGACAGGACGCGCTGGCGCTCCTGATGCCACTGCATCTTGGTGCGCAGCGCCGACAACACCGGAAGATCGTTGATGGCCATCGCCCCGCCCCCCTTGCCTCCCGGCACGACGCCATGAGGTGGGCAGAATTTGCCGCCTGTATGGTTAACAGCGGGTTAAGATGCGAGGCAGCCGACGGCACGGCGTCGAGGAGACCGATTCGCCCCCTTAAGATCAATTCGTGCGCATTTTCGCCACGAAGGCTGCGTTAACCAACCAAGCCGTTGAAGTTGGAAGCCCCAAGAAGTCATTTTGGCCCAGCCGATTCATAGGTTATTAAGAGTGCGGGCGGCAGTTTCTGCCGGGGACAATTAAGAGATAGGGCCAATCTCGGGCTTCATTCGCCGTTTGTTGTGC
>DATHDZ010000005.1:0-6307 GCA_035318785.1 Micropepsaceae bacterium
TGTCGCACGGGATTCCCCGTGAACGTCCAGGACGAAGCGGCCGACCGGCATCGCCGATACGCGGCAATAATCCATGAGATCATCCCAATCGCGATAGCGCAGCTTGGTGACATCGCACCGGAATGCTTCGAGCAGGTCGAGAGGATGATCCAGAGAAAGGCCGCGCGTCGCAAGCATCGTCCGCAGCGAGACGGATTCGGGCATGGCCTCGGACCGGCCGAGAAGCGTGAGGCGCATCTCGTCGAGAAGCGCAAGCTTTTCCTCCGCGCTTGCGGAAGCGTGGTCGGCGATGTCGTCGGCAGCGCGCGCGAAACGATAGAAAGCGAGGATGATGCCGCGATGGCGCGGATGAATGATCCAAGACGCGACGGGAAAATTTTCGTCGCGGTCGCCTTTCCCCGATCCCAACTCGGCTGCGGTCCGCATCATCTTCCGGTCATGGCTTGCGCACGGCCTTTCCACATGCCACCCCGCCCGCGCCCGTGTTGGATCGCAGAGTGGAGGGTAAATGCCGCGTAGAAAAGTCCGATGACAGGCAATGCCAAACCCCAATACGGTGCTCGGCGGTAGAAGATGAGAATGGGCTGGAATGCAACTGCCATGCACAGCCAACACAATCCGGCTTCCAGCCGCGCCGCGCCGGTGCCAAAACTCGCAATCAAAACCGGCGCGACATATAGGGCCGCCATGCCGGCGATGGTCCCGGCGAGCAGAGCGGGAGAATAACGCAGCTGCGCATAGGCGGAACGCGAGACCATCTGTCTGATGTCGCGCAACCGCTCGTAGCGGCGGAGACTGACCGCCCGCTCCGTCAGGCCCAGCCAGATGGGGCCCCTTGTCTTCATCCGGCGCGCCAGGGCGCAATCATCGATGATCTCCCGGCGCACGCTGTCGATGCCGCCCGCACGCTCCAACGCTTCCCGACGCAGCAGCATGCAACCGCCCGCGGCAGCCGCAACGGGATGGTCGCGCCGGTTCACCCAGGCAAAGGGGAAGAGCATCTGAAAGAAGAAGACAAAAGCCGGAATGAGGAATCGCTCGGCGAGGCTCTCGCACCGCAATTTGGCCATCAATGACACCAGGACGAGATCGTCATGCTCCGCGCGCGCAACGAGATGGCGAAGATTGTCCTTCGTATGCGCGATGTCGGCGTCGGTGAACCAGAAATAATCCGGCAGGGGTCCTTCGCCGGTAAGGACGATGCCCTGTTTCAAGGCCCAGAGCTTTCCCGTCCAGCCGACGGGCCGCGCGGTTCCTTGCAAGACGGTAAGGCGTCCGTCGTTTATTCCCTGAGCGACCGCAGCCGTGTTGTCGTTGCTCTGGTCGTCGACCAGGATGACGCGAAAAGCACCCGGATAATCCTGCGCAACCAGGTTGCCGAGGGATTGCGTGATCAGTTCGGCCTCGTCGCGCGCCGGGACCACGGCCACCACCGAGGGCCAGACCATCGGATCGGGTGGGGAATGATCGTCTCTTTCCCTCGCTCGCCAGAACATGCCCCGAAAGCCGAGCAGATAGATCCACGCGCCCAACGCAAGAGAACTCACGAGAAAAGCCGCGCTCATCTTATATAGCCCGCCTGCCGGAACCACAGGATCGCATCTTCGACGCCGGACGCGTAGGGCCGCGCTTTATAGTCCAGCTCGCGTTCCGCCTTAGCGGAGCAAAAGAACATCCGGTGCTTCGCCATGCGCAGGCCGTCCGCCGTAATGAAGGGCTCCTTGCCGGTCAGCTTCGCAATCGCCTCGGCCGCATAGGCCAGCGGAAAAAGCGGCTCCCTCGGCACCTGCAATCGCGGTGGCCGCCGCCCGGTGAATTGCGCGATCACGGCAAGCAGGTCCTTCAGCGTGACGTCCTGGCCCCCCAGAATATAGGTCTGTCCGATCCGCCCGCGTTCCAGCGCCTGGATATGGCCTTCCGCGACATCGTCGACATGAACGACGTTCAAACCGGTGTCCACAAAGGCCGGCATGCGTCCTGACGCCGCTTCCACGATGATGCGGCCTGTCGGGGTGGGCCGGATATCGCGTGGTCCCACGGGCGTCGAAGGGCTCACAATCACCGCGGGCAGGCCTTCCTCCGCGATCATCGTCTCGACCAAATGCTGGGCGGCTATCTTGCTCCGCTTATAGGCCCCGATGGCGTCATGGGCTTCGAGGCGCGAGGTCTCATCGGCGGGCCCTCCCTCGAGAGGTTTCAAGGCCGCTACGCTGCTCGTATAGACGATGCGCTCCGTGCCGCAAATGCGCGCCGCTTCCATGACATTGCGCGTCCCCTCGAGGTTGTTGTGCATGATCTCATCAGGATTGCGCGCCCAGAGCCGGTAATCGGCTGCGACATGGAAAAGATAGCGGACACCATCCAGCGCGTGGATCAGCGATTGCGCGTCGCGCATATCGCCTTCGACAATCTCACAGGCAAGCCCGGCGAGATTTGTCCGCTTGCTCAAGGGCCGCACAAGCGCCAATACCGCAAAGCCGCGCGCCGCCAAAGCATGCGCCACCGCCGATCCGACAAAGCCGGAGCCGCCCGTCACCAGCACCCGGTCGCCGCCCGTCATCCGCACCTCATTGCCATCAACGAAGATTGCCGTCGGGTCTTCCCGCCGCAAGCGCGCGCTGACCTTCCACGGCTTGCCAGATCAGCAATATGGGCACACCGACCGCGATGTCGCGGGCCCTTTTCAACAGGGACACGGCAAGCCCGAATTCTGCCCCGACGCCGAACAGCGGCGCAAGGACCGCATAGGCCGCTTCCTGCACGCCCAGCGCATTGGGGACGAGAACGGCGGCGCTTCTTGTCGCGTAGACCAGACTCTCGATCGCCATCACCGCCGCCAGATCGACATGCGCCCCGATCAGACGAAAGGCGATCCATGTCCCGATGGCGCTCGCAATCCATCCGGCAAAGTGGAGCGCCAAGGAAAGCCCGACGCGGAGTGGGTGGTTATAGATTGCATCGAGCGCAGCGGCCACCGCCGCCGTGGGGGCGACAGCGCCGGGAAGCAGCCGCGCCGCCAGTTTTTCCGTCATCCAATGCCCGTAGCGCTGCAAAGCGAGAAACAGCCCGCCGCCGACCGCAGCAAGAGCCAGACCGATCACGAAGATTGTCGTCAAAGACGATTGCGGCGCGCGTGCGCTCAAGATCACGATACCGAAGCCGATATAGGCGATCTGCGCCAGCATTTCGGTGGTCACATCGACGATCATGGAAGCAAAGGCGAGGGGCGGCGGCACGCCGTGCAGGATCGCCGCGCGCGCGCCGAGCACGATGCCTCCCAGTTGGGAAAAAGGCAGCACTTCCGCGGCCGCATCCCGGACCATCCGCGCCCAAACGAAAACCTTCAAAGCGCCAAGGGACGAGTCAGGCAGCAACACGTGCCACGCAGCGCCCAGCAGAAGGAACGGCGCCAAACCATAAAGGCAAAGGATTGCAAACCCGCCCCAACCGGCTGCGACGACAGCCGAGAAGACCGCGCCCAGACCGACATACATCACCAGATAAAGGGCGAGAGCGAATCCCAGAAGAGCGATGATGACGATGCGGAATTTCATACGAAGGGAGCGATTCTAAGCGAGAGGCTTCGGCCGGGATCGCATGAAACGGCGCACGAATCCCGCCAAGGCCGGAACGGCGAAGGGCCGCAGCAGGCGCCGATCATAGAGGCCCATGCGCCGTCGGTTCTCGGCCAGACAAATATCGATCAGCTCGGCGACGTTGATATCATCGCCGACCGATTTCGCTCCGGTCATGGTGAAATTGTTGTCCTGGACGCCGCTGCCCATATCGCGGGCGATGCCGATCCTCTCCCAGATGAGAAAGAGCCAGACGGCCAGCACCTTCAACTCGAAGAAGGGCCGCCGCCACAGCTTCATGGTGCGGCGATGCCACGCCGCCCAATTCACAAAAAAGAGGATGTGCCGGGCTTCCTCCTGAATGACCGGCTCGAACGTGTCGACGAGTGCTTCGGGGAAAAAACCCGAACGCTTAGCCGATTGGAAAAGCCCAAAAGCGAAGAAACTGTCGATGCATTCGCTATAACCCGTGACCATGAAGGCCCATTCCGGATCACCCTTGACCGCATATTCCGGCTCGGGCGCGAGCGCGATGCCATAGGCAGCGACGAGGTTGGAGAGCACATGTTTGTGCCGGCCCTCCTCGAAGGCGTTCAGCTCGATGGCTTTGCGCAGCAGCGGATCGGAAGTGACGGCGGCATAGGAGGCCACATTGAGCCGTGCTCGCCCTTCCGTCTGCACGGCGATGTCCCAGATGGGCAGGCTCACGAGCCGGTCGCGCGCCTCCGCATCGAGCTTGGGCCAATCGATCACCGCCGGCCGGTAGGGATTGAACGTGTCCAGTAGGGTGCGGCAGAAGAGGGTCTTGTGCGCGTCGCTCCCCAAGCGAATAGGGCCCTCGGAGAAAGAGCCTTGCGCGTTGGAAGTTTCGGAGATCGCCGATAAGGGAGGACTCACGGCATCACACTCCTGCTGGGCATCGCTCCGTGAGATGCGCCCGAGTGTACCGCCGACTCCGGCCCCAGGAAATCGCTGAATCCGCCAAGCCTGAGCGAAGGCTCGCGGCCCGCCGCGACAATTTCAGGCGCCATGAGAGCGTCAAACTCTTCCCGGTAGCGATAATCGGGTGCGGCGCCGGCGAACGGCCCGGTGGCGGGATGCAGATAAATCTCGGTCAGTCCTTCGGGCAGGTTGCGGATGAGACCCGATAAGCGGTCCTTGGTCATGTGTCCCGACCATTGCAGGCCGAATACGCGATCGGGTGAAAGCAGGCCGGCTGCGCGAAAGCGCCGGCGCAACAAAAGCGCAAACGACGAGGTAAGCCATGCGGGTGCCCGCGGCGTCTGCGGCTCGATCTTTCTCAGCACATGTCCGGGCTCTAGGGGTATGCGCACCGCGCGCAAGCCGAAGCGCCGGCCGATCTCAGCCATCAGTCGCCCGATCAACGGATGGAGATGGAAATGCTTGTGCGCGTTGCAGTGATCCAGGGTAAGGCCCGTGGCGCGAAAGGCCTCGAATTGCGCCGTGATCTCCGCCGCGAGTTCGCGGCGCGCAGCCCCGTTGAAGAACATAACCGCGCCGAGCGCCGCGATGTCGGAGCGAAAAGCGCCGGTCCCATCCACAAGATGCGGCACGTCGGTCGCGGGAAGCACCGGCTGCCCCTCCACCAGCACCAAATGCAGGCCGACCCGAAGCGAGGGCATGCGTTGCGCCCGCGCGACGGCATCGGCTGCGCTGGGCGCGCCGACCATCAAGCTCGCCGCGGTAAGAATGCCGCCGCGATGCGCCGCCTCGACGGCGTCATTCACTTCGCGAGCGGCGCCGAAATCATCCGCCGTGACGATCAAGCGCTTCAAGCAGCATCCCGCCGCGCCCGCAGGAAGTGGAAGAATTCCACGCCCTCGCGCAAACGGCGCTTCATCATTTCGGGGCTTACGATCATCTCCGCCACGATGGACGCGATCTTCGACGGCCGGAAATAGAATTTCTTGTAGAAATCCTCCACCGAAGTGAAGATCTCACCGTGGCTGAGATGCGGATAATTCAGGGGCGCGATTTGCGTGCCTTCCTGCGTCAGAAGATCGATTTCCTCATTGTACAGCCAGCCGTTTTCCTTCGCCTGCCGGTATAGGAAGGTGCCGGGATAGGGCGCGGCGAGCGAAATCTGAATCGTGTGGGGATTGATCTCTTTGGCGAAATCCATGGTCTCCTGGATGGTCTCCTTGGTCTCGCCGGGAAGGCCCAGAATGAACGTGCCATGGATGACGATGCCGAGCTCGTGGCAGTCCTTGGTGAAGCGGCGGGCGACATCCACCCGCATGCCCTTCTTAATGTTGATCAAGATCTGCTGATTGCCGGACTCATAGCCGACAAGAAATAGACGCAGGCCATTGTCCTTCAGGATCTCCAGCGTCTTACGCGGAACATTGGCTTTGGCGTTGCACGACCAAACGACGCCGAGCTTGCCGAGTTCCTTCGCCAGCGCTTCGACGCGCGGAAGATTGTCGGTCAGCGTATCGTCGTCGAAAAAGAATTCCTTCACCTGCGGGAAGGCGGCTTTCGCCCATTTCATTTCGGCGACGACATCTTCGACGGAGCGCACGCGATAGCGATGCCCTCCCACGGTCTGAGGCCACAGGCAGAAGGTGCAGCGCGATTTGCAGCCTCGCCCGGTATAGAACGAGATATAGGGATGCTTCAGATAGCCGCCGAAATAATTCTCGATGGTCAGATCGCGTTTATAGACCGGCGTCACCCAGGGAAGCGCGTCCATGTTCTCGAGAATCTCGCGA
>DATHDZ010000006.1:0-4931 GCA_035318785.1 Micropepsaceae bacterium
CGCTGGCCGGTTTGCGGGAGGCGGGCGAGACGCCCGGTAGCTTACGGGCGAGGCTGGGGATGTAGGTTCACACACCCCTCCCCCCCTTCCGGCGCGTCGCGCCACCTTCCCCCTCAACGGGGGAAGGTAAGATAGGGGTTCACGTGAATGTGGGAGCGGCGCATGGCGCACGCCATCATTCTGGCGCAAGCTTCCCACATGGGAGGCGTGACGTTTTCCGGAATGAAGGCTCGCATGCGGCGGTCGCAAACAGCTTTAGGTCGGGTGGCTCTGGGGCTTGTATTGGCGCTGCTCGTCTCGGCGGGGCCGGCGCATGCCGATGCCGGCGGCGATCTCACCAAGCTGTTGCGCGATTATGGCGATGCCGAGGAGAAGATCAGACCCCGAACCGCCGCGGAGCGCGGCGATTCCCGCTATCTCGACGGCTATGACGAGAACGCGACGACGACCTATCTGGCCGCGCGCCGCCGCATCAACGAGGACACTCGCGCACGCCTGGAGAAGATCGATGCCGCCGCGCTGAAAGCGCAGGACGGGCTCACCTTCGAAATCTTCCGCTGGGATTTGGAAGACGAGGCGCGCGAGCTCAACCCGGCGATTGCGGAGAATTTCCGCCTGCTGGCGCTCAATCAGTTCAACGGCGCACAGGTCACCTTCCCGCGCGAGATGCGCTGGCGCGGGGATTATCCGTTCAACCGGGCACAGGATTACGATTCCGGCATCAGGCGCATGCTTGGCTTCACGCATTGGGTGGATGAAGCCATCGGTACGTTACGCCAAGGGATGAGCCGCGGTGTGGTGCAGCCGCGCGTGATCGTCGAGCGCATGATTCTGCAGGCGGAGAATTTCGCCAACGGCGATCCCGAGGCGAGCCTGTTCATGGGCCCGGTTAAGAACATCCCCGACGCGATCGGCGAAAAAGACCGCTCGCGCGTCGACGGCGCCTATCGCGAAGCGGTGGCGGGCCAACTGATCCCGGCCTATCGGCGCCTCGCCGATTTTCTGAAAAACGAATATCTGCCCAACGCGCGCGAGACCATCGGCCTGTCCTCCATTCCCGGCGGCAAGGAGATGTATCTCCATCTGGTGAAGAGCGAGACGACGTCCGATCTTTCGCCAATCCAGATCCATGGTTTGGGATTGACGGAGCTGAGGCGCATCGAAACCGAGATGGAGCGGGTCAAAGCGGAAGCGGGATTCTCCGGCTCGCTGGCACAATTCCGCGACTTCCTGCACAGCGATCCACGCTTTCAGTTCAAAGATTCGGCCGCCATGTTGGCCGAGTTCAGCCGTGTGAAAAGCGTGGTCGACGCCCATCTCGGAGCCCTGTTCGCGGTCACGCCGAAATCGTCCCTGACGTTCCGCTTCACCGATTCCTTCGCCGCGCCCGACCGGCCCGCGGCGGAATATGCGCCGGCGTCCGGCGACGGCAGGCGCCCCGGCATCGTCTACCTGAATGCTTCCGAGCTTCCCGCGCGGTCAAGCTACACCAGCGAAGTCTTGGAGCTGCACGAGGGAATTCCGGGACATCATCTGCAGCTCGCGCTGGCGCGTGAGAATCGCGCACTTCCTCAATTCCGCCGCTTCGGCGCGGTGACGGCATTCACGGAAGGGTGGGGACTCTACGCCGAGTCGCTGGGGAGCGAGCTTGGGCTCTACACCGATCCCTATCAGAAATTCGGTGCGCTCTCCTTCGATGCCTGGCGCGCCAGCCGGCTGGTGGTCGACACGGGCATCCATTGGCTGGGCTGGACACATGCGCAAGCGGTGGATTATCTGATGGCGCACACCGCGCTATCGCGCGTGGAAGCGGTCGAAGAAGTGAACCGCTACATCGCGATTCCGGGGCAGGCGCTGGCTTACAAGATCGGCGCATATGAAATCTTGAATTTGCGCGCGCGCGCGAAAGCGGCACTGGGCGCGAAATTCGATCTCAAGCGGTTTCACGAAGTGGTGCTGAAGGACGGCGCCATGCCCCTTCCCATCCTCGATGCGAAGGTCAATCGCTGGATCGAGCAGGAAAAAGGCGCGTGATCGCTGTTGCGCCACTTCGATGAAGCCGCAGGGCAACTCGGCTGCTAAGGGGAATGCGGCGAAACAGGCATTGGCGTGCTGGGAAGGCGAGACGCTATCCCTTCAACACCTTGGCGCTTCTCCGAGCATGGTGTTCAAAGCGACAATTGCCGGCCGCGACCACGCGTTGCGGTTGACAGAGCCGGCTTTCCGGACACGCAGCCTCATCGAAGCCGAATGTGATTTTGTCGATTTTCTTGCATCGCGCGGTATTGCTGTCGCGCGGCCCATCCGCTCCACCTCCGGCAATTGGGTCGAAAAGGTGGCGAACGGGCCGGACCATGTGTACGCGTCGGTAACGAGTTGGGCGCCCGGCTCCCAGGTCGAAGCAGGATCACCCCAATGGACCGAATCATTCATTCGCGCTTGGGGACGATCGCTTGGCGCAATTCACACCGTGTCGGTCAGCTACCGACCTCCCGGACCGAGACGTTGGCATTGGCGTGAGGAAGGTTGGATTGCCAATGCGGAAAATCTCTTTAATCCGGAGGACAAGGAAGTGCGCACGGTGTTCGCGCAGCTCCTCTCGGAATTGGCTTCAATCCCTGAAAAGCCGGGAGAGTTCGGGCTGATCCACGGAGATCATTGGCCGCAGAATTTCCACTATGACCCCGAGGGACGGATCACCCATTTCGATTTCGAGAATTGCCGCTATCACTGGTTCTTAGCCGATGCCATCGGGGGTCTATCCATATTGCGCCACGTCGACGGGGGCCAAGCGGGCAAGCAGTGCGATTGGTTTCTTGGAGCCTATCAGCAGCGATTTGAGCTGGTACCGGCGATGTGGGAACACCGCGTGCGACTCCTGCGCTTGCAAAGGTTCTACGCATATCTGTCGCGATTGGACCTGTTCGACAAACCGGCAACGGAGGAGCAGCAACAAACCTTACTCCAGTTGAGACGAAGGGCCCTTCAGGCGATTGAATGGTGAGGGCCGCGCGCCGACTTGAAAGCTCGTTGCGCCAGAGCTGCGCAAGCTTCAAAATGACGGCATGACGACTCATCCGATAGACCGGCTTTTCGCACTGATCGCTTCGCGCAAAACCGCCGACCCGAACATGTCCTACACCGCCAAGCTGCTCGCCAAGGGGCGGCTCAAATGCGCCAAGAAGCTCGGCGAGGAGGCCGTCGAAACATGTCTCGCCGCGGTGGCACAAGACAAGGCTGCGCTGACGAATGAGTCCGCCGATCTTCTCTATCATTTGCTCGTGCTGTGGACGGCGTGCGATCTCACGCCCGAAGAGGTCTACGCGGCACTTTCCGCGCGCGAAGGACAATCGGGTCTCGAGGAAAAAGCCGCGCGCAAAAGCTGAGCGCGACCTGCACCCAAGATTTTGCGCGCCGCGTTTTCGTCAGGCGTCGACCTTCTCGTCCTCACCCGCAAGCGAGCGCACAAGTTCGAGGAGACGCCGTCGCACCTTCGAGTCCCGGATGCGCATGAATGCGAGACTCAGCTGCAGTCCTTCTCCACTTGAAAGGAACTCCATCACTGGCGGCGGCTCTTCTCCGTTTGCGAAGCCGTCGGCCTTCACGCCGGCATCGACATCTTCGTAGAAGAAGCTGATGGGCACGCCGAGGATTCCCGCGACTTCGAACAAGCGGCCCGCACCGATGCGGTTAATTCCCTTCTCGTATTTCTGAACCTGCTGAAATGTGAGACCAAGCAACTCCCCTAGACGCTCCTGACTCATCCCAACCAGCATTCGCCGCAGTCGAACGCGATGACCAACATGCGCGTCAACCGGATTGGCCTGTTTCTTGGGCACTCCCTAAAACCCTTTCTTAGATAGCTAATTTCGAATGGGCCGAAGGAAACCCTCCGAGGCTCAAAACGTCAAGCCTTAGGCAGGGTTAGCGGCCAAAGCGCCGCACCCGCGCAGATCAAAAAGAGTGTGAGCAGAATTATGTTCCCGTAACGGGCAAAGGGCGTGGGCGGCAGAGCAACCGGGAGGGCCCCATCAAGCACACCCCGCAACCCCAGATCGAGTCGGGCTCGCGTGCGGCCATAAGGATCGATGATTGCGGAAATCCCGGTGTTCGCAGCGCGCACAATGGGCAAGCCTTCTTCGATGGCGCGCACGCGAGCGATCAAAAGATGTTGCATCGGGCCGGTATTGGGCCCGAACCATGAATCATCCGTCATGTTGACCAACCATGACGGCCTCGGATCGCCGGTGACCGCTTGGGGAAAAATCACCTCGTAGCAGATCAACGGACCAACCGGCGGCGCGCCGGGAACGGGAAAAGTCTGCGGCCCGGGCCCGGAGGAAAAACCCGTGTTGGCGGCGATCTCGGTGATGCCGACCGAGCGCAGCGTGTCTTCAAAGGGAAGATATTCGCCGAACGGGACGAGATGGAATTTGTCGAACGTGGCGAGCAATTTTCCGTGAGGGCCGAACATGGCGAAGGAATTGTAGAAGCGCGTGCGCCCGCCTTCGTCGGCGATTCGCACTTGACCGGTTAGAAGTACGCGCGAATCGCCGGTGATTTGCGCAATGTCCGCTAATGCTTCGGGCGATCGGGCCAACACGAAAGGCGGAGCTGCCTCCGGCCAAATGATGAGAGACGGTGCCACGAGCGCCGACGCTTCGGAAAGATCGACCAGACGGCGCCAGTTCCGCACCTGCAAGCGCTGATCATATTTTTCAGGCTGTGGAGTCGCCGGTTGCACAATGCGCAAATGCACGTCGGGAACCGTATCCTCGCTCGCCAAGAGCAGCCGCGCTTCTCCGTTTGCCCATAACGCCACGAAGAAGACGGTCATCACGCCGGGCAGCCAGCGCGAGGCGGTATCGTTCCCGCGCGACAGCGTCGCGAGCGAAGCGCCATAGAGCAAGGTCAGGAGCGAAAGCCCATAG
>DATHDZ010000007.1:0-6900 GCA_035318785.1 Micropepsaceae bacterium
TGAGTCCGCTCTCGATCGCTTGCGCGAGCATTACACGGCCAAGATGCAGGCAAGTCCCGACGCCAAGGCGTTTGCCGTCGTGACCGAGCGCATCGACCGCCAGGGAGGCGAATTCCGAGACCTCGTCAAACAGATCGCCGCGGTCGATTCGCTGCAGGCCTTCATGGCCGATTTCAAGAAACAGGGCGCGGCGTCAGCAGCGGCCGCAACCAAAACCGCCGCCGGCAATTAGTGCGGCGTCGGAACAAAGCGTGAAGGCGTGCGGCGCATTACACGATAGTCATGCGCCCGTTCAACTCCAGTTCGCGATCCCAAAGCCTGGCTGCGCAATCAGCTCACGCGCGGCGAAGACTCGCAACGCTTCACGAATCTCTCCTCGACCGGCGAACTCGTCGCCCAGCTTCTCAAACAGCAGCAGGTCCGATCATTTTGGAATCGCCAAGCCGGTACTCGACGATAGGGTCTTCCCGGACAGCGGCAGCATCCTTGCCGCTAAAGGACTAATCCGCGCCTGGCTAAAGCGTCGAAAATTTCGCCAGTGCGGTGCGGACCTGCGGCATCAGATGGGTCCAGTCGGCGAATTTCTCGCAAGCGAAAACCCGCGTGCTGCGATACCAGGGGTAATGATCGGTGCCGAGCTGAGGCCAGACGCGGCCCGACACCAGGAACCAAGTCTCGCGCCCCAAGGCGCCGGCCATCCCCGCCACGGCGGTGGGCGCGGAGATGACGAGATCGCACGCGGCGGTCAGCGCCGCCGCGCCGTCGAGATCGTCCTTGAGATTGAGGTCGGAGAAATTGTGGATGGTGACGCCGAATTTTTCCTGCGCCAGCGCCAGCTCGGAGGCGACATCGCCATATTGCAGATTGACGAAGGTGATTCCGGGCGTGGTGAGGACCGGCCCCCACAGATCGATCGGGCTGTAATATTTTCCGCGCTTGGCGCCCATCACCATCGAGCGCCAGCAGATGCCGACATAGGGCCCAGGGCCCAAGGCTTCGAGGCGAACGCGAAACGCCGCGGACTTCTCGCCATCGGCCTTCAGAAAAGCCCGACGCGGGAAATCCGCGAGCTCTTTGCGCAAGATATAGAGCGGCGTGCCCATGGGGGCGTAGAAATCGGGATCGCCTTTTTCCCGCGCCCAATGAAAGATGCGCACCGCGCGTCCTTCGAGCTTGCCGTCGTCATAGACGCCGACTTCGGCCTTGGGGAACGAACGCTGGAACAGTGTGACAAGCCGCGGGTCCACGGCGATCTGCAACTTGCCATCATTGCCGACGGCGCGAGCGATGTCCGGAAGCGTGTTGGCGAACATCAGCTCGTCGCCGACGCCCTGCTCGCCGACGATGAGGATGCGCTTGCCCTTTAGATCTTCGCCGGCCCATAGCGGTGCCTTGGTGTAGTGCAGCAGGCGCGCACGGAATTCCGGATCGTGGCGGATCTCATATTCCTTGAAGCCTTCGGCAAGGCGACCCATGCCGGCGAGGCAGACGCTGCGCGAATGCAAGCTCTCGCGCCTCTCATTCGCATTGGGCGCGAGCTTGAGCGCGGTATCATAGGCTTCGAGCGCGTTGTCCAATTGACCAAGATGCGTGTAGGTGTAGCCGAGATTGTGGTAGACGCGGGCGAATTTGGGATCGAGCCGCTGCGCCTCCTGATAAAAGATGAGGCTCTCTTCGCCGCGTCCCTCTTCGGCAAGCACGGTCGCCAGCGAATTCCACAGCATGGCTTGATCGGGCATGCGATAGATCGCGCCGCGCAAGGTGTCGATCGCCGCCGTCAAATCGCGTTTGTCGCGCTGCACGCTGCCCAGGTTGTTGTAGCCGGCCGGATGGTCGGGCCGCCTCTCGATGAAGAGGCGGAACATGCGCTCGGCGCCGTCGAGAAGATCGAGATTCCACGCGGTCAGTCCGAGATTGAGCAAGAGATCGGAATCGTTGGGGTCCAGCTCGTAGGCGCGCTCATAGGTCACCAACGCCTGATGCAAATGGCCCATGCGGTCGAGCGCGATGGCCAGAAGATGAAAGGCCAGCGCGTTGGAACCGTCGGCATCGGTGGCTTCAAGCGAAAACTTGGCGGTCTTGATGGTGTCGCCGCGCTTCCACGCCCTAAGCGCGCGCTGCAGAATTTTGTTCGAGCGGATCCGCCCCTCGATGTCGGAGATGGCCTGGGTCGCCGCCTCGACGCGAGCGAGCGCCTCATCCGTCGCTCCCACAACGGTATGCGAATCGTAATCCTGCGGGATGAGCCGCGCGGGCTCTGTCATGGCGTCTCTCCAGAAGACGCCAATAGAAGCCGCAACAAGGCTAATTTTTCGTGAATATGAAAAAACCAACAGGTCGCGGAGGCGGCAGGGCATTCTTAACCAATCGCGCCTTAAGGTCCTGAACCACGGCACAAATTCGCGCATTCCCGTACTGTTTCAATCCGAGGGAAAACCATGCCCCTGAAGCTGACGCTCAGACCTGGCGAGAAGTTCGTCCTGAATGGTGCGGTTATCGCCAATGGCGACAAACGGTCCAGCCTCATCATCCAGAACAAAGCCTGCGTGCTTCGCGAGAAGGACATCATGCAGGCCGAAGACGCGAACACGCCGGCGCGTCGAATCTATTTTCCCATCATGATGATGTATCTCGATGCCGATGAAGCGGATGTTTATTACAGCCATTTCGCACTTCGCATGACCGAGTTCATGGATGCGATCCGCGACCGCAAGGCGCTGGCGACCTGCGTCGAGATCAGCCGTGATGTGATGAGCGGCACCTATTACAAGGCACTTGTGAAGTGCAGATCCCTCTTCGATTTTGAACAGGAACGGCTTGCCTATGGCAGTGAAGGCGTATCAAAAAGCGCAGCTCGCGGCTGAGAATCCCCGCAACACCGAATATCGTTTGTTCGGGCAGGTGACGGGAGCGCTGATCGAGGCCCAGACCGCGAACGCCAAAGGCGTCGCGCTGATGGATGCTATCGATTGGAATCGCCGGCTGTGGAGCACGCTGGCTGTCGATTGCATGGACGATGCCAATCAATTGTCCAAGCCCTTGCGGGCGCAAATCGTCTCGCTGTCGCTGTGGGTCACCAAATATTCGAGTCAGGTGATGACGAACGGTGCCTCTCTGGAGCCCCTGATCGACATCAACCGCACCATCATGCAGGGCCTCCACCCCGCCTAGGCCTCCGCACTTCGCTCTTCCGGATAAAAAAAGGCCGCGATCGAAAGACCGCGGCCCTTTTCATTCTTGGTGGAGCGCTACCAGACCTTGGTCAGGGTCAAAGTAAACGTGCGCTGCAGATCGGGGAAGGAATTGTCGAAGGCGCGAATCGAGCCATTGTTGCGCGCGCCAACCTGGAACGGCGGAGGCTTGTCGAAGATGTCGTTGATGGTGAACTGGACGCCGATATTGCGCAGATATGTGTTCGCCGGCATCTCGCCAGTCTGGTAGCCGACCGTCAAATCGAAATAAACCGTCGCCGGGCTCATATTCGGATAGGTGAGATAGGGCCCGAAATGCTGCGAGCCGGGAAAGCAGGAACCGGCCGTGGTCGCGGCGGTGTAGAAGCAAGGCGGGATCAGATTGTTGCCGGGGAAGTTCACGCCAAGCGTCGCCGTGTTGGCGCCGTGACCGAAATAATTCGCGAAGGCCGTGACGCTCCAAGTGTCATCGCTCCAGCCCAGGCGATAGCGCACACGCTGCAGATGATTGCCTGAGTCCTTTCCTTCAAAGACATGGACCAGTGCCGATGTGTCGTTGGCGCGACTCTTGTCGATGGTCTCGTAAAAGCCCGCCGCCCCGATATTGATCGAACCGGCATTGGTAAGGCCCACATTCGCCAGATCGAAGTCATAGCGGGCATCGAAATCGATTCCGGAAAATACCCGTGAACCGAGATTGGTGAGGGCGGAGTCCTGGATGAATTTGATGTTGGGTATGTTGACCGGGTCGAAAACGAAGCCCGATCGTTGCGGAACGGCGGCAAGCGCCGTGACCAGATCAAGGAATGATTTGTTCGAAGGATCGGTGATTGGCAGGTTCGGATTCGGGATCACCGTGTAGCGCGCAAACGAGACCGGATCGTTGCCGCCTATCCCCAAAGCATTGCTGGATATGAGGCCTTTGAACTCCAACCGGAACCAGGAAACGTCAACATTCAGACCTGAGAGGTTCACGCCGAAGTAAGACTCGGTGGGCGCGAGATTGAAGCCGGTGCTCCATTGCGACAGCGTCTGGGAGCTGAGTCCGTGGCCGCGCAGCAGTGCCGCGGCGCCGTTGCCGCTAAGCTCGACGCTTATGCCGCCGGGTGAGACATGCGCCTCGTCTGTCAGACAAGTCGGATTCAGCAAGGCCGTCAAAGATCCAGGCAGGGCGACGCCGGGCTTTGATCCGTTAACCGAGGCACAGTCGAGAACGGTCACATTGGTGGAGTTCGCAAAGCCACCCAACCGATTCTGACCGGCAACCCGCGACCCGAACGGCGAGTTTTCGGCGAAGGACGGCACGCGGAAGGACTTGCCCCAGGCGCCCCGAAGCGTGAGGCCGCCGCCGACCCCCCAGTTCACCGCCGCCTTGGGCGTATAAACGGGGTCGGCCAGATTGTTGTATTTGTCGTAGCGATAACCCAGTTCGACCACGAGGGATTGGATGAACGGCACCGCGTTGGCTTCACCGAAAATCGGGATGTCAGCCTGACCGAAGAAGGCATAGCTGTATTGCCACGCCGAATCGAGGGAGTTGGTGATGACGGCCGTGCTGTCGGTGTTGTCGTTCTCCAGATTCAGGTAGGTCCAGTGTTCCCTCAACGTTTGTCCCGCGATGGCGAGTCGGATGGGACCGCCGGGAAGGTCGAACACCGGGCCGTTGAAATTGAAGCCGGTTTCTTGAACCTTGAAAGTCTCGTGCTGAAGGCGATAGCCGACAATGTAAGATAGGGTGGCTGGATCGTTACAGGTGAACGCCATGGGATCGCAAAATATGTTTAAATAAGGCACTGCCGACGGCTTGACGAAGGTGTAGGCCGCCGTGGTGCTGGTCGCAGGGATAGAAACCGTGTTGCCCAGCGCAGCGAGCAAATTGTTCTTGTTGATCGAGTTGGTGGCGTCTCCATAGTTGCGGTCGTCGCTCATGGAATAGGTAAGCTTGCCCTGCCAGTCGAAAGGCAATTTGTCGAGATTGAAGCCGAAATCCCAATGGGTGGCGACTTCACCTCCGGTGATGAAGGTCGGCACTTCAAGAGCGAAGCTGTAGTCGACCTTTACGACGGCGGGGGCCCCGGTCGGCCGGAACGGATTGTTGGTGGGCACGGTCAGATTTGTCTCGAGGACGTTCCTCGCCTGGCCGTTCCCCGGCGTGTAGATCTGCTTGCCGCGTTGATTGGAGTAGAACCCATCGGCAAACAGGGCGACCGGCCCTAAGCCAAAGAGATCATTGGTCAGTTGCTGGTCCAAGGTTCCTGTGACTGCGTTGGTCTGCAGCCGAGGCCTGGCATCGCTGTCTATCCAGGGATTGCGCTCATTCTTGACACCAGGATTGGCTGTTATTGCCGCCCAGGTCAGGCCGACGCCGTTCTGATTTTTCGGGATGGAGAAGCAATTGGCGCAGAACATGGTCCCACTAGCAGCAGTTTCCAGGGCCGGTAACGGTTTCGTTGGGTCGCCCGGATAACTGGAAATGTTTGCCGCGTTCGCTGCGTTGTTGTTGGCACCCCCGTGGGCGATGCCCGGGATGCTCGACCCGATAGGGGTGATGTCCATCAATCCCCAAGGCGAGAAGTCCTGAGTGTAGTAGCTGCGCCTGGACGCCGAAACCGGTCTGCTGTCGGTGAACGCATAGCTGACCGTGACGTTGCCGCCTTCCCAGGACTTGCCATAAAGCTGCGAGATCTGCTCGGACAGGTAGCCGATGGATGGCGCACTGGTGACGCTGGCCTGCGTCATGGCGCCGTCATAGCCGCGCCGGAGGATGAGGTTGATCACGCCCGCCGTGGCGTCGGACCCGTAGACGGCTGACGCGCCCGCGGAGAGCACGTCGATCCGTTCAAGGGCAATCTGCGGAATGATGGACGGGTTGACGGTGTCGTTGCTGTAATTCTGCGGCGGCCAGCGCAGCCCGTTGACCAGAAGCAGCGTCTCCACGCCCGACCCCGTGCCCAGGCCGTGAATCTGGACGTTCTGCAGGAAGCTCAGCGTGCCACCGCCATAGGTGGGCGACGCTTCCGCGTCGATGCGCAACGCCGGAACAGATTTGAGGATTTCGGTGATGGAAAGCTTGCCCGTTTCCACGAAGTCCGCCGGTCTGAGATCGGACACCGGCACACCGACCGCGACCGCGCCGCTGATGAGTGAGCCGGTGATGAGCACCTGCTCCGGAACCATGTCCGAGTTTTGAGCCTGCGCCTGGCCTTGCGCGCGAGCCGCGCCGCTTGCGGCCATAGCCAGGAAAGACGCGGTGCCGAATAGCGCCGCAAAACGGATTGCGCTGCGCGCGCGCGAGCGCGTTGTCGTCGAATTCATGTGGCCCCCCGTGATCGCTGTCTTTCGCGATCTGCTGTTCGATTGGTTACAAAAGAACGCCATCCGTGCCGCCCCGACCCGGATTCGCTTCTCTTTTTCCCCGAGATTCCCCTGATACGAATGGATTAACCAAGCAAGATTACGCTTTTGTCATTTCGTGTCAACTGTTTGAGGGTGTTCGAAAAAAGACGTTCGAGGCCACCGCCCACGGGCTGCGGGAACCATGATTCGCGGGGCGCGTCGCCAGGAAATCGAAACCCTGTGAACGACGATCGCAGCATTTCACGATGAAAAAGGGCCGCGATCGAAAGACCGCGACCCTTTGGACTCTGTGTCGAAGCGCTCTACCAGACCTTCGTCACGGTCACGGTGATTGTCCGTTGCAGGTCGTTGA
>DATHDZ010000008.1:0-2881 GCA_035318785.1 Micropepsaceae bacterium
TACCAAGACCGGTCGCGCACTCAGGGCGGTTGCCGACGACCACTTGGCCGCGCAGTCGGTCGGGATTCCAATCAGCTGGATCTGGTTCGTGGTTTGGTTTGTTGCCGGTCTCGTTGCGCTGGTTGCAGCGACCGTGTGGGGCACCAAGCTGGGCGTCCAGTTCTCCATCACTTTTCTCGCGCTGAAGGCCTTACCGGTTCTGATCATTGGGGGCTTTACCTCCGTTCCGGGGGCCATCGTCGGCGGGCTCATCGTGGGAGCGGGGGAGAAGATCGCCGAGGTGTTTCTGGGGCCGCATATGGGGGGCGGCATCGAATATTGGTTCGCCTATGTGCTGGCTTTGGCGGTGCTGCTCGTGCGGCCGCAGGGTCTGTTCGGCGAGCGGATCATCGAACGTATCTGAGACGAGGAATTAGTTGTGCTCTATCGCGAGGCTGGTCAATTCAAGACGACTTACGCGGAGGATATGGCGATCTTCCCGATCCGCCAGGACCGCTTGGCGCTCGTCATCTTGCTCGGTATCGCCTTCACTGGCGTGCCGCTGCTGGCTGCCTTCCATATTTGGCCGTTCGGCGGCGACTATCTGCTCCGCGCCATTCTGCTGCCGTTCCTGATCCTCGCACTCGCCGCGATCGGCGTGAACATTCTCGTCGGCTATTGCGGCCAGATTTCGCTCGGCAGCGGCGCGTTCATGGCCATCGGCGCCTACGCTGCTTACAAGTTGGCGACCGGCGTTCATATTCCGCTCGCCTGGCCTGGCTTCGCGATTTCGATCCCGCCGTTGCCCGTGCTGCCATCCATTTTGCTCGGCGGGCTCTCGGCAGCGTTCGTCGGAATCCTCTTCGGTGTTCCCAGTCTGCGGATCAAGGGCCTTTATCTGGCAGTCGCCACGCTCGCCGCGCAGTTCTTCTTCGATTGGGTGTTCCTGCGGGTGTCGTGGTTCACCAATTACGCGCCGTCAGGGTCGGTCAATGCACCGACACTGAATTTCTTCGGTCTGATCCTGGACACGCCGATCGAGCGCTATCTACTCTGCCTGACCTTCGTAACGGTGTTCGCAGTTCTGGCGAAGAACCTCGTTCGTGGCAATCTCGGCAGGCAATGGATGGCAATCCGCGATATGGACATTGCCGCCGAACTGATCGGCATCCGGCCGCTCTACGCAAAGCTCACGGCTTTCGCAGTCTCTTCGTTTGTCATCGGTGTGGCGGGCGCACTTTGGGCGTTCGTCTATCTGGGTTCGTGGGAGCCGCTCGCGTTCTCGATCGACCGTTCGTTGCAGCTTCTGTTCATGGTGATCATCGGCGGGCTAGGATCGATCATGGGTTCGTTCGTAGGTGCGGCCTTTATCCTCATTCTACCGATCATGCTGAACCTGATTCCGACCGAGCTCGGCGTACCGCTGTCAACAGAAACGATCACTCACCTCGAATTCATCTTCTTTGGATCGTTGATCTGCTTTCTTCTCATCAAGGAGCCACGTGGCTTTGCCCGGCTTATCTCGATTGGCAAAGAGAAGCTCAGACTTTGGCCGTTTCCCTACTGAAGGGCGTCGGCGCGAAAGAAGCCGGAGATCGCACCGCGGAGCGGCGGTCGTTGGCAGGAGGAGAAAGGAAGCCCGCAAAAAACAGGACCCGGCACCGCAGAGCCGGGCTGAGGAGGACGTCGATATGGCACGCAACAAAGTGATACTGGCAGCAGCCGTACTAGCGGGCGTGGCGCTTGCAACTCCGGCTGCAGCGCAGAACGAGCAGTTCATCCCGATATTGTCCTACCGGACGGGCGCGTACGCCGTGAATGGCGTGCCCTTCGCAAATGGCATGGCCGACTATTACAACATGATCAACGAGCGCGACGGCGGCATCAACGGCGTCAAGCTTCTGGTCGAGGAATGCGAGACCGGCTACGCCACCGACAAGGGCGTTGAGTGTTACGAGCGTCTCAAGGGCAAGGGCCCAACCGGCGCGGCGTTCTTCAATCCGCTGTCGACCGGTATTACATTCGCGCTCACCGAAAAGACCGCGTCTGACAAGATTCCGATCATCACTATGGGTTACGGCCGTGCCGATTCCAAGAACGGCGCGGTGTTCTCGTACAACTTTCCGCTGCTCGGCACGTACTGGTCCGCGGCCGATATCGCGATCCAGCACATCGCAAAGGAGCTTGGCGGCTTCGACAAGCTGAAAGGCAAGAAGATTTCGCTGGTCTATCACGACAGTCCGTACGGCAAGGAGCCGATCCCGATGCTGCAGGTGCTGGCGCAGAAGTACGGCTTTGAGTTTACGCCGGTCCCGGTCACGCACCCCGGTGTCGAACAGAAGTCGCAATGGCTGGCGATCCGCCAGAACCGGCCGGACTATGTTTTGCTCTGGGGCTGGGGCGTCATGAACGGCACGGCAGTCAAGGAAGCGGCAGCTGTTGCTTATCCCCGCGACAGGATGATCGGTGTTTGGTGGTCGGGTGCCGAGCCGGATGTGACGCCCGCAGGCGATCAAGCCGCCGGCTACAAGGCGCTGACGCTTCAGCATGGCGCAGGCAAGTTCCCAGTGCATGCCGACGTGGAGAAGTACGTCTATGCAAAGGGCAAAGGTTTGTCGGAGCCTGGCAAGGTCGGCGAAATTCTCTATAACCGCGGGTTGGTGAATGCCATGCTCGGCGTGGAGGCGATCCGCAAGGCGCAGGAAAAGTTCGGCAAGAAGCCGCTGACGGGCGAGCAGGTCCGTTGGGGTCTGGAGAACCTCAACATCTCCGATGCACGTCTCAAGGAACTCGGCTTCGAGGGCATGTTGAAGCCGATCAAGATTTCCTGCTCCGACCACGAGGGCGCGCGCGAGGGGCGGGTACAGCAGTGGGACGGCAAGGGCTGGAAAGTCATCTCCGA
>DATHDZ010000009.1:0-2905 GCA_035318785.1 Micropepsaceae bacterium
TATTCGCGAGCTTCGAGCCCGAACCTCGCCGTGAGCGGGACAGGCGGACTAGCGGGCTCAAGATCGAGATCCAGATCGAAAGGACTTGCAGAACCCGCTTCGATTTGTGCCCACACGACGCTCCGCTTTGGGCCGCGGCAACGCTCGCCTGCCTGCAATTCTATCGCCTCGCCGCCAATCAATTCGGGACCATTATCCGATGCCGCCGACATGACCGTCAGTTCGGAGAGACAGGTAATCCACTTGCAAAGCTCGTCAGAACACTCAATTTCGGTTCGCGAAACGGCCACAAGCTCGGCTTCCGGCCCTCCAATTGCGACGATGTGCAGCCGACCGGGGGATTGTTCACAGGCAGTGTGCAGGTCGAGGACGATCTCGCCGGCCTCAACCCGAAACAGATGATGGCGGGTGCCGCTAGTCTCCATCGCGAAGATGTCGACATGACCCGTGATCACCCGAAGCACCTCATCGCGGTCATTGAGAAGAATGGGGCGCCGCGGGTCGACAGCCAAGCGGCGCCGACCCAGGCTCGCAATCGGTGCGGCTGCGGAAAATTCGTCTTTGTCGAGGGAATTGCTCATTCGTTTGTCACGAGTCGCGCATAAGTGCCTTGCAACGCGATGAGCTGTTCGTGGGTGCCACGTTCGACTATCCGCCCACGCTCCAGCACAACGATCTCGTCGCAATCGCGTACCGTGCTAAGTCGATGCGCGATGATGATGCAGGTACAGCCCCGCCGCCGGAGGTTGTCATCGATGGCCTTCTCGGTGATTGGATCGAGTGCGGCCGTGGCCTCGTCCATCACCAGAATAGAGGGATTGGAGACAAGCGCTCGGGCTATCTCGATACGCTGACGCTGACCGCCGCTGAAATTGCCGCCCCCCTCATTGACGTGGCAATCGTAGTTCCCCGGGCGCGTCGCCAGGTCGTGATGGATCAGCGCATCCTTGACCGCGGCGACCAAGTCGCTCTCCTCAGTGGTTGAATCCCATAGGGTCAAATTGTCTCGCGCGCTGCCCTCGAAAAGGAAGATATCCTGATCGACATAGGAAACGGAGTTTGCAAATTCCTGAGATGGGATATTCTCCAGTGCCCATCGATCGAAAACAATTTCACCGGACCAGGGCTGGTATAGCCCGCAGATCAACCTGCCGAGTGTCGATTTTCCGCTGCCGGAAACTCCAACAAGCGCGACGCGAGATCCTGCAGGGATCGCGAGCGACAAATTGTCGAGAAGCGGGGGCTCGAGAATGGAATACCCGAAGCTGATGTTGCGAAGCTCAACACTGCCCGCAAGCTTGGGCGGAAAATCATCTCTCGTCGCGCTGTCCAGTGGTGCCGATCGAAGAGGGTACTTGTAAATATCCTCAAGTCGCTCGAGCGCTCCCTTGATTGTCTGCAACCCGCCGAAATAATTGACGAGATTGCCGAAGGGCTCGGCGAAGCTTGCCGCGAGGGATTGGAATGCAACCAGGCTGCCGAGTGTCAGCGAGCCCTGAATGACCCTCAAGCCGCCGAGGCCAAGGATGGCCGCGACTGTCAGCCCCGAGAGCAGCGTCGGAACCATATCGATGATGATGGCCGATGCGCCGAGCTTCTGCACAGCGTTCAAATTGTTGGCCTGAAGACCGGCCCACTTACTGAAGGCATCGTCTTCGAGACCGCTCGCCTTGATGGTCTCGATGGTGCGCACAATGCCTACAGTAGCAGCGAGGAGCTTGCCTTGCTCTACCGCAAGCAAGTAGCTGAGCTCTTGCCGCCGTGTTGCCACCAGCCGCAGCAAGAGCACATTCACCAACGAGATCGCGATGCAAAGGGCCGTGAGAGTGAGATCGTAGACTGCCATTGCAGCACCAAACAGCAGCACCGACGTCAAACTAAGCGCGTTCATGGTGATGCCGCCCGATAGCAGGCGGGCGATTTGCTCATTGGAGCCAACCCGGCCGGCGACATCACCGGCATGGCGCTGCGTGAAGAACTCAAACGGCAGCATCATCAAGCGCCAAAGGAATCGGCTCGTCATGACAACGGCAAGCTTGGCCTGCAGCCGCAGCAGGACCGACTGGCGAACCACAACCAACACCGCGCGGCATGTCGCCGTCAGTGCCATTCCGATCAGGAGTGGCGCAAGCCAGCTGTCCATGCGCTGGATGAGAATGTCGTCCACGAATATCTTGGAAAAACCGGCAGCGATAATATTGGGTATCACGAGAGCCGTGCTCGCGATCACCAGCAGCGCAACCGCTGGCTTGTTGCGACGCAGCTCACGCAGAAGCAGGCCCATGCCATTCGGCTTGGCGCCGAGCTTCTTGAACTCTTCGCCGCGCTCAAAGGTCAACACGACGCCCGTGAAGGCGCGATCGAGTTCCGCCATGCTGACACGGCGGCGACCGGTCGCGGGGTCGTTGATGTAGGCGTGCCTGCCGCTGACGCCCTCCAGCACCACGAAGTGCTTGAAATTCCAGTGGATGATGCATGGCATCGGGAGCTGGCCGAGTGCCGCAGGCTCGACGCTATAGCCCCTTGCGACGAGTCCATAGCGACGCGCCGCGCGGATGATGTTGCTCGCCTTACTGCCGTCGCGCGACACGCCACATGCGATACGAAGCTGCTCCAGGGAGATCCAGGCGCCATGATGGGCGAGGACAATTGCAAGAGCCGCAGCTCCGCACTCCGCTGCCTCCATCTGCAGGATGATAGGCGTACTTTTCACCTTTTCGCGCAACAGTTTTTCGAAGCGGCTTCCCAGCCGCGAGCGTCCGAGGGAGGGCTCAGGAGGAGAGGGCCTATCCATCGATTCCTGTGAGATACCTGATCAGCGGGATCACTAGATCGAGTGGCCGTTGCCGACGGGTCGTGATTTCTGCGCGCGTCAGGGTCCCGCTCGACAAATGAATATCGGGTC
>DATHDZ010000010.1:0-3837 GCA_035318785.1 Micropepsaceae bacterium
ACTTCCGAGTTCGTAGCAGATTTTCGCGGCTTCGGGTTGGTCAAGGTTGCTGACTAAGTTCACACCTTTCTCAGGTCGTGCAACACTCGTTGGCTCTACCACGTCCGCGTCCATGTCCGCTCCGGGTCAAACTGAGAAACACTCAGCACGAGCAGATGCCTTCCGCCCTACCCCTGAAAGCGGACATTGCTCAATACACTCGGCATGTCTCAAAGGTGCCACACAACCGGAAGCTGCACAATGTCCGGGCTACCCCGATAGCGGCCGTATAGCAGAGGGCCGGCACATTTGTGCCGTCGTTTTCATGCATTGCGGGGAACCGCGTCTATCGCCAGAAGCGGTTAACTCAGGCCTGCGCACACAAAGCGAGCACCCTCACTGCACGTCGACAATCTCCACCCAGTTCGCTCCATTTCCCACCGGATAGCGACTGGGCTCGCCGAGTTTGCCCGTGCTCTGGTCGATCTTGTAGACCGAAAGGTGATCCGACTTTTCACCCGACGCGACGAGGTACTGGCCGCTCGGATCGATCCTGATGCCGCGCGGCTGCGCCTCGGTCGCGAAATTGGCGACGTAGGCGAGCTTGCCGGTTCCAGGTGCCACGGTGAACAAGGCGATCTTGTTGGTGGTACGTTCGGTCGAATACAGGAACTTGCCGTTGGGCGTAATTTGGATGTCAGCCGCCCAGACTTTCGGGTTCTCGTCCTTCGGCGGCGCTGCGGCGGGCGTCGGTGCAGCGCCGACGGGCGCCTGCGGCGTACCCCAAGCGAGGCCGGCATCCGCCGGCACCGAGCTGATGCTCTCGACGAGGGTCAACGTCCCCTTGCCGGAATCGACCGCGTATTGCGTGACGTGCCCCGACAACTCGTTGAGCACATAGAGGTTCTCGTTGTCGGGCGAGAACGCCATGTGGCGCGGGCCGTGACCCGCCCCAGGGCTGACCGCCGCCGGGTCGTTGGGCGTGAGCTTGCCGGTATTGCTGTCGAAGCTGAATTGCAACACCTGGTTGGCGCCAAGCGTGGCCGCGTACACGAATTTGTTGCTGCGATCGGGCAAGATCGAATGCGCATTGCGGCCGGTGGGGATCACCTGAATCGCTTCCGCCTCGACCAGCCCATTCTCGCCGATCGGGCTCACCGCGAGTTTGTCGCCGCCATAGGAGGCGGTGAACAGGTAGCGCCCGGTGCGATCGGTCGAGACATAGGGCATGCTGTCCGGAAGCGGCGCCGATGCTTTCTGCGTGAGCGCGCCGGTTGCCGGATCAATGGCGTAGGTGAATACGCGCAGCGGCTGCGAGCGTACCACGGCATAGAGGTGCTTTTTGTTCGGGCTGACTGCCATCGGCATGACCAGCTTGCCGGCCTCGGCCTTGCCGATCGGCGTGAGCGAGCCGGAGCTCGTGTCCATGGTGTAGGCGTCGATATTGCCGTCCTGCGCATTCGACACATAGACGAATGTCTTGGCGGCACATATCGACGTCGCTCCGATTGCAAACAGCAGCGCCAGCGCGAGGCTCGTCGCTCCACTCCTTGGCGTTTTCATTTTGACTCTCCCTGGGCTTGTCAAAGGCATATCTTTTAGGCCGCATTCAGCGAGAATGCAGTCCATGCGCCTTTTGCCGAGCATCGTACAGGAAATCCGCGGGGATGGGTCGTATTCTTCAGCAAGCAGTGTGCCTTTTGTGCGGTGTACATACGGCCCGCGCCTTACCGCGCCAGCGACTGAAAGTGGCTACGGCGCTTAAGGCGAGAAGCGCGATGTCTCAAATGGGTCAAAAGCAGACCTCAAGCCGCGAATGATCGATGTCAGTTCTTCCCCTGGAAGCGGACATTCATCAGGGCGACGGTTACGTCAGCTTTGTGCCAATTCCGGAAGTCGCTAACCGTATTCGATCCCGGCCGCGCTCTCTTTACCCCGCCCATTGGGTTATCAAATCGTTGCCAAGGCCCGCCTGTTTTGGTGCAGACGTTCAGCCACCGCGCCGGTTGCGCCCGTCATGGTCAGGCCAGTGCCAGCTGTCGAGGAACTGGGGCCTCCGGCCACGGCCCTGCCGCTGATCGAACTGGGCGAGCACGCCTGTCACTGGCCGGTCGCTGGTGCCGGTGCCAGCGCCCTGTTTTGCAATGCCAGCAGGAGCGGCAGCGATCATCCCAACTACTGTCGGCACCATGCGGCGTGCATGCCGCGCTATTCATCGATGACATTGGTCTTGCTCTCGCTGCTCGGCGTGAACAGCGCGAGCTCGAAGCTGTGTCCGCTGCAATTGATGCATGTCGAGACTGCCATTTATGCCCTCCTGCTTTTTGCTGAGCATAGCACCAGCCTGCGGCGTGCGTGTGCTGCAGCCCGTCAATCCCGCTTATTTTCAACGTGAGACACCACCCAATGTCCAAGATGTCCGTGCTCGATCTGAAGTCGATGCTGCCTCCGAAAAAGCCAACGCACTGAGGCGGCCTCGGCGGCGATATTTTTGCAACACCCGGCCAAAATCTGCCGACGCCCATTTATTGAGAGGTAAACGGATTGCAACTCAGAAGTAAGTTGCGTTGGACCCGGATTCCTTCCCGGGCCGCAGTGCATTGGAGCGCGAAATGCGAAATTCAAATTTGATCGTTTCAGCAACGGTGGCAATTAGCGCCATCCTCGGCCTTGGCGCGGCGTCCGCCGCCGACATGGCCCAGCGTTATACGAAAGCCCCGGCAACGGCCTCCATCTATAATTGGACCGGGTTCTATATTGGCGCCGATGTCGGTGGCGCCTGGGGGCCGGATATCAGTGAGACGACAATTGATACGAACGGAGGTGGGTTTGATCCAAATACTTTCGGTCGCGGGTCAACATCTGCTGTGATTGGTGGGCTGTACGCCGGTTATAATTGGCAGTGGAATTCACCGCTGGTTCTCGGTGTTGAAGCCGACATATCGGCCACGTCGCTGAAGAATTCGAATTCGCTTTCGCCTGCAATAGCAGGTGGTGCTCCAATCCCGGGGACGACGATGTCGGCGTCCGAGAATGTAAAGTGGCTGGCAAGTGCGCGAGGCCGCATTGGGTACGCTGCGGACAAGGTTCTCTTATACGTAACGGGCGGCGCAGCGTGGACCAGCGTTGATTACAAGGGGAGCCTCGCCGCTCTGGGTGGTGAGACCGCTGCCGTATCGTTCAACCGCACGAAAACGGGGTGGGTGGCGGGAGGCGGTGTTGAATGGGCTTTCATGCCTAACGTGTCACTTCGTGCCGAATATCTCTATTATGGCTTCGATGGTGCGGCAGCAACGGGGTTCTTTCTGCCCGCTCCGTGCCACGGATGTACGGGCCCCGTTAATTTTAGTTGGAGCAGCGGCGACGTACAGAGCGCGCGCGTAGGCATCGCATACAAGTTCGGCGGCCCGGTCGTAGCCCGATACTGATCTTCTCCAAACTCCATTAATTAAAGCCCCGGCATCGTCCGGGGCTTTTTTTGTGGAGCGCAGGCGAGGCGCTTAGTGTGTTCCACCAGCGGCACAACCTGATCTCGATCTGCTTCTCACACGTGCTCAAACCGAATGTCCGTTCCGGGTGTGCGCCGTGCAAAGGCGGCGCTTTCCAGTGGGTGAAAATCCCACCCGGCAATCGCTCCAGCCGGAAGCAATCGGAGCAGTCATAGAGGTAACGAAGTGGCTGAAGCCTTCGATCAGCGTGTCACAAATTGGTGACAGAGCGAGTGTGCAGGCCGCAACGCGAGTGAACGCCGAGCAATCCTCGAAAAGGACAATGCGCAGGTCGACCCGACAACCCTATCGGGGAAGACTGATACGTCTGGATGAAATGAGCGAAGCGATACGTTCAGACGCTGCGCCG
>DATHDZ010000011.1:0-2606 GCA_035318785.1 Micropepsaceae bacterium
TAATCGAGACGACCGTCACGTAGGCGATGGCGCCAAAAGCCAGCAGGCCGAATGCGAGCCACACCCATAAGGGTGACGGTTCTCTGGCCTTCTTGATTGCCATTTGATGGCCCGTATCCGCTGCAGGGCGTTGGTTCAGAAATGAACTTCGGGTTTCCCCGAGCAAGCGATCACGATATCGAAGCAATTCGGGTGCCAGTGGCAAGCGAAATAGGTGAATAGCGTCAGGATGACGCATATGCGCGTGGCAGCGCATCATTTGGCTGCACCCATGGCATGGGGATTGCTTCGTTTCGATCGAACAAGGAAGCGATCGTGGACGTCCAGGTTACCCTTTCGACCAGCGCCAAGGCCAGAAATACCGGTTACGCCACGCAACCTCCGCTGCAGCGCTTCCTGACCCGCTGCTACGAAGAATTCAGGGCAGACGATTCCGGCGCCGTCGCCGACTATATCCCCGAGCTGAAGCGGGCCAATCCGGCGCATTTCGGGATCGGCCTCGTCACCATCGACGGCCATATTTATGAGGTCGGCGACAGCGCCGTGCCTTTTACCATTCAGTCGGTTTCCAAGGCCTTCGTGTTTGCCCTTGCGCTGGAGATGGTGGGGGAAGAGCGCGTCGCGGCTGCGATCGGAGTTGAGCCCAGCGGCGAGGCTTTCAATTCGATCCGGCTCACCAACGACAATCGGCCGTTCAATCCCATGGTCAATGCCGGGGCGATCGCATGTTCCGGACTGATCCATCAGGTCGACGGCGCGGCGGCATTCGAGCGCATCCGGGAGAAGCTGAGTGAATTCGCCGGCCGCGAGCTCGGCGTCGACGACGCCGTACATGCTTCCGAAGTTACCACCGGCAACCGCAATCGGGCGATCGCCTGGCTGCTGCGGAATTATTCTGTCGTGCTGGGCGACGTCGATGCCGTGCTGGATACTTACTTCCGGCAATGTGCCGTGCTGGTCACCGCGCGCGATCTCGCGGTCATGGCGGCGACCTTGGCCAACCGCGGCGTCAATCCGGTTACCGGCGTTCAGGTGATCACGCCGCATGTCGTAGCCCGTACGCTTTCGGTGATGATGAGTTCGGGGATGTATGACTATGCCGGCGAATGGATTTATCGCGTCGGCATTCCGGCCAAGAGCGGCGTCGGCGGCGGCATCGTCGCAGCGCTACCGTCGCAGATCGGGCTTGGTACCTTCTCGCCGTGTCTCGACAGCCATGGCAACAGCGTGCGCGGGCTCAGGGTATGCGAGGCGCTGTCGGCGCGGTTCGATCTCCATATGCTCAACCGCAGCGCCGATGTTCGCACCTGCATCATCGCGGATTACGATGTTTTCGGCATTTCCTCGCGCCGCAGCCGCCAGCCTCACGAACAGCAGATCCTCGACGAGCATCACAGCGACATCCGCGTCATTGAACTGGTGGGCGCGCTCAATTTCGCGGCGATCGACTACGTCACGCGAAGGCTCTCCGGCGAGCCGCCGAACGCGCCGCTCCTCATTCTCGATTTCCGCCGCGTGCCGGACATCACCGCGGCGGGTGCGCGGCTGTTGGGTGAGAACCTCACGATCCTCGGCAATAACGGCATCACCGCGATCCTGACAGGTTTCGAGGCGGCGTCGCCGGTGTGGGAGGCGGTCCGCGCGCAAACCGACGAACCGCGAAGGCTGCGACGCTTCGCGCTTCTGGATGACGCCATCGAATGGGCCGAGGATCAGGTGATCTACCGGCACGGCGGCTTCACGCCCTTGAAGGAGACCTCGCATCTCGGCGAGCAGGCGTTGCTGGCGGAACTGTCCGCGGATGAGATCGCGGCATTGGCCGAACTTTCAACCGCGCGCCGCTATGAAGCGGGCCAGCGCATCATCAGCGCCGGTGAGCCGGCCAATTCACTGTTCTTTCTCCAGAGCGGCATGGTCAGCGTCAAATTGCCGAGCGGCGTGCGTCTCGCGTCGCTCGGGCCCGGAATGGAATTTGGCGAAATGGCCATCCTCGAGCACAAGCGCAGTGCGGATGTCTGGGCCGATACGCCAGTCAAATGCCTGGAACTGCCGCTCGACGCCTTTGCCGACTACCGCAAGCTCCGCCCCCAGATCGCGCTGCAGATCATGCGCAATCTTTCCGCGCTGTTGGCGCGGCGTCTGATCCTTGCAAACGCCAAGGTCGATCTCCTCAGCGCGTATTAGCTGTTCCGATTATTTGGGCCGGATCATCCGCGCGCTCGTTCGACGTCTTCTGCTTCCTGCTGGTAACGTTGGGTCTCCGCATTGCCTGCACGCTTTGGCGGCCAGATGCGAAGGTAACATAGGACGGATGGCGGCGGGCTTTCGCCAGTAACCATTACGGCCGTTATTTGCCTTGGCCCGAATTCGATTGGCAAATCGTGCTACTATCTCCCGCTATTTCTAGGCGAAATGCGCGGCCGGCCGGGGGTCTCAACGTCGAAGACGTCAGATCATCCGCGCGAAACATAGCTTTTCATCCAAGTGGAATTACGATGACGACATTCGTGACAAGGCTTGCAGCCGTATTGATGGCGACGCTTGCGCTCTGCGATCTAAGTTTCGCGCAATCGCGTCGAACGCGGAATGAAGCGCTGCCTTCAGAG
>DATHDZ010000012.1:0-4611 GCA_035318785.1 Micropepsaceae bacterium
CAGGCAGCTGATCTTCCCGTCAAGGCCAAAGCGGTCGAGTACGTGAGGATCTGCTCCCTGTATGGTGCCGGTTTCTTCTATATTCCGGGCACCGACACCTGCATCAAGCTGGGTGGTTATCTGCGCGTTGACACCACGTTCAACGGCAGCCTCTACGATCAGCCGGCATGGTCGGGTGACCTCGGTCAGCGCAATCGCTACTACGATTACTTCGCTTCCCGCTCCCGTATGGCGCTGACGATCGATACCCGCACCGCGACCGAATACGGCGTGGTCCGCACCTTCGGTCAGGCCGACTTCCAGTTCCAGACCCTGGGCAACAACAACACCAACCCAGCGAATGCGGGCACTCTACCGACCTCCACGGCCTACTTCCAGAATCCCGGCGAAGGCTACACCGCGGTTGAGTTCGTGTTCATCCAGTTCGCGGGCTTCACCTTCGGTAAGTCGGCCTCGGCCTACGCGACCCCCTGGCATGGTTATCCGGGCAACAACACGTCGTTCCTGCTCGGCGGTCATGACACCGTCACCGGCGTCAACAACATCCAGTACACCGCCCAGTTCGGCAACGGCGTGTCGGGAACCATCGGTCTCGATGATCCCAGCACATTCAACCGCACGGTTGTGGGCAATCTGACGGTTCCGCTCACGGCGACCGGCGGTATCGCCAACGCCTACGGTGGCGTGCATGCTCCTGACGTGGTCGGCAACATCCGTGTCGATCAGGCCTGGGGTCTGTTCCAGATTTCGGGCGCGTTGCATGAAGTCGATGGCTCCTACAACCTCCTGAACACTGCGGTGGTCCCGGGCGCAATCAATCTCGTAGGCGCATCTCCGATCGCCGGCTCGGAAACCTCTGGCCACCCCGACACCAAGTGGGGCGGTTCGGTGATGGCTGCCTTGCAGATCAAGAACATCCCGACCGGACCCGGCGACGACTTCAAGATCGACGTGAGTTGGGCAAAGGGTGACACCAAGAACGTGATCTCCACCAGCGCGACTTCGCCGTCCTTCACGATGTTCGGCGGATCGGGTGCGGGTGCGTATCAGAGCATCGGCTTCGGTGCGACAACCGATGCCGTCTATCTCCCCGCCGGTGGAACCGGCGCGTTCGCCGGCGGTGACGGAAGGCTCCATCTGACGGAAGCCTTCGGTGTTCGCGGTGCGTTCAACCACAACTGGGATCCGTACTGGTCGTCCAGCCTGTTCGGCAGCTACTCCGGCGTTCGTTATGACGGCGTTGCGAAAGCCAACATCTGTGCGGTTTACACAGCTGTACGCGTTACTGCTCCCAGCGCAGACTACAGCTGCAACCCGGACTTCAACGTGGCGCAAATCGGCGTGGTCACCCGCTGGACTCCTGTCAAGAACCTGACGTTCTCGGCCGAAGTCATGTACTTCGCTCTCGACCAGAAGTTCACCGGCAGTGCTATCTTGGGCCCGACCGCTCCCAAGCCGGTGGCTCGCTACGAGTTCAAGGACCAGGACACTGTCTCTCTGAACGTTCGCGTTCAGCGCAACTTCTGATCCTGATCGTCTGACACGCTTCTCTAAGGAACCCCCGGCAGGAAACTGCTGGGGGTTTTTCTTTCCGTGTGTCCGCCTGACAACCGGCGAGGAAAATGTTATGGAAATAGCGCAGGTCGATTAAATGCAGCCCGGGAGTTCGCAATGAAACCCGCTGATACGAAATCGTTTGGCTCCGACCTATCGTGCGAGAATTCGGCAGAAGCCGCGATGCTCTATGTGCCAGGCGGCACGTTCCGCATGGGCTCGGATAAGCACTATCCTGAAGAAGCGCCGGTCCACCGCGTCACCGTGGACGAGTTCTGGATGGACCGCACACCGGTCACCAATCGCCAATTCCGCAAGTTCGTCAACGCGACCGGTTACGTCACTTTCGCCGAAATTGCACCCGACGCGAAGGACTATCCAGGTGCTTTGCCGCACATGCTCAAGGCCGGCTCGCTTGTCTTCACACCGCCTGAGCAGGCTGTGGACCTGCGCAATTGGGGGCAATGGTGGACGTTCAAATTCGGCGCCAACTGGCGCCGTCCCTATGGTCCGCGCAGCAACATCAGCGGGCTCGATGACCACCCGGTCGTCCACGTCGCCTTCCGGGACGCCGAAGCCTATGCCAGATGGGCCGGCAAGGAATTGCCGACCGAGGCCGAATGGGAGTTCGCCGCGCCGGCGGACTTGACTGTGCGGAATTCGCCTGGGGCGACGAGCAAACGCCTGGTGGCAAGCAAATGGCGAACACAGGGCAGGGCGATTTCCCGCTCCAAAATCTCGCGACCGATGGCTTCGAACGTACTTCGCCCGTCGCCGCATTTCCTGCCAATGGCTACGGCCTGCACGACATGATCGGCAATGTCTGGGAATGGACGGCTGATTGGTATTCGCCGAAGCATGAAGCCGATGCCCCGAAAAAGCCTGCTGCATCCCGCAAAATCCGGCCCGAGGCCGCGAGCTCCGACTCTTGTCAACCGAACGTCAGGATTCCACGCAAGGTGCTTAAGTGCGGCTCGCATCTCTGCGCTCCTAACTACTGTCGCCGCTATCGTCCGGCCGAGGTGCATCACCAGGAAGGGGATCAGCCATGAGCAAGGATAAGATTCCAGGAAGGCCTGAAACCAGCACAAAGCCAATCGGCGGAGGATTGAAACGCCGCGCTCTCTTGTTGAGCGGCAGTTCTCTCATCGCCGCCTCGGCGCTCTCGGCCGTCGGCCTGACAAGCGCTGCGCAAGCGCAGCAACCAGCCCCGGCACCGGCGCCCGCGCCGGCCGGGCAGCGGCCCAACATCGTCGTCATCATGGGCGACGACATCGGGATGTGGAATATCGGTGCCTATCACCGCGGCTTAATGGCCGGCCGGACTCCCAACCTCGACAAGATTGCCGCCGAAGGAATGCTGTTCACCGACTACTACGCGGAAGCGAGCTGCACCGCGGGCCGCGCCAATTTCATTACCGGCGAGCTGCCGATCCGCACCGGCATGACCACTGTCGGCCAGGCCGGTGCAGCCATAGGAATACCGGCGGAGGCGGTAACGATCGCCACCGCGCTGAAAGGCATCGGATACGCCACCGGCCAGTTCGGCAAGAACCATCTTGGCGACAAAAACGAATTTCTGCCGACCGTGCACGGCTTCGACGAGTTCTTCGGCTACCTGTATCACCTCGACGCGATGGAAGACCCGGCCCATCCCGCTTACCCGCAGGAGCTGTTGAACACGGTCGGACCGCGCAACATGGTCCACTCGTGGGCGACCAACGTGGACGATCCCACCGTCGATCCGCGCTGGGGCAAGGTCGGCAGGCAGAGGATCGAGGACGCGGGAACGCTCTATCCCAAGCGGATGGAAACCGTGGACGATGAAATCCGCGACTTCGCGCTCCAGTTCATCGACAGGGCCAAAGCCGACAACAAGCCCTTCTTCCTGTGGCTCAATCCGACCCGCATGCACATCGTCACGCACCTGTCGCCGAAATACCAGGCGATGCGCAACTCCAAGAACGGCTGGACCATTCATGAAGCCGGCATGGCGCAACTCGACGACGACGTCGGCATCGTGATGCAGAAACTCAAGGACATGGGTGTAGACGACAACACCATTGTCATCTTCACCACCGACAACGGCACCGAGGTCTTCACCTGGCCCGATGGCGGACAGACGCCGTTCGCGCAGAGCAAAGGCACGGTCATGGAAGGCGGCTTCCGCGCGCCGGCGATGATCCGCTGGCCCGGCAAGGTGCCGGCCGGCAAGGTCGAGAACGGCATCATCTCCGGGCTGGACTGGTTCCCGACGCTGCTGGCCGCTGCCGGCAACCCGAACATTGTCGAGGAGCTAAAGAAGGGCAAGCACATCATTGACCGCACCTACAAGTGCCATCTGGATGGGTACAATCAGATGGACATGATCACCGGCAAGGGACCGTCGAACCGGCACGAGATCTGGTATTTCGGCGAAAGCGAGTTGGGTGCCGTGCGTATCGACGACTACAAATATCGCTTCATCGACCAGCCCGGCGGCTGGCTGGGTGACAAGACCAAGCCTGACATACCCTATCTGACCAACCTCCGTCTTGATCCGTTCGAGCGCACTGGCTGGCCCGATAGCGGGTCCAAATACGGAGCGCAACAATACTTCGACTGGTTCAAGTACGAATTCTGGCGCTTCGTGTTTGTCCAGCAGCAGGTCGAGAAGCTGGCCATGACTGCGATCGAGTTTCCGCCAATGCAGAGGGGTGCCAGCTTCAACCTCGATGCCGTGAAAGCGAAAATCGCGGCGGCGAGGGCGGCAGTGGCCAAGTAGCCGCCAGGCTTCGACTGATCTATGGCGGCCGCGCCGAGTCCCTCGGCGCCCGGCCTGACAAACCCGGCTCATTCTCCCGTCGAAAGAGGCGACGGAGAAACTGCGGAATCCAACGTCGAGCAACAGTATAGCGATCTATAGGGAGGCAACGCCTTATACCAGACTTCGGAATGATTAACCGATAACAGCCCAATCACGGCTGGCGATGGACTTGATGCGACCGAGCTCGTTGAGAAGGCTACGCCATGCGAACTGGCAAGCGTCGAGGATTGCGGTGTAGTTTTCGAACAAGC
>DATHDZ010000013.1:0-7616 GCA_035318785.1 Micropepsaceae bacterium
CAACGTGTCGACGGAAACATTGATCCGCTTGACGCCGCAGTCGACCAGCTCAGGGGCAAAGCGCGCGAGTTGGCTGCCATTCGTCGTCAGCGTCAGCTCTTTCAAATCTCCGGTCTGGAGGTGACGCCCGATCGAGCGGAACAGCTTCATGACATCGCGCCGCACGAGCGGCTCGCCCCCGGTCAATCTCAGCTTGTTCACGCCTTTGCGGATAAAGGCGCCGCACAGCCGGTCGAGTTCCTCGAGGGACAGGACATCGGCCTTGGGAAGGAACGTCATATGTTCGGGCATGCAGTACACGCAGCGGAAATCGCAGCGGTCGGTGACGGAGACGCGTAGGTAGCTGACGGTGCGGCCGAAGGGATCAATCATGGCTTACATGTAGCAAGCCCGGGCCGATATTTCCAATTCAGGCGGCTTGAGCCCTAAGCCTATCCAATGCTTCGGCTTTTTGGACGTCGTCGAAGACGGCCGAGATCTGCTTTTGGTCCGATTCGGAAAGCAGGGCCGTAATCTGCCTGTGATGGCGGGAAAGCTGGAAAACCGTCATGAAGACGGAACGGTCGATGCCGGCAGCGCGGCAGGCCAGCGCGACCATCGCAGGGGAGGTCCCATATAAGGCCTTTCGCAAGGTCTCGATATCCATATCGAGAAGCGTGGCGAAAGCGTGCTCGAACAGCTCCATCTGGCCCTGATTGAGGACCCGGATCAGGAACGACGAGCGCAATTGCCCGGAAGCAAACAGCTTGGCGACGAGCTTTTTGGCGTTGGCCTCCGGCACCGGGGGCTCATGGTTCTGATGGGCATCCTTGGTGTGCTCGATCGCCTGTGCCAGGGATCCTGCGACATCGGGATATTGCGAGGCGAGCGCGGTCTTCAGCGCCTCTGAAACCCAGATATAGAGTTTGTGGGCTATCTCCGGCGGCAGATCGGGGCGTCGGCTCAAGGGTTCTTGGAGATGGGACAGGCGCCTCGCGCGGTCGCTGAGCAGCTCAAAGGTCTCGGCGGCGATCTTCGCCGTACGGTTGCGCAGAAGCGCGATGATGGCCGCCTCGCATTCGCTGCGCGCCAGAGCGGCACTGACGGTCACGCCGATGGCGGGCCGCTCGGCAATCGTGATCTGGTGATTGTCGGAGCCCTTTTCGATCACATGGATCAGGTCTGCATCCGATAGCACCGGGCTGCGAGCCAGGATCAGACGCGCCACCTCGATCCGATCGTCCGCCAGCAGCAAGATGAGTTCATGCGGCGCGGATTCGTCGAGGGCCAATCGTTCGGCCACGCCAATGCGGATCGACATCTCCACGTCTTTGGAGACACGTTTCAGGATATCGGCGGCCAGTTGGCGTTCTTGTTTGCTGAACGCGCCGTTTTGACGTTCGAAGAGGGTGGCAATGGCGAGATAGATATCGTCAAAGCGGTTGTTCGGACCGGATAGGGAGTCCGCAACCCGCATCAGTTCGGCGCTTCCGCTTAGACCCTGTCCCACAGAATTTTCGTCCAGCTAGACGAGTTTTCTCGCCATATTCCTGCGCAAACTATCCAGTCGTCGTTAAGATGATATTAAGCGGACGAAGACAGCTCAATTCTAAGTCGTGCCAAGGGTAATTCGAATTTTGGGAATAAAATCATGAAATTCGGCATCGGACAGCCCGTCAGACGCAAAGAGGATGTCCGCTTTGTGACCGGACAAGGCCGCTATCTCGACGACATCCAGATAGATAACGCAGCGTTCACCTTTTTCGTTCGCAGCCCCCATGCCCATGCGATCATTCGCGGCGTGGACGCGACGGCCGCCCGCGCCGCTGCTGGGGTCATTGGGGTCCTGACCGCCGCCGATCTTCCTGACACCGGTTTTGTGCCCGTACGCGGTGCGTTCAAGAGTCGCGACGGTTCTCTCATGAAGCAATCGCCGAAGATGCTCTTGCCGGCCGACAAGGTGCGCTTCGCCGGTGAGGCGGTGGCGATGGTGGTGGCTGAAACGCCGGCGCTCGCCAAAGATGCGGCAGAACTTGTCGTTGTGGATTATGAGCCCTTGGGTGCGGCAGGCACGCTCGAGACGGCGCCCAATGCTCCACCGGTCTGGGACGATGCGCCCGGCAATCTTGCGTTCGACTGGGCTGACGGAAACGAATCCGCCTGCGCTTCCGCCTTTGCCGGAGCAGCCCGCACCGTCTCGGTCGCGTTGGTTCAAAATCGGGTGGTGCCGAATCCCATGGAGCCGCGCGGCGGCATCGGACTCTATGACCCCGCGTCGGACCGCTACACGCTGTACACCTCGACCCAGGGTTCGAGCGGCATTCGCGACAAGCTCGCCGGTCCGGTGTTGAAAATTCCGCCCGAGAAATTGCGCGTGATCACACCCGATGTCGGCGGCGGCTTCGGCATGAAAAACTCCGTCGCCGTGGAGCTTGCGCTCATTCTTATCGCCACCAAGGCTTTCCTTCGGCCGGTGAAGTGGGTCGGCGAACGGATGGAAGCCTTTCTCGCCGACGGCCATGGTCGCGACGTGAAGATGACCGGAGAGCTTGCGCTCGACGCGGATGCACGCATCCTTGCGCTGCGTGTGACCAGCGCGGCGAATTTGGGTGCCTATATGACCCATGTCGGACCGCACATCCCAACGACGGGATTGCGAGTCATGGGCGGCGTCTATCGCGTGCCGATCGTCTACGCGCACGTTAAGGGCTACTTCACCAACACCACCACGGTCACGTCCTATCGCGGGGCAGGGCGGCCTGAGGCGATCTATGTCACGGAACGGCTGCTGGATGCGGCGGCAGAAGCCTTCGGGATCGACCGCAGGGAAATCCGCCGGCGAAATCTGATCGCGAAGAACGAGCTGCCTTATCGGAATTGGAAAGGACTCTCGATCGATTCGGGAGATTTCATCGCCAATCTCGAAGAGGCTACGCGGCGCGCCGACTGGGACGGTTTCGCAGCGCGCCGCCGCCTATCGGAAGCGCACGGGAAACGCCGCGGACGGGGCATCTCTTATTATTTCGAAGCATCGGGCGGTCCGCCCGGAGCCGAGCCGTCCAAAATCCGCTTCACCGAGAATGGCGCGGTCGAGGTCTATCTCGCCACGCAATCGAACGGGCAGGGCCACGAGACCACATTTGCGCAGCTCGTATCGGACCGGCTCGGCGTGCCGTTTGAATCGGTGATCGTCAAACAAGGCGACACCGATTACGGCGTCTCTGGCGGAGGCACGGTGGGTTCACGCTCGCTCCAGACGGCCGGCAACGCGATTACCTTGACGGTGGAGAGCATCGTCAAAAAGGGAAAAGTCGCGGCGGGTCAGGTGCTGCAAGCAGACACCGCCGCAGTCGCGTTCGAAGTCGCCGAAGGCACCGGTCGATTTTTCGTCACCGGGACGTCGCGGTCGATTTCCGTGACGGAGCTCGCGGTCAAATTGAAGCGCGAGCACCTTCCCGGTTTTGAGGATGGGCTCAATGACGCGGGCAGCTTCGAATCGCCGCCGACCTTTCCCAATGGCTGTCATGTCTGCGAAGTCGAAGTCGATCCCGACACTGGCACTGTCGCCATCGCGCAATATGTGGTCGTTGACGATGTGGGAACGGTGATCAATCCGCTGATCGTGGATGGCCAGATCCATGGCGGCGTCGCGCAAGGCCTGGGCCAGGCGCTGATGGAGAATTGCGTCTACGACCCGGACTCAGGCCAGTTGATGACCGCAACCTTCGTCGATTACGTCATGCCGCGCGCCGACGACATGCCCAACCTGGACATTTCCTATAATGAGATTCCCTGCACGACGAATCCCTTAGGAGCAAAGGGCGCCGGCGAAGCGGGCACCATCGGGTCGCTCCCGGCGATCATCGGCGCCATATCCGATGCTCTGAACGTGACGCATATCGACATGCCCGCGACGCCCGAGAAAGTCTGGCGCGCGGCGCAGGCATCGTTCGGTTGATCAATATTTGTAGTTCACGCCGAGGACAAAGCCGTGCCGGTTGACTTCGAGCTTGGTGGGAATTCCGGCCAGCAAAAAGCGAGGCTTTGATCCCATGGTCCAGCGGTATTCGAGGCTTCCCATCAGCTTCTGCGTGAAGCCGAGATTGAGCCCGCCACCCACCTGATAGCTTCCCAGCCACTCATTCCTGGTTGCGCCGAGAACGCCTGCGTTTGCATTTACCGCCCCAAAGCCCGCACCGACATAAGGGCTCATGTGCCAGGCGCCTTCACTGAATTCATACATGCCTTTCAGCATGAAGCTGGTTGCCGCAAAGCCGCTGCCGCCTGCCGGCAGATTGGTCAAACGTTCGGTGGACGAGCGGGCGGTCAGGCCTTGGATCTCGGTCTTGAAGCCGTTGCCAAGATCGTAGCCGTAAACCGAACCGAAGGTGTTCCGGGATTCCAGGCTTGCCGTCTGGGTGATATCGAGTTGCGCCAAAGTGGCGACCTGGGAAGGCAGCGCGGGAGTATCGGCGTTAACGTAACTGCCGCTGGTTTGCGCTGACGCTGTCCCTGTTAAGAATGAGAGTGCAGCCCCCGCAAGCCACCATCTCGACATTTCCGCCCATCCCGATGTCGACGCCGTTCTCTAACAGCATCCGCGAAGAGAACGCACAACGTCGAAACCGGTTTTAGGGGTACGTGACCTAAACAGCAAAAGAATCACATTCGGATGGTTTATTTGCCGGCAGACGTTTCGACGGCTGTTTCGGTGTCTTTCGTGACAATTTTAGCAACGGTCACATAGTCGGTCTTCCCGGTACCGAGCACGGGAACGTCCGTGACCGGAACAACGCGCCGGGGCACGGCAAGTTCCGGCACACCGTGGTTTCGCACCCATGCCAGAAGGTCGCTTCGGTTGGCGTCCGGGTTGGTCGTAACGAGGACGATGCTTTCGCCCCGGCGTCCGTCGGGAATCGCAACAGCGGCATGGGCATGATCGGGCCACAGGGCGGAGGCACAGTTTTCCACGACGGTGAGGGAGACGGTTTCTCCGCCGATTTTGGCGAATCGCTTCAGCCGGCCTCGGATCGCGAGATAGCCCTCTTCGTCGATCGACACGATATCGCCCGTGTCGTGCCAACCGCCCGGCGGAGGAATCAGTTCACCGGGTCTGTCGGGATGCAGGTAGCCGAGCATCAAATTGGGGCCTTTAACCATCAAGCGGCCGCCTTCGCGGATGCCTTCGACAGGCTCGATGCGTGTTTCCAGGGAGGGCACGACATGGCCGACGGTGCCGGGCCGGTTCGCGCCCGGCTGATTGGTGGAGATGACGGGCGCAGCCTCGGTAACACCGTAACCTTCGAGAAGCTCAAGCGTGTATTTGCGCTTGATGAGCTGACGCGTCTCGTCGTGCAGGCGTTCGGCCCCGCAGACCGCCATCCGCAAGCTTGACAGGTCGCCATCCGCGGCGGTCCGCATATATTGCGAGATGAACGTATCGGTCGCCAAAAGAACCGTGGCACGGTTCTCGCGGATGCGCCGGACAATCTCATGCGGCTGGCGCGGGCTTGGATGAAATACCGCCTGAACGCCGAGATATAATGGCATGAGGGCGCCGACCGTAAGACCAAAGGAATGAAACGTCGGGAGCGGGTTGAACACGACGTCGCTGACATGGAACGGCACATGCGCGCGCACCTGCTCGACATTGGCGAGGATGTTGGCGTGCGAGAGCACCACGCCCTTAGGTTCGCCTTCGGTGCCGGATGTGAAAAGAATGACCGCGGGCTTGTCGGGCGAGGGGTAGGCGGCGATGATTCGCGGTAGCGCCGAACCGATCGCAGCGGCGCCTTTGTCGAAGGCGGACAACCCCTCTCTGACATCCTCCAGATAGACCAGCTCGGCGGAGGATTTGAGCTCGGCTTCCAGGCTCTCGAATTTGCCCAGCTCGATGAAGCGATGCGCGGTAACGACGCGGCTGATCTGTGCGGATTTCAGCGCCGCGCGAAGGCTCTGCGCCCCGGCGGTGAAGTTGAGCATGGCCGGCACGCGGCCATAGGCGGACAGGGCGAACACGGTCACGACCGAGCCAATACCGGTGGGCAAAAGCACACCCACCGCTTCACCTTTGCGCGTGTTCTCCTTCAGCGCATGACCGAGCGCCAGAGCCCCCAGCGTCAACTCCCGATAGGTCAGCTTGCGTTCGTCGCCGTCGATGAGGATGGGGCGATCGGGACCGAACGTGCGCTTCGCCTCTATCAAGGCGGCGAACAGCGTGCGCCTCGCGCGCGCCGGGTCATAGCGGCCTGCGTTGTCGGTCAAGATAGTTCCTCCTAGCGAAACCTAACGTAATAAGGCGCCGACACAAGTTGGCGATGATGCGTTTATGAGATGATTTCCTAACGATGAGGCGTTAGGAATGGGCCATGAGGACCATCTTCGATCAGGCGGCGAAAGACCGCCGCCCGCGCCATCCGGAGAAGGCGCATCGCCCCGACACCGAGCTGCTGCGCAAGCCGGAATGGATCCGGGTGAAGGCGCCTGTCGGCCGGGGTTACACCAAGACCCGCGACATCGTACGCGAGCATCACCTTCATACCGTCTGCGAGGAAGCCGGCTGTCCCAATATCGGCGAGTGCTGGGAGAAGGCCCACGCCACCATGATGATCATGGGCGATACCTGCACCCGTGCCTGCGCCTTCTGCAATGTGCGGACAGGATTGCCGGGCCCGCTCGACACCGAGGAGCCCGAGAATGTGGCGCGCGCGGTCGAGAAGCTTGGGCTCGCCCATGTGGTGATCACATCGGTCGACCGCGACGATATCGATGACGGCGGCGCAGCGCATTTCGCCGCGACTGTCCGGGCGATCAGGGCACGTTCGCCCATGACCACGATCGAGATCTTGACGCCGGATTTCCTGCGCAAGGACGGCGCGGTCGAAACGGTGATGAAGGCACCGCCCGACGTGTTCAACCACAATCTTGAAACCGTCCCGCGGCTCTACCTTTCGGTTCGGCCCGGCGCGCGCTATTTCACGTCGCTCCAGCTGTTGTCGCGCGTGAAAGACATCGACCCGAAGGCGTTCACCAAATCGGGGCTGATGGTGGGTCTCGGCGAGACGCGCGAAGAGATCATGCAGGTGATGGATGATTTGCGCGCCGCCAATGTCGATTTCCTCACGATCGGCCAATATCTGCAGCCCAGCCGCAAACATGCGCCGGTCGCGCGCTTTTGGGAGCCGGACGAATTCAAGGCTCTAGAGAAAATCGCGCGCGCCAAGGGCTTCCTGATGGTCTCGGCGAGCCCGCTCACACGATCGTCCTATCATGCCGGCGAAGACTTCGCGCAGCTCAAGGCCGCACGCCTGGCGGCCCGCACCTGATCCTCCTCGCATGCCGCTTCACCAGGAAACGCGCATTCTTCCGTACACGGCCGAGCAGATGTACGCCGTGGTCGGCGACGTAGAACGCTATCCCGAGTTTCTCCCTTGGTGCCGCAAAGTGACCATCCGCAAACGCGAGGTGGATGGGAATGTCGAGCTTGTCACAGCGGAGATGACTATCGCCTTTCATGCGCTGCATGAGCGCTATGTCAGCCTTGTGCGGCTTGATCGCAGCGCACGGACGATCGAAGCCCGTCACGTCGAAGGACCGTTTCAGCGGCTGGACACGCGCTGGCGGTTTGTGCCGCTTGC
>DATHDZ010000014.1:0-4762 GCA_035318785.1 Micropepsaceae bacterium
GGTTTGCTCGCCATGCTTTGCTCCTTGGCCGACATTAGTATCCTTCGCAATGAAGCTGGATGATTTTCATCAACGACCTGTAACGAGAATGCATTACAATAGGACAACACTACACAAGAACATAGTTGGGAGGCGTTGCCATGGTCAAGAGCGCGGGCGCGAAGCCAAGCCGGCGGTAACGCGTTCCGTTCCGGAGGCCTCGGGGTCCTATCAAGAATGCGTGATGCTGCGCATGCAAATGGTGGGGGCAGACAGGCGCGTCGGATGTCCGATGAATGACCAAAGCTGCTGCAGATGTTCCCGCGCCCAACGATGCGTGGGTGGCCGATCGCGAACAGCTGACAGCCCGCGATCCTGCAAGGCGGCCACGCACGATTTGCATCCGCGCAACGGCTGAGAATAAGCGCAAGACGGAAACCGCCCCGGTACGTGCCGGTGACAAGGAACGAATGCGTCGATCGCAGGTCGTCACTGGAACCGGGAAGTTCCCGCAGCACGGCGCGCGCGTAAGCACGCGCCCGGCGGAGGAACAAGGCCGCGTATCGGTGGGGTCCCAGGCTGCGGAAGGTTCTCTTGCAGCCGCGGCCGGCATGCGCTTTCATAACGCCGACCAAGAGGCCGAAGGATGATCCCGGCTGCGAAAGCCAAGCTGCTGGAGGGTAAGAAGGGTCTCGTCGTCGGCATTGCCAATGCCGACTCGATCGCCTGGGGCTGCGCCAAGGCATTCCGGGCATTCGGGGCCGACCTCACGGTCACGTATCTCAACGACAAGGCCAGGAAATACGTGGAGCCGCTCGCCCGCGAGCTTGAGGCGCCGATCGTCATGCCGCTCGACGTGCGCGTCCCGGGCCAGATGGAAGCGGTCTTCGAACGGATCGCCAAGGATTGGGGCAGCCTCGATTTCGTCGTCCACTCCATCGCTTTCTCGCCCAAGGACGCACTGCAGGGGCGTGTCGTCGATGTGTCGCGGGAGGGCTTTCTGACCACCCTGGACGTTTCCTGCTGGAGCTTCATTCGCATGGCGCATCTGGCGGAGCCCCTGATGCGCAAGGGTGGCGCCCTGTTCACGATGAGCTATTACGGCAGCCAGGTGGTCGTGAAGAACTACAACATCATGGGCGTCGCGAAGGCGGCGCTCGAGAGCGCAGTGCGCTACCTCGCAGCCGAGCTCGGTCCCAAGGGCATCCGCGTGCACGCGATCTCACCCGGGCCGCTCGCGACGCGGGCCGCCTCCGGAATCCCCGAGTTCGACGCGCTGCTCGACAAGGCCAAGGTCAAGGCGCCGGCGCGCAGTCTCGTGAGCATCGACGACGTGGGCGTCGCCACTGCCTTCCTGGCGCACGACGCGGCGCGCCTGCTCACCGGTGAGACGCTGTACGTGGACGGCGGTTATCATATTATCGACTAGCTCGCCCGACGACACCAAGGCGCATCCCCCGACACATCGGGGTAGCGCGAGTCCTGCAAGGTCCGCACGTAACCGATGGACGATCCCATGGCGATGAAACGGCCGGCCGGCGAGGATGAAAACGCCGGGATGAAACGCAAAGCCTACGAGAAGGAGCTGCGCAAGCTGCAAGTCGAGCTTTGCCACTTGCAGGCGTGGGTCAAGGCCAAGGGCGCGCGGATCATCATCGTGTTCGAGGGCCGCGATGCCGCGGGCAAGGGCGGCACCATCAAGGCCATCACCGAACGGGTGAGCCCGCGCGTCTTTCGCGTCGTGGCGCTGCCGGCTCCTTCCGACCGGGAAAGGACCCAATTGTTCATGCAGAGGTATATCGAGCGATTCCCTGCGGCCGGCGAGATCGTGATCTTCGACCGCAGCTGGTATAATCGCGCCGGCGTCGAATACGTCATGGGCTTCTGCAGCGACGAGCAGCATCGCCGGTTTCTCGAGCTTTGCCCGCAGGTTGAGAAATATGCCGTCGACGGCGGCATCATCCTGATCAAGATCTGGCTGGAAGTCGGTAAGGAGGAGCAGGAGCGACGGTTCCATGCGCGCATCGATGACCCGGTGCGGCAGTGGAAGTTGAGCCCGATGGATCTCGAGTCCTTCCAGCGCTGGTATGCCTATTCACGCGCACGCGACATGATGCTCAAGGGCACGGACAGCAGGCACGCGCCCTGGCATGTCGTGCGCTCGGACGACAAACGGCGCGCACGGCTCAACTGCATCTCCCATATCCTGAAGCGGATTCCGTTCGAGAAGGTACAGCGCCCGAAGATCAAGCTGCCGAAGCGATCGGACAAGGGACGATATGACGATCAAGCTTCAATGAGGGGAGTGAAATTCGTCGCGGAGAGATACTAGAGCGCGTTCCGTTTGCGTTGACTCGATATCCTGGTGAGGCGCGCTCTGGATTCCTTGCCGTGGCCGCATTTTCTGCGGAAAACCGGACGTCCACTTTTCCGGAAAATGCTCGACGCATCGCCCGCCCACCCCGCTCCCGGCGGAGCGAAGGGGCTTTGACAAAAATCGAAGCAGCCAATAGCGCTATGGCTGTTGGTACCCTGCGGAGGAAGCCGATGCTCGATTGGATCGGGACAAAAATCCTGGCGCTGATGACGCTGCTACCCGCCGTATTCGTGGATGAAAAGTCGCCGAATTTCACCGCAATCCGGGCGATGTTCGGTTTGGGCTTCATCGTTCTGGTCGCATATCTCATCGCGATGCGGCCGTTTAGGTCCACCATTGCGCGCTGCATGCGAGCGATGTCAAATCTGGCCGCGCGGAAACGCTGAAGTCCCGCAGTGCAGCGGAGGCGGACCAGACCCTCTGCGCGCTGTACGCGGACGGAGACGTCTGGGCCAGGAAGAGTGAACGTCGCCGGCTCAGGCAAATTCTCGAGCGATCCAACGATCACTCAGTACGCGGCTGAATCTGGAACGCAACGTCTTGCCCCGCGCAGTAAATGGCTCAATATGTTCATAGAAGCCGTTCGGCGCTCCACGGCCATTTGCGAAGGGCAGCGAAGAGGTTGTCGCTCATGGGCGATCCGTTTCTGAACTATTTCGCGCTTTTCCTGCTGATTTTCGTGGTTGTGGTGCTGTTCTACGGCATCATCGCGATCCACGATATCCCGGCCAAGATCGCCGAGAGCCGTCATCATCCCCACCAGGATGCGATCCACGCCGCCGGGTGGGTGAGCCTGTTCACATTGCACGCGCTGTGGCCGTTCCTTTGGATCTGGGCGATGGCGTACCGTCCCGATAGCGGCTGGGGATTTCCGGCGCAATCGCGCAACGGTGGCGCCGAACCGCCGGCCAACGTGAGCGAGCTGGAGGATCTGCGGCGGCGGGTCGCAGCGCTCGAAAGCAGCATCAAGGCGGGAGGCAAATAATGGAGCTCCTGCTGATCCTGATCTACCTCTCGATCTGCTATGTCGTGTTCAAGGTTTTCCGGATACCGGTCAACCAATGGTCGCTCGCGACCGCGACGCTAGGCGGCATCATCGGCATCGCCTTGCTGCTGCTGATCATGAACTACAATCATCCTTTCACCACCAATGCTCGTATCTATTTCGCAGTGACTCCGGTGCTGCCGTCGGTCAGGGGCCGCGTGATCGAGGTGCCGGCGCAGACGAACGCGCCGCTCAAGGAAGGAGATGTGTTGTTTAGGGTCGATCCCGCGCCCTACCAATTCGTGGTCGACCAGAAGAAGGCTGCGCTGGCGGAAGCCGAGCAGAACGTGAAGCAGCTCAAGACCGTCCTCGATCAGGCAACTGCAAGCACCGAAAGGGCCAATGCGCAGCGCGAGCTGGCGCAGCAAAACTATGATCGGCAAGCCGAACTGTTCGAAAAGAAGATCATCGCGCAAGCGACGCTCGACACATTTACTCGCAATCTCGAAACGGCGAACCAGTCGCTGATGGGGGCGAGAGCCGAGGAGGAGCGGGCGCGGCTTGCCTATTCCTCAAACATCGAAGGGGTCAATACGACGGTCGCCCGCCTGAGCGCCGAGCTGGCGGATGCGCAGTGGGATCTCGACCAAACCGTGACGCGGGCGCCCGCGGCCGGGTTCGTCACCCAGGTCGCGCTACGGCCGGGAGTGTACGTTGTCCCCGCGCCGTTGCGCCCGGTCATGGTCTTCATCAACACCGACAAGCGCGACCGAGAGTTCACAGCGGCGTTCCAGCAGAATTCCCTTCAACGGGTGAAGGCCGGCGACGAGGTCGAGGCCGCTTTCGATGCCGTGCCCGGCCGCGTATTCAAGGGCAAAGTGCGTCTCGTGCTCGATGCGATCGCCGCTGGCCAACTCGCGGCGACGGGGACGCTCGTGGATGTCGGCGCCCGGACGGAAGGCGGCCGGGCGCTGGCCGTCATCGACATCGAGGACGACATGTCGCCCTATCAAATTCCGCTCGGCCCCGCCGCGCAGGTCGCAATCTATACCGAGCACTGGCACCATGTCTCGGTGATGCGCAAAATCCTGTTGCGCATGCGCAGCTGGCAGAACTACGTCTTCCTCGAGGGCCATTGACGTTCAAGCCGATGCCGGCTCGCGGGAGCGGCTGAGGCGGAAGTGATCCGATGGGGACGGCTGCTGCTCGACATCAAGAGTTCGATGAGCGAATAGCTCGATTGGACGCCTTCGCGGTCTGAAGGTTGAGAATCAACTCAGTGCTTTTGGACAGTGCCAATTCTATCCGCCAAAAATCCAAAATAAAACCAAGCCGCACACCCCTGCAATCAATACTAACCAGAGTACAATTGATCCCCAATTTCGCATATGTCCGTAAGCTTGATGTCCCATCCGTTTTTC
>DATHDZ010000015.1:0-9090 GCA_035318785.1 Micropepsaceae bacterium
CGCGGAGTAGTTTCGGGGATCGACAACATCCAGGATTTCCGGCCCCGGACCGATAAAGGTCGAGATCTGCGGCGCGCCATCGTCGAACGGCCTCGGCGCCAGCGTGACCATGTAAACGCCGTCCGGGCGCGGTGGCAGCTGAACCTGCAGGAGCCGCGAGTTGGGGATGGAGGAAAGCGCCACGCGTGCTGCCTCATCGGGGGTGAGCGCATTCTTGTCGCGAATGGACGCCGCGACCGTTGGATTTACTGCGGCATTCGTCAGTCCCGTCTTCAATGGAAGCACCTGGCCGACGGCGGATTGAAAGGTCACGGGGAAGGCAAGATCGACGCCGCTGATGCTGATGATCAGAAAGACGATCAATGACCAAAATCCGACCGCGCTGTGGAGATCGTGATTGAAACGAAAGCCATGCGCTCCCCGCCTTATCCCGAAGGCGTGACGCCATTGGTCTTTGCGTGGCCACCATAATGTCAGTCCCGACAGCCCGAAGAGCACCATCGCGATGCCCAGAAATCCGACCGCCTGGAGGCCATAATATCCTGGCGCCATAAGGGCTATGTGCAAGCTGGTGAGAGTCCGGGTGAACGGGCCGGCACGGCGCCGCTCCTCGCTTCCCAGGATCTTGAGCGAAACCGGATCGACGTAAATGGTCAGCCCGATGAAATTCACCCCTTGCTGGGGACGCCGCCCCGGAGGCAATGCCACCTGCACGGCGGCGGGCAGGCCCAATTTCGCCGGCATCGAGATGGTCGCGACCGGCCACCCTTCGGGCGCCGCCTCCTGGGCAGCCGCAAGAATGCGTACCATTGGCTGCATCTCGCCCTTCGCCGGCGCGGCGGGCGGCGAATAATCGCGCATCACATTCGTGGCAATGATGATGCTGCCGGTAAGCCCGATCAGGACAAAGGGAATGGCGAGGATCAAGCCGGCCCACAAATGGACCAGCTGCAGACCTTTGCGGAATGCACGCCAACTCATGCCGCTACCCTCGCGTCGTCTTTAGACGCGCCCCCTCTCAATAGCCTATCGCGATGCCATCCTTGCGCATCTCGGTGGCGCCCCAATAGACACCGTTCTTCTTGTCTCTGAGGATTGCCTGATAACCCCCGAAGCCGCCTGAGCCTTGGATGAGCTGATGGCCCCTCTTGGTCAGCTCGGCCCGGACCGACGGCGTGATTCCCGATTCCATCTGCACCAGACCGACACCGCGCGCCTGCTGTCCCGTGACCTCGGTGCCGCCGACATGGCGAAAGCGCATGAAATCGCCCGCTTCCTGTGGGTTCATGCCGAAATCGATCATGTTCACCAGCACCTGCACATGGCCTTGAGGCTGCATGTCGCCGCCCATCAGCCCGAAGGAAAGATAGGGCTCACCGTCTTTCAGGACGAAGCCCGGAATGATGGTGTGGAAGGGCCGCTTGGCAGGTGCATAGACGTTGGGGGAACGCTCATCCAGCGAGAATAGCGCGCCGCGGTCGTGAAACATGAAGCCGAGTCCGTCGGCGACGAGGCCCGATCCCAGATCGGCATAATTGGATTGGATCAAGGAAACCATCATGCCGTCCTTGTCGGCGACGGTCAGATAGGTGGTGTCGCCGGCGATCAGCTTCGCTTCGCCCGGGCCGATATTCGGGTTGGCGCGATCCATCCGGATCTGGGCGCGTCGCTGTTTGGCATACTCGGCTGACAGTAAGGTCTTGACCGGAATCTTGGCGAATTCCGGATCGCCGAAATATTTGGCGAGGTCCTCATAGGCGAGGCGCTTGGCTTCGATCAGAAGATGCAGCGTGTCGGCGGAGCCCGGCCCCATTTTCTTCAGATCATAGGCTTCCAGGATCTTGAGCATCTCCAGGGCAGCAGCGCCCTGGCTATTGGGCGGCATCTCATAGACGTCATAGCCGCGATAATTCACCGAAATGGGATCCGTCCACTCGCCGTGATGGGCGGCAAAATCCTCGTAGCGCAGATCGCCGCCGATGCGACGGAAATAGGTGTCCATCGTCTTGGCCATAGGACCTTTGTAGAAGGCATCGCGGCCACCGACCGCGAGTGCTTGGTAGGTGCGCGCCAGATCGGGATTCTTGAACATTTGGCCTTGCGCCGGTGGCGAACCGTTGACGAGGTAAGTTTTTTGAGCGTTCTCGAATTCCTCGACATCGGGGGAGCCGGAGAGATTGTCCATATTGGCCGCCCACAAAGCGGAGATGAATTGGCTTACCGGGAATCCATCGCGAGCATAGGAGATCGCCGGAGCAAGAAGATCGGCCATGGGAAGTTTGCCGAATTTGTCATGCAGCGCATACCAGCCATCCACCGCTCCGGGCACGGTGACCGATAGCGAGCCGTAGCCAGGCACGTAAGAGCGGCCACCGAGCTTGCGTTTCATGTCGGCCAGCGTCCGCCCCTTCGGCGAGCGGCCCGAGCCATTGTAACCGTAGAGATGCTTGGTCTTGGGATCCCACACGATGGCGAACAGATCGCCGCCCACGCCGCAAGACACCGGCTCCATCAAGCCGAGCGCCGCATTGGCCGCAATCGCTGCGTCAACCGCCGTACCGCCCTTCTTCAAAACATCGATCGCGATCTGCGAGGCGAGCGGCTGCATGGTGGCGGCCATGCCGTGCTGTGCAATCACCGGCGCCCGCGTCGCGAAGGGTGCGCCCACATAGCGATCCCCATTGCCGGCCGCGAAGCTGTTGACTGTGTACATACTCGCCATCACGAACATCCCTGCCAGTTTCAATCTCACGGTGTTAGAACCTCCCTTGTCTGGAAATCGACAAGCTTTCAACAGCGGCAATCCCTAACGGCCGCATCTTGCTCATGCTAGTCCGCCAAGGTCACATGGGTGGGATGAGCGAGTTCACCTCCAGCGTAGCCGGAGCCGGCGCCCCGGAAGCAGTCCGCGCCGAATGTCGCCTTTTCCATGGTTTATGCCCGCAAAACCCCGCATCGACTATAAGGCGCGCCCGACGCTCCGTCACCCCGGCAGGAGCCCTTGATCCGCTCGGTTATCCGGCTTAATCGGATGGCATGCTGGATGCACCGATAAGACGAATGGCCGCTTCGCCGCTGGAGCGTTTGGCCGATGCCATGGCCAATATCGGCGTGAGCGCAAACGTGCTTACTGTCGGCGGTTTCACCATGGGGCTGGCCGCCGCAGCACTTATTGCCGACTCGCTGTTTTTGCAGGCCCTCATATTTCTCGCATTGAACCGGTTCATCGACGTCCTCGACGGCATGGTGGCGCGTCGAACACGAGTCACCGACCTTGGTGCTTTCCTGGATTCGACGCTCGATCTTTTCGTCTACGCGGCAATCCCGTTCGCCTTCGCGCTTGTCCATCAGCAGGACGCGCTTGCGGCAGCGTTTTTGCTGATGGGTTTGATGGTCGCGACAACCCCGGGGCTTGCAGCGCGCGCCTTTGCACCTCGGGCTGCCGAGATGAAGGCGGAACCCGTGCGTCCCTTCGCGTTGGTGGGCCACATTGAAACCTTCCTCGCCTTTGCGCTCATGTGCGTAGCGCCGCGCTGGATGTTTTCTCCTCTCGCCTATTTCTATGGCGTGCTGTGCATCATCTCCGGAGCCACACGCATGACTTCGGCCATTGGACAGCTTCGCGCTCGCGCAAAATCATGAAGGTCCTCATCGTGGGCGCAGGCGTGGCCGGCCTCGCGGTCGGATGGCGGCTGGCGAACGCCGGGATTTCCGTCGAGATTCTTGAACGAGGGTTGGCCGGCCGCGGCGCCACTTGGGCATCGGCCGGAATGATCGCGTCGGGCGCGGAGGTCGGGCCCGAGAAAAGCGCGATCGCGCAATTTGCCCGCGAGGCGCGAACGAAATGGCCCCGATTTGCAAAGGAATTGGAAGCGGCAAGCGCAATGCGCATTTTCTATCGTGAAGCAGGTTCCTTGATGGTGGCAGAGAGCGCGCATCAAGCGCGTGCTTTCGAGAGCCAGGCAGCCGAGCTCGCGCGAGAGGGCGTCGCCGCATCATGGGTCGCCGCGGCGGAATTGCACCGACGCGAGTCGCTGCTGTCGCCCGCGCTTTTGGGCGCGCTTCACATCCGGGACGATGCGCAGGTCGACAACCGCCTGCTCCCCGAGGCGCTGCGTGTCGCATTGGCAAACACCGGCGCTACTTTGCGAGAGCATTGCGACGTGCGGGCGCTCGCCATCCAGGATGGACGGGTGCGCGGTGTCGTTACGGCGGACGGCATGATTGCCACTGATCTTGTGGTTCTTGCCTGCGGCGCGTGGGTAGGACTGATAGGCGGCATCGGGCCAGATGATCTGCCGCCCGTGAAGCCCGCCAAGGGTCAGATGGCAGCCTGCGAACCGCCGGCCGCAACGCCGTTACCCCAAGCTTTGATCTGGGCCGATGACGTCTATCTTGTACCGCGAGGAGGACGGCTCTTCATTGGCGCCACGGTCGAAGACGCGAGTTTCGACACTTCGGTTTCGCGCGATGCGCGGGATAATCTGCTTGAAGCGGCGCGGCGCATCATCCCATCGCTCGCGGGGTGGCGGCTGGCAGAGATGTGGGCGGGATTGCGCCCGCGTACGCCCGATGACTCGCCGGTGCTTGGGGCTACGGCGGTGGAGGGCCTGTTCGTTGCCGGGGGTCAGTTCCGCAACGGAATCCTCTTCGCCCCGGCCGTGGCCGACGCCGTCTGTGACCTCATTCTGGGCAAGCCGTCGCGCGGCGATCTCCGTGCTTTCGATCCCCGCCGCTTCACTCTTTCGTGATAGTGTCCGCAGGGGGGGATTCGATGGCATTCGTGCTGCACCCACGACTCATGGCCGATACAGCGGGTATCGCGGATTGGTCGTTGTCGCGCGTCCTGCTGATGAACGACAAGCGATTTCCCTGGATCGTCCTGGTGCCACGCCGTCCCGAACTCGGCGAGATCTTCGACTTGGATGAATCCGCGCGCGGCATTCTGATCGGAGAAATCACACGCGTGGGCGAACATCTGAAAGGATGGGCGAAGAGCCGTGGCGGCTGCGACAAGGTCAATGTCGGCATGATCGGCAATATGGTCCCGCAACTGCACGTTCACGTCGTTGCGCGTGTCAAAGGCGATCCCGCCTGGCCGGGCACGGTGTGGGGGGTGGGGCAGGCGGTCTCCTATGGAGCGGCCGAGCTCTCTCGCGTCGTCACCGAACTTAGAGACATTCTCTGACACCCCCCGACTGGCACGCCCATTGCGTAGGGCGAAGGGTAAGAGTCGAGAACCGACATCGATGATTTCTCAAATTCAGTCAGCTGCCGCGAATGTGCGCACCGATGTGATGGCCGCACTTCACGCTGCGAGCCACAAGACGGGGCTGGATTTCGACTATCTGTTCAACACGGCCATGCGCGAAAGCAACCTGGATGCCCAAGCAAAATCAAAGGGTTCTTCAGCAACGGGGCTTTTCCAATTCATCGACCAGACGTGGCTGGGCTTGGTCAAGCAATATGGCCAACGCTATGGGCTAGGGTCCTACGCGGGCGCCATCCAGCAAAATAGCAACGGCCAATATGTCGTCGCCTCGAAGGACACCAAGGCGGCAATTCTTGCCTTGCGGCAAGATCCGGAGTTGTCAGCGGTGATGGCCGGGGAGTCTGCCAAACAGACAAAACAATCCCTGGAATGCGCGTTGGGGCGCAAAGTTTGCGAAGGCGAGCTCTACGCGGCCCATTTCCTGGGTCCCAGCGGCGCCCGCCATCTTATTCAGCTCAACGAAAGCAATCCAAACATCGGTGCCGATGTCGCCTTTCCACAGGCATCGAAGGGCAACAAAGCTGTGTTCTATCGCGCTGATGGTACGGCCAAGACCGTGGGCGAGCTCTACGCCTCGGTCGTGAACCGCGCGCCGCTCCAGATGCGGGCGCCGCAGGCGAACCCGCCTCGGCTGCAGATGGCGGCCGCGAATGTTGCGACCGCCGACATGGGCAATCTCTTGACGTCCGTCACCCAAACGCCAACGGCCGATGTCGGCGAGATCGCAGTTCCCGATGATGGGGAGCCGCAGGCGCCCATTCTGCCAACGAACGCCTATGCGCTTTGGACGACCCCGGCTCGACCGCCTGTCGGCGAGCTGCGCGCATTGCCGCAGCAGCCCATCGTCCTCTCGCCTGGCGTCCTGGAAATGCTTGCATCGCTTACGCCGGTCGCAATCACGCGTCGCGCCGCCTAGGAACAGCAGCACCGGAGAGGTCGAGAGCAGGCGCCGAATTTCAGGCCGCCGCGTGCTTTTTCAAAAATCCTGCAACTTGATGCTCAAGTTCCTTGGCGAGTTCCGTCGCGATCCGGTTGGAAGGATCCTTCAGATCGTCGCGCACGATCACATTGATCGCGTTGATATGGGCGTCGATGAGATCGAGAGGCAATGGCAGGCCATTACTCGTTTCGTCCGTCAGCGCGCACAGCGAGCAGGCCACTCTGGCGACGAGCGGAAAGTCAAATGTCGCCCCGTGTCCCTTGAGGTCGTGGGCGGCACGATAGAGATCTCCAAGCGCTTCCAGGTCGCGTTTTTTCGCATAGGCCTGACCCGTCTCGACGAGGCGGCTCACATCACTCAGCAGCCAGCCCGCGAACTCGGCCTTCAGGTCGTCGATGGCTTGTTGGGCCCGCTCGACGGCCGACGAGTCTAGCCCGCCATTGCCCATCTTTGCCTTTAGAACATTGGGCGGCATGAATATCTCGATAGGACGCTTGTTTGTCATGGATGTTTCCTTGCGGGGATCAAGCCGCGTCTGCTGATGCGTTTACGGATTCAACGCCACTTTCCTCGGCGCGACGCTCCGGGCCCTGGTGTTCGATTCGGCGCCGGCGCCGGCACGGACCGAAATAGGATTTCGTGCGCACGAAAGGCCGCGGGTTCTCGATCACGGAGATCAGTCGAGCCAGGATGGACTTGGAAGACACGGGTTTGGCGAGGAACTCATTGACGCCCGCATCGCGCGCCGCATGGACGCGTTCCAGGCTGGTGTGACCGGTGACCATCACGATTGGCACGAATTGGTTTGGAGAATCCGTGGCGGTTCGGATCCTCTGGGTGAATTCGAGACCGGTCATGCCGGCCATCGTCCAGTCGACGAAGGCGAGGTCGCAGCGCTTCGCGGCCAGGATTTTCCAGGCCTCTTCCGCGCTCGCCGCTTCAAATACCGTCGTGACGCCGAAGGCATGCAAGACTGCGCTCACCAGGGCGCGCATATGCAGATTGTCGTCGACAACGAGAACTTTCAGCCGGTCAAAATTGTAGCTCATCCACTCAATAATCCGTGACGAAGCGAAGGAGCACGTCGCACCTTTTGGCGAGCGGCCTTCGATTAAACTATCGTTTCGGAGTTAACGTTTCGTTGAGCAGAGCCGGGAGACGCTTACTTGTCATGGCTCGGTCCCCGCCTTCGCGGGGACAAGCGTTGCGGCCCATGACACACCTTGGCGACTAGTAAAGAAATTGTTCCGCCAATACGCGCTCATCCAGACTGTGACCGGCGTCGAACAACATGGTCATTTCGCGACTCCGATCCTCTGCGACATCGACCGAGGTGACATCGCGGACTTCAAGATTGTCCGCGGTCGCGCTGACCGGGCGTTTTTCCGGCTCCAAAATGTCGAAGCGGATTTGTACCTGCCGAGGGAGGAGGGCGCCTCGCCAACGGCGGGGCCGGAAGGGACTTAGCGGCGTCATCGCAAGGAGCGCCGAGCCGATCGGAAGAATGGGACCGTGCGCGGACAAATTATAAGCCGTGCTGCCGGCCGGCGTTGAAACCAGGATGCCGTCACAACTCAGCTCGTTGAGGCGCACTTTGCCATCGACGATGACGCGCAGCTTTGCGGCCTGACGGGTTTGGCGAAGCAGCGACACCTCGTTGAAGGCGAGCGCTTCTATTGAGCCTTGGGGCGATTGCGCCCTCATCAGCAAGGGATGAACGCGTGCCGGCGCGGCGGCGGCGAGGCGCTGAATCAAGTCCTCCTCGCCAAATTCGTTCATCAGAAAACCGACCGAGCCGAAATTCATCCCGTAGATGGGAACATTGCGGCCAAGAAAGGCATGGAGTGTCTGAAGCATGAAACCGTCGCCGCCCAAGGCCACGATGGCCGATCCCCGCTCTGGACCGACATCGCCATAGCGGGCGCGCAGCTTTCGCAGCATGCTTTGCGCTTCGGGGGCGTCGGAAGCGACGAAATGCAGCTGGTCCGGCATGAAAAGCCGTCAGCCGCCGGTCAGCGACATCTGGCGGCCGACGGCGGGTTTGTTGTGGCGGCGATCGATAATGAAATCATGGCCTTTGGGCTTGCGGCCGATGGCTTCGTCGATGGCCGCATCGATGACGGCGTTGTCGGACGACGCACGCAAAGGCGCCCGCAGATCGGCGGAATCCTCCTGCCCCAGGCACATATAGAGCATCCCGGTGCAGGTGAGCCTTACGCGATTGCAGCTCTCGCAGAAATTGTGGCTTAGCGGCGTGATGAAGCCGAGCCGCCCGCCGGTCTCGCGTATCCGGACGTAACGCGCCGGTCCACCGGTGCGGTCGTCCAACGAATCCATGGTGAAGCTTTTCGCAAGCTGTGCCTTTACCAGCGACAGCGGCAGATATTGCTCCGTGCGATCGGCATCGACGTCGCCCATCGGCATGGTCTCGATAAGCGTTATGTCCATGCCGCGTCCATGGGCCCAGGATATCAGCTCGGGGATTTCGTCCTCGTTCACACCGCGCAGCGCGACGACATTGATCTTGATCTTGAGCCCCGCCTGTTGGGCCGCGTCAATGCCGGCGATCACTTTGGAGAGGTCCCCCCAGCGCGTGATCGTGCGGAATTTCTCCGCATCCAACGTGTCGACGGAAACATTGATCCGCTTGACGCCGCAGTCGACCAACTCCGGCGCAAAGCGCGCAAGCTGGCTGCCATTCGTCGTCAGTGTCAGCTCTTTCAAATCTCCGGTCTGGAGGTGACGTCCGATCGAGCGGAACAGCTTCATGACATCGCGCCGGACGAGCGGCTCGCCCCCGGTCAATCTCAGTTTGTTCACGCCTTTGCGGATAAAGGCGCCGCAAAGCCGGTCGAGTTCCTCGAGGGACAGGACATCG
>DATHDZ010000016.1:0-2454 GCA_035318785.1 Micropepsaceae bacterium
TCGCTTGGCATGGCGCGGCAAAATGGTGGGATAATCGAGGGAATCAGGCAGGCGCAATGAGCCATCGCGGAACGCCATCGCACGAGAAGTCTGCACTCGCGGATGCTTGCCGCGATCTTGTCGATCGCGACCGGCAGAGCGGGCATCGCACCCAAGACGCGCAGGATGTGGCCCAAGATGCCTGTGTGCGTGCCCTGCGCGTTGCACAGCCCGAGGCGGTGCGGGAACCCGCTCACTACCTCATGCGCATCATCGGGAATCTCTTCATCGATCTCAAACGCAGCAAACGGCGGGAAGCCGCGCTTTTCCAACCGCTCACCGAGGTCGAGCTCAAACCCGGCGACGCCATCGATCCGGAACGCATCCTTGCCGGCAAGCAGGAGCTTGAAACCGTCCTGGCCGTGATCGATATGTTGCCCCCGCGCTGCCGCGAGGCCTTCACCTTGCATCGCTTTCATGGATTGAGCTATGCGGGCGTTGCGCGGCGCATGGGTGTGAGCACCGGTACGGTTGAAAAGCAGATCGCCGAAGCCATGCGCAGGATCACGCGTGCCGCACGCGCATCCGGGGAGAAACGGCGTTGAACAGCCCCCAGCATCCGACAGACGAAGAAGCCGTCCTATGGTTCGCCCGACTCCGTCGCGGCGTGATGAGCCTGGAAGAGCGCGCCGGTTTCGATGCGTGGCGTCGGGAGCCGGAGAACGCCGCAGCCATGGCGGAGCTCGAACATATCTGGCAATCGCTCGAAATCGCGAAAGATCATTTCCGGCCGGGCGCATCACCTTCGCGCCGGCCTGCCTTCGCGCGGTCCGCATTGGTTGCGGCCGCATGCGTGATTTGCCTCGGGATCGGTATCATCTCCTATAGCGGCGATAGCAGCTTCTGGACCAAACTGGACTGGGTAGAGCGCTAGACGCGCCGCCATCCGAGGAACCAGCCCGCGAGCATGATGACGGCTCTACTCATCCTGCACGGGCTTTTGGCGGTCGCGCTCTTGGGTGCGGTCACACATCAAGCGCTTGCCGCCACGAGCAAACGCGGCGAACCGCGAACCCGATCCTTTTTCGCGCGGTTTCGCGCCACCGATGCCGCCGCCTACAGCAACGCCGTAGCGGTGCTGTTCATTGTCGTCTTCGCGATCGGAGCCGTGCTCTATCCGCGCTACCGTTTCGTGGTTCGCCCGATGCTGCAAACACTGGACCTGCGCGGCCCCAATGGGGCATTTGAGATCAAGGAGCATTTCTCCGCCATTGGCCTGTTGATGCTTCCCGCTTATTGGGCGTCTTGGCGTCAGCCCCTGGCGGCGGAATATGGCTTGGCGCGCGTGTCGCTCACCTGGATCATCACGCTTATCGTGTGGTGGAATTTCGTCGTCGGGCAGCTGCTGGTCGCGATCAAGGGCTTATTCCCATGAAGGCCGATGCCCGCCTGATGGTGTTTTCCCTCATCGCCTGCATCGCCTACACGCTGGCCTATTATTTCGATTGGCCGTTGTTCCAATATTACCTCGACGAAAATCGCTTTCATTTTACCGTTCAGCCGGCATCGTCGGGTCCGCCGATCCTGTGGTACGGCTGGTTGGCCACGGCAATATTGGCAGGCGGAGCACTTGCTTTGGTCGTACCGCGGCGCTTGCTTTCGCGGTTTTTGCCGGACCTCGCATGGCTGATCCCCAGCGCCCTGATCGTGGCGGCGCTCATCTACGAGGTGCGCTGGTTCTTATAGATGTCGAAACTGCGCGGTTCTCTCACCCGTTGGCAAGTTGCGCCCAACATTGCCGGGGCCTTCAACTGTGCTAAATTGTCGGGGTTTTCGGCGGCTTGGGTTGCCAAGAGCGAGGCGTTTGTTGGGTCGAAGCTTCTTTCCGTTGCGACGCGCGGTTGCCATTCTGTGCATGGCGATGGCCGTCATGTTGTCCGGGCAAACCTACATCGCATTGATGGACCGCATCGAGCACGCGCACCATCACGTTCATTTCGCCAATCCCCTCGCCGGCGCGGTGGAATTTTGCGGTGGGGTTCATGACCAGTGCGGGTTGCACCATCACCCTCACGATGACGGCAGCGGCGCACTTGCCGACCACCACTCACACGATCCCATCAATCATCAGCATGGCGACCCCGCGATTGTGTTTCTCGCAGCGCAAAGCATCGTATTCGCGATTTGCCCGGCAGAGGCGGCCCGCTGCGAAACCGAACCGCCTGCGCTTGCGAGCATAAGCCCGCGCGGCCCGGACCATCCTCCCAAACAGATCTTCGAAATTCGCGCCTGATTTTCCGCGCGCGGACACGTGTCCGTGCGCCGTCGCGATTTATTTCGAGGAAACCTATGGAAACCCATTTTTCCCGGGGCGCACATGCGCGCCTGGCAATAGCGGCGCTGATCTTTGCTGCCGGTGTATCGGCACCCCACGCCGAACCGGCCCCGCCCTATCTTGTGCTGTTTCGCCAGGCC
>DATHDZ010000017.1:0-2259 GCA_035318785.1 Micropepsaceae bacterium
TACTTCTTCGGAATGTCGCCCGTGTTGAAGGTCCAGACGCGCTTGAGGTCCTTGACGTTTTCGGGCGTGATTTGGGCGAGCTCCGAATACCGCTGCGCGCTCTGACCGCCGCCATAGGCGCTCCACTCACCCTTCTTGGGCGCATACGCGGGATCTTCGAACAAAGCGTTTGCTCGCGCATCTGGTAGTTGGCTCGGCGCCGGGTGCTGATTGAAGATCGGGATGAGAATGGCGAGCGCGGCAACGAAGATTCCGACGCCGACCAAGCCCAACTTGCGCGCACGCCGTCCAGTCGTCTGGTCGAGTGCGGGAGCGACCAGAATCGCCAGGACGAGGAGGACGAAGGGGCCGACAAGACGCGGAATCAATTGCCAGCCCGACAGGCCGACTTCCCAAAAGGCCCAAACGGACGTGAAGGCGAACGCGCCGACGTAGGCGTAGAATCCCGCGATCCTTCTTTTGATCATGAGATAGCCTGCGGCGAGAAGCATCGCGCCGACCAGAACGTAATACCGGCTTCCCCCCAGCGCCGCGAGGTAAGCGCCACCGCCTGCGAGGATGAAACCGATCAGTGCGACGAGCACGCCCAGCAGCGCGGGTGCCCGCGCGAGGTATCTCTGCAACTCTGACGCCCAGTATCCCGTCGGCGCCGACCCTGCGTGAGGTATCGAAGACATTTCGCTCTCCTTTCGGATATCCACTGCTTCAAAGCGACGCCGAACCAGTCACGTGACCAGATGTGGGCACGGTTTCCCTTTGATGGCCGCTGCTGTTGATCAAAAGTGCCGCAAAGAGCACGAACAGGTAGACGATGGAAAACGCGAACAGGCGATGTGCAGGCCGTCGATCGGCCTCGCTGCTCCTGACCAATCTCAACGCGAGCGCAATGAACATCGCTCCGCCAATAGCGGCGGTCGCGCCATAGATTGTGCCAGCAAAACCGAGCGCCCACGGCAGCATCGAAGTCGGCACCAGAAGAACGCTATAGATGAGAATCTGCTGCGTCGTTTTGGCTGTTCCGGTAACGACCGGCAGCATGGGCACGCCAGCGCGGGCGTATTCCTCCGCACGATTGAGCGAGAGCGCCCAGAAGTGCGGCGGCGTCCATAGGAAGACAATCAGAAACAAGATGAGCGGCTCTAGCCCGATCTCTCCGGTGGCGGCTGCCCAGCCGATCACCGGCGGCAGGGCGCCGGCGGCGCCGCCGATGACGATGTTCTGCGGCGTGCTCCGCTTGAGCCATACCGTGTAGACAACGACATAGAAGAAGATCGTGAAGGCGAGCAGGGCTGCCGCCTTGACATTGAGCGCGAGAGCAAGAACCGCGACCGCGCTGCCAGCAAGAACAAGTCCGAACGCCAGCGCTTCGGCTCGCGAGATCCTGCCGCGAGGAATTGGACGCCTGGCGGTGCGAGGCATCACGGCATCGATGTCGGCGTCGTACCACATGTTGAGCACACCGGCGGCGCCAGCTCCCGCTGCGATGCCGAGAATTGCAATGGACCCAAGTAGTGGATCGAGGTGGGCCGGTGAAATCACGATTCCAACGACGGCAGTGAAGACGGCAAGCACCATGACCCGTGGCTTCATCAGCGTAACGAAATCGGGCAGACGAGCGGCCAAACGGGACCATGAAGCCAACCGCACGTCCGATACGAGAATCGCTGTGGTCCTCATGGTCCATATCCTCAAGGCCAGAGATTTGTATTTGCGAGGTTCACCAAGTTATCGGCGCGACATGCCGCGTCCACAGCGCGACGGTACACGGCAGAGATCCGCGAACAGCATCGCCGCGATACCGCTGACAAACGCGGGTCGACGGAGATGCCGCGTTCAGAACCAGGCAAGCCGCCGACACCGCCGCCAGGGATGATCCGAATATCCCGGCGTGGGGCTCGGCCGACGCGTTGCTCGACGAGCTCTCGGCGGCCGACAAACGAGAGTTATTGCCGGGCCTGTCCGCAAAGAGCTCGGCGGGTATTCCTAGCGGCTCGTCGCTCGTTTGAGTCGACAGGTTCATTGTTCGGAAGCCAGGGCTCCGGCGCTATTTCCGCGCATATGTAGCGGCGTTCGACCGGGGAGCCGAATAAAGCCTGGCAAATTTCAGCAAATCAGACCGAAGAAGAGTTCGATCCGACGACAATTGACGAACCAGTGTTCCAGACCCGAGCGGGACGAAACGGGCAGATTAATCAACGATCTCGGTTGGCGCGGTTCTGCAGTTCCCGCGCCAGGTCACGCTGAAACCAATTGGAGCAT
>DATHDZ010000018.1:0-5306 GCA_035318785.1 Micropepsaceae bacterium
TTGTGTCATGGCCCGCAAAAGCGGGCCATCCAGGCGGGCACAAAACTCATTCGCCGCGCAGACGCGCGGCGGCTGGGTGGCGTCCCCGCGAAGGCGGGGATCAAGTCGGGCCATGACATGGGGGGATATTTCTACGCCGCCGGCTTGTTCACGTCGGGCGCGAGAATGCAGTTCGTCTCGATGGGCCCATTCGGCGCACCGCGCAGCAGCCTGCGATCGCGTGCGACGAGTTTGTAGCCGCTCTTGCTGCAGGTGATCTGCACGCGTTTGGCATCGACGCTCTTGGAGAAGCCGGGAATGCGGTAACGCCCCATATGGTCGCCTTGGACGACGAAGCTCGATCCGCTCGGGGTGGTGGCCATGATGGACGCGTTGGGAATCATCTTGCCCTTGGAATCGCGCACGAAGCCGAAATAGGGCACGCCGTCGTCGCTGTTGTTCTGGCCCCAACTCGCGCTGAGCTCTTCGAAGAAATCGCCGCCATTGGCAAGCGCCGGCGCCGACACGATCAGGCTGGCCGCGAAGACGCAGCCGCCAAGCACGCCCAAATCCTGGAACGATGATCTCATACGCATCATCTTCGTCTCCGTCAGATTGGGAGCGCGAAAGATGCGCCGCCGGTTCGGCACTATAGCGCGAACCAGACCCGTTCCCAATTCCACAGGAAGACGAATGCCACGACCGGCACGACCCAAACCAGGGTGGACCATAGTTTTGCCGTCGCGCGCTCCGGTAACAATAGCGCGATCAGGGCGCAGACGAGGCCCACGAGTGCCGCTGAGGCGATCCAGCCATACCACCACATTGGCGGCCCGATCGTGTCGTTCCCCGCCACCAGCCCCCAGGACCACATGTCCACCGCCGGAAAATAGGTGAACAGCGGCCAGGTGAAGCTCGAGTTTGCGCCGGTGAAGGAATAGGCCGGGGCATAATACAGAGCGAACCCGATTGCGAAGGCGGGAAACGCGCGCGCTGCGATCTTGTTGATGTCCATCACGCAAATCCTCTCACATTGTTCAGGATGTGCCCTGCGATGAAATTATACCAGATCGTGAAGAAATAAATCGCCGTCAGCGCCTTGCGGGTCGTCGTGTATTCCGGCGCCTTGCTCCAGAAATACCAATAGGCAGGAAGCAGCGCGAGACCGATGGCGGCGAAGTTTTCTTTGATCTCAAACAGACCGATGGCATAGGTCAGCATCAGGTCTTGCAGCGGCGGTCGCACGAAAACCCGATAGGTCGGATAGAGGATCGAGCCGAGCACGAACGTCACCACGTACAGAATGATAATCGTCTGGACGTAACCTTTGGAGTTGACGCCGCGTGCTCTTGCAACGAAATCCGATTGTCCCGGACGGCGCGGCCAGAACACGCTGAGAAAATGGTGCGTGATCGCTCCGATCAGGAACACGGCAATGACGCCGTGGATTATCAACAATACCGTCATGGGTTCTCCCCCCGATTATGAGACGTTCTTGAACTCGTTCTCCCCCAACGAGTTTAAGCGTGCTTCTTCGCGAATGTGGAAAGGAAAGATTCGCGATGCGCGGCGCCTTTGCGCGGCACTCTATTTCTTAGCGGAACGAAGAGATCGTATGGCGCCCCCGCGCAACAATGCTAGGCCCCGCGATGATGCACGAAGCCGTTTCGATATTGCAACGCAATTCTAGGAAAGAAGCTGAAAGGGGCGCGGATCGCGCGCCCCTGTTCTATCAGCTGACCGGTGCCATCGACTGCAGCTTGCAGTCGACTTCGACGGGCGCCTTGGGCATCGAGCGCAGCACACGGCGCTCTTGCGACATCGAGCGATAGCCGGCCTTGGCGCATTCGATGAGCACGGTCTTGGGATCGACCTCTTTGCCGAGGCCCGGGATTTTGTAATGGCCGAGATTGTCGGAGATGATGGTCACCGCTTGGCCGTCAACGCCGCCGACGACGGTCGCGGTCACGATGGCGCGCGGAATGGCTTTGCCCTTGGCATCGCGCACCCAGCCGAAATAGGGCACGCCGGTATCATTGTTGGCGCCCCAGCTTTCCGACAGCTCATTGAAGAAATCGCCGCCATTGGCCATGGCCGGAAGGGAGAAAAGAGCGCTTGCGGCAAACCCCAAAATGGCGATGCCGCCCATTCCGATCAATTTTACCTTCATATCCGCCTCTCCGTCAGATGCGCGAGCTGCCCGCGCCGCCGGCCCAAAGGGGGGCCCATTCCCCGTCATTATATAAGAGCTTCGGTAAACTTACCAATGGAGCAAGGGTGGAACCGGACGTCCTCGCAATTTATTGTTGAGCTATTGTTGCAAAATCTCCTGCGCCGCCCGTTCCCCGGACCATAAAGCCCCCTCCATCCAGCCATTCCATGGCGCCGTGTGCTCACCGGCGAAATAAACGCGTTCCTCGCTACGCGACAAAGCGGGGGCCCAGCGGGTCATCTGACCCGGCCGGAAGACAACAAAAGCCCCGCGCGCATAGGGTTCCTCGGTCCATCGCTGAATGGTGGATTTTTCCATTTGTGCGTTAATTTCCGGGAAAGCCGGCGCCACGAGTCCGACCCCAACACCCAGCCGGGCGGCTGGGTTCATCGCCGCAAGCTTTTGTTCCAACGCGGCATTTCCGGTCGTCAGCGAGATCAGCCCGCGCCCGCCGCGCTGGCCGAAACTCATGTCCCAAATGTCGGCCGGGCCATCCGTGCGTGCGCCGCCGGTGAGCTTGGCTGCCTGCCAGAAGCGGGTCTTCGTCTGCAGCAGGAAGCGGGTCCCTTCGAAATAGGAGAGTTCGGCGAGGATCCTCATCTTGGCCGGTGAAAAGGGCCGATCCAGAGCCACACGTTTGAGCGTGGAAAAAGGAATCGCCAGCACGACTCGGTCCGCGGCAATCATATCCGTGCGGCCATCCTGTTTGCAGATCGCACGCAAACCCGAGCCGCTGCGCTCGAGCCGAACCAGTTCGCAATTGTAGCGGATGACATCTTTCAATCGCGCCGCGATGCCGCGCGGCAGCGAATCCATGCCGCCTGCGATCTTGTGGTATTGCCGAAGGTCGCGATGCAGCATGATCTGTTGCAACAGGAAGAGCGCCGAGAACGTGCTCGAATCACCGCCCAGCATCATCAGCTGCGTGGCGCCTTTGCTCGCGCCACGCGCCATCAGCCAGGCGGGCCAGGTGACGGCGTCATATTCCCGCCAGCGCGGCTGGGACAGATCGACATCGGACTGACCGAGCTCTTGGGGAACGCCCTCGGTGTATTTGCGCAGCAATTCGCCGGAGGTGAGACCGCGTTCATCGCGATGGAGATCGGGTGCCAGGCGTTCGCGGGCGGCCTCGTCATCGCTGAGCGCCCGATGATTGTTGAGCACTTGCACCCCTGCCCCGGCGGGCGCGAAAGGCGTCAGCGAAAGACCCAGATCGTTGACCCAGTTCAGCACATAGGAATGGCTTTCAGCCACGCGCGCGGCGCCAAGCTCGGCATAGAGCCCATCATCGAAATAGCCGCGCAGCGTGCGCACCCTCCCGCCGGGAACGGCGCGGGCTTCGATGACGATGACCCGCTTGCCGCCCTCGCGCAGCCGGTAGGCGGCAGAAAGCCCGGCCAGGCCCGCCCCGACGACGAGGATCGTTTCCGGGGCGGCACGGGCCGCGGCGCGCAGAGTCGTCGGGCTCGCCGCAATGGCGGCGGCTGAGACGGCGGCTTTCAAAAAGCCCCTGCGGTCCCATCGCGAGGGCGTGAGCCCTCTCTTTCGGGGGAAACCTTGATCCATCACCTCACCTCTTTATCATCGGGATGGTTCGCCCTCCACCTCGCACGAGGCTCGGGCATGCGGAGAGCACTCAACTTGCCGAGAAGCTTGGCATTGGCCAGACCCCTGGCGGCGGCGCTTGTCGCCTGTTTGCTTCTCCTCGTGGAAGCCACGGCAGAGGCCGGTGAGCGGCTCGATGCCATCAAGCAGCGCGGGGTCCTCACCTGCGGCGTCGGCGCCAATGTTCCGGGGTTCTCGCAGCGCGATGCGAGCGGCGCCTGGCGCGGTTTTGACGTCGACATCTGCAAGGCGGTTGCCGCCGCGGTCTTCGGCGATGCGGCCAAGATCGCTTTCAAGCCGGTCGATACGGTGGAGAATTTTCTCAAAGATCGCGACATCGATCTGGTGCTTCGCGGGCTGACCTGGACATTCGGACGCGAGGTGTCGGGCGGCCTCCGCTTCGGTCCGACGGTGCTTTATGACGGCCAGGGATTTCTCGTGCCGAAGAAGCTTGGCATCGCCAATCCCGAGGCGCTTTCCGGCAAGACGATTTGCGTGTCGACGGACGCCGCCTTCCTCACCGGTCTGCGCAATTATTTCCGCCAGCGCAATCTCACGCTGAAAGCCGTGGTGAAGGCCAAGCGCGCCGAGGCGGAAGATGCGCTCTTCGCCGGCGAATGCGAGGCGATGACGGCCGATGCCTCCGAACTTGCCGAAGCGCTCATCGGAAAAGCTCCGCACCCGGACGATTTCCTCATCTTGCCGCAGCAAATTTCCAAGGAGCCGTTGTCTGCGCTACTGCGCAAGGGCGACGATCAATTCTTCGACATCGTGCGCTGGGCGATTTTCGCGCTGATCAATGCCGAAGAATTGGGCGTGACCAGCGCCAATGTGGCGCGCATGCGAGGAAGCGAGGACCCCGACATCAAATTCTTTTTCGCAGCCCCGCCCAAGGGAGCGTTGGGCCTGCATGCGCAATGGACTTATGCTATCCTTCGCGGTGTCGGCAATTACGGCGAGATCTATGAACGCAATCTCGGCGAGAAGAGTCGTGCGAAGCTGCCGCGAGGCTTAAGCCGGCTATGGAGTCAGGGCGGCGTGCTCTACGCCCCTCCGATCCGCTGAGCTTAAGCCGGTCCAACGAGGCCGCTGACGCGTTTTGTAGAGCGATGCCACCCCGCAATGGGAGGTAGGCCATGGCTTGGTACCGGATGTATTTCGTCGATAGGCAGCAGAAAATGCGCTGGCCTTACGATTTGCACGCCAAAGATGACGCTTACGCTTTGGCATTGGCGCATGCATCGCAGGATGCCTGCTCGGACGTGGAGACCGACGTCGAGCTTTGGCAGGGCGCGCGCCGGATCGCCGGCACCTCGAACAGGCGGCAGGATAGCATCCGCACCCATTGGGAAGAGCTTCCGATCGATAAGCAGCAATCGCTGCTTCAGATCGAAGAGGCGCTCCTTCACAGCGGAACGAAGATCGCGCGAAGCCGCCGTCTGCTGGAGCGCTTGAAGTCTCTTCGCGACCAGATCGCGCACAAGAAAGACGAGCCGCACCCGCTTCACTG
>DATHDZ010000019.1:0-10356 GCA_035318785.1 Micropepsaceae bacterium
ACCGCGGGGTTGTATCCCCACACCTCATGGAGCAGCACATCGCGGCTGACCGTGGAACCCGCGCGCTGCAGATATTTGAGGATGTTGGTTTCCTTCTCCGTCAGGCGGATGCGCTTGGGCCCTTCGACCAGCACCTTCGCGCTGGGGCGGAACGTGTAGGGCCCGATCCGGTAGATCGCTTCTTCGCTCGCGCCGTGGCTGCGCAAATGCGCATCGACCCGCGCCATCAGCACGGCGAAGCGGAACGGCTTGGTGATGTAGTCGTTCGCCCCCGCTTTGAGACCAGCGATGGTGTCGGCGTCCGAATCGGATGCCGTCAGGATGACGATGGGGCAGGTGACGCCCTCGTCGCGGAAGGAACGGCAGAGTTCCCTCCCGTCGCCGTCCGGCAAGGACAGATCCAGCACCATGAATTCGTAAAGCCCTTCAAGCCCTTTCTCGAAGCCTTCCCGATAAGTTCCGGCCTCCACGGGCTCGTAAGTTCCGTCCATGGCGAACTGTTCGGCCAAAGAGGCGCGCAACATCTCATCATCATCTACGAGAAGAACGCGCTTCGCACTCGGCATCCTATATCTCCCTGACATTGGTAATGCGCCAAACTCTATCCCGTTTCCAGGGACCGGTGTATGTCGTGAGCATGACAACAGAAAGAACTGGAGACATTAGTCCAGCCAAAGCTGCGAACGCCCTGATTCCATTCCAACATCGTGTGGAACGGGCCGCCGGTGATTTCCGCCGCGGCGTACCGGTCCTTATAGCCGATATGGAAGGGGAAAGTGGCCTAATCGTGGCGGCGGAGACCGTTAACGACCGCATCTTGGAAGACCTTGTCCGGCGCTACGGCGCGCCGTCGCTGATTCTGACACATGCGCGCGCCTCGACGCTGAAGATCCGTCTTTATACGGCCGATGTGGTGAGCATCCCTCTCGAAGGTCAGCCGAGTGCGGCGGACATCCGCGCCATCGCCGATCCCGCGACCGATCTCGACCATCCGCTCAAGGGGCCGTTCGAATCCTCGCGCGGGCCGGTTCCCGATACCGCCGCGGCAGCCGTGCGTCTCGCAAAGCTTGCCGGCCTGTTGCCCGCAGCGCTGCTGTTTCGGGTTCCCGCGAATCTGCGCGAGCGTTTGGTGCTGGAAGAAGGTCTCGGACAAGTCAGCGTGTCCGACATTGCGCGCTTCGAAGACAGCACGGCGCAAACGCTTGCCCTCTTGGTCCGCGCGTCGGTTCCGCTCGAAGGCGCCGAAGAAACCGAGCTCGTTGCCTTTCGTCCCGCCAATGGCGGCCAGGAGCATTATGCGATTCTCATCGGCAATAAGGCAGCCCCGCAGCTCGCCCCGCCGGGTCCGGTGCTGACGCGCCTTCATTCGGAATGCTTCACCGGCGATCTTTTGGGATCGCTCAAATGCGATTGCGGCGATCAACTGCGCGGCGCGGTGCAGGCGATCGCAAAAGCCGGCGGCGGCGTGCTGCTTTATCTCGCGCAGGAGGGGCGCGGTATCGGCCTCATGAACAAATTGCGCGCCTATCGTCTGCAGGACGAGGGCTTCGACACGATAGAGGCCAATCAACGCCTCGGCTTCGCCGCCGATGAGCGGCTCTACGATATCGCCGCGCGCATGCTGCGCCTGCTCGGCTACAACAAGGTCCGGCTGATGACCAACAATCCCGACAAGATGCGCGCGTTGGAAGCGGCCGGCATCGACGTCGTCGAGCGTGTGCCGCACAGCTTTCCCGAGAATGAGCACAACCGCGACTATCTGCGTGTCAAAGCGGAAAAGGGCGGCCATTTGCTCTAGTCCGAAAGCGTGATGCTTTCTTCAAGTTGGAAAATCCCGTTATAGTCATTTCGGTTTGTCGGGAGAGTTCACCATGAACCGAACCTGGTTCCCCAAAGCGGCGGCGGCTCTGTTGTGTTGCGTCATGTGTCTGAGTGCTTCGATCGCTGCCAAAGCGCAACCCATAACCCAAGCCCCGCGCGCTGACGTTAAACCCGCCGTCCAAGCGGCGCGCTCTGCTCAGAGCACGGCGCGCCAAATCGCGGAGAAAGCGCGAGACGTCGGCAAACGCGCGGACGAGCTCGCGGTAGCCGCGCGAAAAGCGGGAGCCTGCGCTCCGCCCGCAAACAGAAGCGGGCTTGTCGCCGTCTGCGCGGCGGACGGCGCGCGATATTACGGCGAGATGAAGGACGGCCGGTTTGATGGCCTGGGTGTGTTCGTGTTTGCGAACGGATACATGATCAAGGGTGAGTGGCAGCGGGGAGAACCTTCGGGCCTCGCGGTGACGATCTCCGAGAGCGGCTATCTGATCGAAGGGGAAATGCGCGCGGGGCACGCCAATGGCTATGGAAGGGCCATCGGCTCTTTCGGCCTCTATGAAGGCCAGTGGAAGGACGGCGCCTGGAACGGATCGGGCGTCGAAACAACCTCAGACAAAATCTCCGAAGGGGAGTGGCGCGACGGCGCCTTGCAGCCATAGCCCGCCCCTCTCCCATCGGGAGGGGGAGGTTCGTACGATTCATGTCGCTAAGCGTTTTGTCTTGGTGTGACTCGTCTGGGTCGTTAACGAAAGGACGCGATATGGATGGCGATGAAGCGAACGCAAAGCTCTACCGGGAGCGCGCGATAAAGCTGCGAGAGATCGCGGAAGCTATGCACGACAGCAAATCGCGCCAAATCCTGTTGGGTCTCGCCAATGAGTATGACCACATCGCGGCCACATGCGACGCTATAGCTTCAAACGACCGCAAGCGCGCCGAGCGAAACGCAAAATAAGGCTGCGAGGTTGTCTCGCGTCGATGCTTATTTAACGGCGATATTTTGAACCGCCGTTCCGATTTGAGACCAGAATTGACCCGTCTGCTCGAATTCCGGCATGACAATAGACTTCAGCAGCAACAGCGAGATTGTGAAGATCAGCGCGTAGTGGATAAGGAATTTCATCGGTTTTCTCACGATCGATCCACCCAGCACACAGCAGCATTCGTGCCGCGGTCGCTCGCGCATTTGCCGGGCATTTCAAAGTTAAGGCGTCCGCGCCTGTCCCCTTTTGCAACATAATCTTTGAACTCGGTGTCATCCCCGGCGAGCCGTGGCGCCAGTCATGGCTCGGGAAGGGGATCCATTCGGGAGATGGTTTCCCTTCCCCTCGTGACGTTCCGTCACTCGGCCGGGAATGACAATTCCGGGTGTAGGTGCATGGCGGTAGAGCATGCCATTCTCAGGGCGAGGCAACTCGTTTAGCGTCCGCTGATGGATATCGTCGTTCGACGCGAGGGTGAGATCACCGTTGCCGATTGGGGCGCGGGACCGCGGCGTTGCGCCGTGGGGCGCGCCGGCATCGCGGAGAAGCTTCGCGAGGGCGATGGCGTGACGCCGGCGGGCGTCTGGCCTCTCCGTAATGTGCTCTATCGCGCCGACCGAGTCGCTCGACCGCGGAGTGTGCTTCCGACCACGCAAATCGAACCTGAACAGGCATGGTGCGATGTGCCGGACGATCCCCATTACAACCGCCTCGTCCGCCTGCCCCATGCGAGCCTGGACGAAAGGCTGTGGCGCGAGGATTCGCTCTACGACCTTATCGTGGTGGTCGGTTTCAACGATGCGCCGGTGGTCCCCGGCAAGGGCAGCGCGATCTTCGTCCATCTGGCACGGCCCGATTATGGCGCGACCCAGGGCTGCGTTGCGCTCAGCCTCGATGATCTCACCGAGGCTCTGGCGCAACTTCGCCTCGAAGATCGACTCGCCGTACGGAAATGATTCGCCTTAGGCGACGCGGGCGCAGCGAAGCGTCAAGCTGCCACAGACACATTTTCACCAATATAATCAGCAGCTTATACCATTTCTGTCATCCTTGACACAATTCGGACCCGCCCCTAAGGTCCGCGCGCCTTTTTAAACGGTTCTTGCGATTTGCCTCAGCTGAAGCGGCGTTGAAATGGCGCGGGGATCTGCATGGCCGACAATGACCCCGATGCGCGGCGTTTGGCGGATTTGGAAGGACGCTTAAAACAGGCGCGCGGCAATACGAAAGTGCGCCCGGAAGACCCCTCCCCGTCGAAATTGGGGGCGGCCTTCCGTCTGGTCACGGAGCTTCTGGCGGCCGTGATTGTGGGGGGCGGAATTGGTTGGGCGCTCGATCGCGTGCTCGGGACTTCGCCTCTCCTGCTGATTGTGATGTTTATGCTCGGCGTCGCGGCCGGGATGCGCAATGTGATCCGCACGGCGCGCCAAATGAATGAACAAGACCGCCCTCGCACTTGAGGCGGTAGAACGAGGGTTCCTGTGGCCAGCCCGATGGAGCAGTTCGAGATTAGGCCGATCGTGCCTCTGCACATCGGCAATCTCGACATTTCCTTCACCAACGCATCCTTGTGGATGTGCATCGTCGCGGCCTCGGCGGCGTTGTTCCTGACCGCGGGCGCGTCCTCGCGCCGGCTGGTGCCCACGCGCATGCAGTCCATCGCAGAGATGAGCTATGTCTTCGTCGCCGACATGATTAGGTCCGCGGCCGGGACGGAAGGGCTCAAATTCTTTCCCTTCATCTTCACGCTCTTCATGTTCGTGCTGTTCTCCAATCTCATCGGCCTCTTCCCGCTCATCCGTCCCTTCACGGTGACCAGCCACATCATCGTCACGTTCGCGCTGGCGATCTTCGTGTTCCTGATGGTGATCGTGGTCGGCCTGGCACGGCACGGCTTGCGCTTCTTCTCGATTTTCGCGCCCGATGTGCCTGCGGTCATGCTGGTGGTGCTGATCCCGATCGAGATCGTCTCCTTCCTGAGCCGGCCGATCAGCCTCTCGGTGCGTCTCTTCGCCAACATGCTGGCCGGCCATACGATGCTCTATGTGTTCGGCACCTTTGTGATCGGCCTCGCCACCGCCGGCGGCGTGCTCTCATTGATGTCGGTCATGCCGCTTCTGGCCATCGTCGCGGTCGCGGCGCTCGAATTCCTCATCGCCTTCCTGCAAGCCTATGTGTTTGCCATCCTCACTTGCATCTATCTCAACGACGCCCTGCATCTGCACGAACATCATTGAGGACGGCGGCGGGGCCCGTCTTACTCTTACCGTCAATAAGGAGCTTACGGACTATGGACGTTGAAGCAGCACGCTACCTCGGCGCCGGTCTCGCCTCGATCGCGCTCATCGGCGCGGGCGTCGGCATCGGCATCATCTTCGGCAACTACCTCTCCGGTGCGTTGCGCAATCCCGGCGCCGCACAAGGCCAGTTCACCAACCTGCTCGTCGGCTTCGCGCTGTGCGAATTCACCGGCCTTCTGGGCGTGGTGATGGCCTTCATCATTCTGTTCACCTGAGTTCGTCATGGCTGCAGTCGACGGAACGATAGAAGGCACTGCGGAACCGGCCGAACATGCCGGTCTGCCGCAGATGAATGTCGGTACCTTCCCCAGCCAGATATTCTGGCTGGCGGTGACGTTCGGCCTGTTGTTCCTCGTGCTGTCGCGCAAGACCCTGCCCATGATCGAAGGCATCATCGGGCAGCGGCGGGGACGCATCGAAGGCGATCTGGGGTCGGCCGAAACCTTCCGCAAAGAGGCGCAAGGCGCGCTTGCCGCCTATGAGGCGGCCTTGGCCCAGGCGCGCGCCCGCGCGCATCAGCTTGCCGACGAGAACAAGAAGATCACCGTGGCCGAAATCGAGCGCCTGAAGGCCGCAGCCGATTCCGAAGCGCAGAGCGCGTTTGGAATCGCCGAAAAGCGCATTGCCGCCGAGCGCAGCAAAGCGCTGGTTGGGGTGCGGACCGCAGCCGCCGAAGCCGCCGCGCAGATCGTAGAGCGGCTGATCGGCGTGCCGGTGAGCGCGGAGGATGCCGCGAAGGCCGTCCCCGCCGTCGAGGCGAAGGGAGGCTGACATGGAGCTCCTGCGCGATCCCGAATTCTGGGTTGGAATCGGCACGTTGATTTTCCTCGGCATCGTGCTTTGGAAGCGGGTGCCAGCGCTGGTGGCCAGCTCGCTGGATGCGCGCGCCGTCGCCATCGCCAAGGAGTTGGAAGAGGCCCGCCGGCTGCGCGCGGAAGCCGAGGCGCTGCTCGCCGAATATCAAGCCAAGCGCGCTAGCGCGGACCAGGAGGCCAGCTCCATCGTCGCGGAAGCCAAAGCCGAGGCCGAACGCTTCGCCGCCGAATCGCGCACCGCCATCACGGCGCAGATCGCGCGACGTGGAAAACAGGCCGAACAGAAGATCGCCCAGGCCGAAGCGCAGGCGGTGGCTGACGTGCGGGCGATTGCAACCGACGCCGCGATCGCCGCGGCGGAAAAACTGATTGCGGCGCGGCTGGATGACAACAGGGCGGCCGAACTGGTAAAGCGCGCGCTGGGAGAAATACCGTCCAAGCTGAACTGAGATGACCCCGAAGCCGCCGTTCCGCGCCGACCATGTCGGCAGCCTGCTTCGCCCGCCCGCGCTGCATGAGGCGCGCGATAAGGCCCAGAAGGGTGAGATCACAGCAGAGGAATTGCGCGAGGCGGAAGATGCCGCCATTCGCGATGCCGTGACGCTTCAAGAAGGAGCCGGTTTGCACGCCGTCACGGACGGCGAATTTCGCCGCGGGCATTACCTCGTCGATTTCCTCACCGGCTTCGAGGGCATCGTTCCCACCAATACAAGCTACGCGCTGGCCTTCAAAGGCGATGACGGCGCCTCGGGCGAAACCCGCTCCATGCTCACGGTCAACGCGCATGTGCGGCGCACGCGCCCGGTGATGTTGGACTCGTTCCGTTTCCTGACATCGGTGACGAAACGCGCGCCCAAACTGTGCCTCCCCTCGCCCACCTGGATTCACATGCGCGGCGGACGCAAGACGGTCAGCGAAAGCGTCTATCCCGATATCGAAGAATTCTGGAACGACATCATCCGCGCCTTCCATGAAGAGATGCGCGATCTGGCGGCGGCGGGCTGCACCTATTTGCAGCTCGACGAGATCAGCTTCGCGTTCCTCTGCGATGCGACGATCCGCGAGCGCATCCGGGCCGATGGCCTCGATCCCGACGCGGTGACGCGCGATTACGCGCGCGTGGTGGACAGGATCGCCGCCGGGGCGCCCGCATCCATGACGGTCACGGTGCACACCTGCCGCGGGAATTTCCAAAGCATGTGGATGGCCGAGGGCGGCTATGACCGCGTCGCCTCCATCGTTTTCGACCAGCCCCATGTCGACGGCTATTTCCTGGAATATGACAGCGAGCGCTCCGGCGGCTTCGAGCCGCTGACATATATTCCCAAGGACAAGAAAGTCGTGCTGGGTCTCATCAGCTCCAAGAAGCCGCAGCTCGAATCCAAGGATGTGCTGAAGCGGCGCATCGACGAGGCGGCGAAGTTTTTTCCGCTCGAGCAGCTATGCCTGTCCCCGCAATGCGGATTTGCCAGCACGCATCACGGCAATCGAATCACCGAAGATGTCGAGCGGCGCAAGCTTGCCCTGATTGTCGAAGTCGCGAATGAGGTTTGGGGCGAGGCAGTCTAATTCCCTCTCCCCTTGAGGGAGAGGGCGGGGCGCCGCGCACGTAAGTGCGCTATTGGCGTGCCGGGTGAGGGGTGATTTCTTCTACCCTCCCCACCCTCGCCGCTGACGCGGCTCGACCTCCCCTCAAGTCGGGGGCAGGCTCTCCCCTCAAGGGGGAGGTCAGTCCGAGATTCGCCCGCCGAAGGGATAGACGAACACCACGACGACCACGATGGAGCCGAGGACGGAAGCGAGCAATATCGCAATCGTCTCGCTCAAAAAACGGGCATATCCGTCGCCGGCCATATTTTGCGCGGGATCGCGCGACGAAAACGATATCGGCAGTTGATCGCCCGGCCGCAAATTTCTGCAGCCGATCCAAGAGTCGCGTCCTTCCAGAGTGTTTCCTTGCACCGCGAAAGAATAGGAAACGTCGTTGTTGCTCTTGCAGTTGGTTCGCAGGACCGTGCCCATGGCCGTCCCCTGATGGGTGGCAATCGTCATGTAACGCCACCAGCCATATTGGGCCGCACCAAGCGCCGTCGCGACCGTGAGCACCACGGCAAGACCGATATAGCTCGCGCGCAGCGTGTGCGTTCTCCCCATCGAAGCGGCGCTCATCAACTCTTGTCCGGCAAGACCGTGCGGATGTGCAGCTCGCGCAATTGCTTGGGTGAAACTTCCGACGGCGCGCCCATCAGCAAATCCTGCGCCTGCTGGTTCATCGGGAACATGGTCACTTCGCGGATATTGGGCACGTCGGCCAGCAGCATCACGATGCGGTCGATGCCGGGCGCGGTGCCGCCATGAGGGGGCGCGCCGTAGCGGAAGGCGTTCAACATGCCGCCGAAGCGCTTTTCGGTTTCCTCGCGCGAATAGCCGGCGATCTCGAAGGCCTTCAGCATCACATCAGGCTGGTGATTGCGGATGGCGCCCGACGAGAGCTCCACGCCGTTGCAGACGATGTCGTATTGGAAGGCGGTGATGCCGAGAATGGTGTCGCGGTCTGCGGGATCAAGCGACAAGAATTTCTCGCGGGTAAAATTCGGCATGGAAAACGGGTTGTGCGAGAAGTCGATGCGCTTCTCGTCCTCGTTCCATTCATACATGGGAAAATCGACGATCCAGCAGAATTCGAAGACGTCCTGGCGGGTCAACCCTAGCTCATTGCCGATCTTGAGCCGCGCATGGCCCGCAAGCGACGCAGCGCGCGCCGCCTTGTCGGCGGCGAAGAACACCGCGTCCCCGGCTTTGCTTGCCGTCTTCGTCGCCAATTGCGCGATGGCTTCAGGAGAAAGGAATTTCGCGATCGGACCCTTGCCTGCGATATTCCCGGCCTCCTGTTCGAAGACAATATAGCCCAGACCCGGCGCGCCCTCGCCACGGGCCCATTCGTTCATCTTGTCGAACCAGGAACGCGGTTGCGACGCGGCGCCGGGCGCGGGGATCGCGCGCACCGCGTCCTTGCCCTTGAAGGCTTTGAACGAGACATCGTCGCGGTCGAAGATGTCCTTCACGTCGGCGATCAGAATCGGATTGCGCAAGTCCGGCTTGTCGGAGCCGTAGCGCAGCATGGCTTCCGAATAGGGGATGCGCGGAAAGGGCTTGGGTGAGACTTTGCGCGCCCGCGCGAATTCCTCGAACACGCCATGGAGAACCGGTTCGATCGCGGCGAAGACATCGTCCTGGGTGACGAAGCTCATTTCGATATCGAGCTGGTAGAACTCGCCGGGACTGCGGTCGGCGCGCCCGTCCTCGTCGCGGAAACAGGGGGCGATCTGGAAATAGCGGTCGAAGCCGGCGACCATGATGAGCTGTTTGAATTGCTGCGGCGCCTGCGGCAAGGCGTAGAACTTGCCCGGGTGCAACCGCGAGGGCACGAGGAAGTCGCGCGCGCCTTCCGGGCTGGATGCGGTCAGGATCGGCGTCTGAAACTCGGTGAAGCCTTCGGCCACCATGCGGCGGCGGATGGACTGCACCACCTCGGACCGGAGCACGATGTTCCGGTGCAGACGCTCGCGGCGCAAATCCAGGAAGCGGTAGCGCAGGCGCGTCTCCTCGGGGTAGTCGAGGTCGCCGAAGACGGGCAGCGGCAGCTCTTCGGCGCGGCTCTGCACCGACACCTCTTCGATGCGGATCTCGATCTCCCCGGTCGGCAGGTCGGGGTTGATGGTCTCCGGCGTACGGGCGACGACCGGCCCGGTCAGGGTCAGGACCCATTCCGAACGGGCCTCGGCGGCCTGGGCGAAGACCGGGCTATCGGGCTCGATCACGCATTGGGTGATGCCGTAATGGTCTCGCAAATCGATGAAAAGCAGCCCGCCATGGTCGCGGGAGCGATGAACCCAGCCCGAAAGCCGCACGCGCTCGCCAACGGCGGAGCGGCGGAGTTCGCCACAATTATGGGTGCGGTAGGCATGCATAGGCGGGTCCTTTGCCGGGCCGGCGTTTGTGGAAAGTGAGCCGCCCGAAGTCAAGCAGGCTTACGGGGGCGTCCGATTTCCGCTCTCCGGAAAGGCACAGACTGACCGAAATTGACCAGATTGGGACGATTCTCAGTTTATCCGGGTTTTCCCCAAGGAAACCAGCGACAGGCGAGCAACGAATCCGCTAATTACCCCCCATGCGCATCATCACGGACACGGCCGCGCTCAAAGTGCTCGCGGCCGAACTCGAACGGGGGCCCTATGTGGCCATCGACACCGAGTTCATGCGCGACCAGACCTATTGGCCCAAGCTTTGCCTGATCCAAGCTGCCGGGCCCGAGGTCGAGGCCATCATCGATCCCCTGGCCAAGGACATCGACCTGCAGCCCTTCTATGACCTGATGGCCGCCAAATCCGTGGTCAAGGTGTTCCACGCGGCGCGCCAGGACATCGAGATCTTCCATCA
>DATHDZ010000020.1:0-12893 GCA_035318785.1 Micropepsaceae bacterium
TTGCGCTGGAACAGATGGGACCGTCGGCGATCAAGCTCGGGCAGCTGCTCGCGACCCGCCCCGATATATTGGGGGCAGAGGTCGCGCGCGGGCTTGAGACGCTGCAGGACCGGCTGCCGCCATTCCCCGAAGCGGAAGCGCGTGGAATCGTCGAATCCGAACTCGGCCGTCCGCTCGACAAGATCTTCACCGCCTTCGGCCCGCCGGTCGCGGCAGCGTCCATCGCCCAGGTGCATGAAGCTCAGACGACCGACGATCCGCCGCATCATGTCGCGGTGAAAATCCTTCGCCCCGGTATCGAGGCGGAATTCGTGCGCGACTTCGAGGCTTTCCGCCTGGCCGCCGATCTGGGCGAGCGCTTCTCCGCCGAAGCGCGGCGCCTCCGGCTGCGCACGCTGGTCGAAACGCTTGCCGCCTCCGTTGCGCTCGAGCTCGATCTCAGGATGGAAGCTGCGGCGGCCTCCGAGCTCGCGCAGAACACAAGGGCCGATGAGTCGTTTCACGTGCCGACGGTCGATTGGTCGCGCACCAGCGCACGCGTCTGCACCTCGCAATGGGTCGATGGCGCGGTGCTGCGCGATGCCGAAACGCTGGCCGCCGCCGGCCATGATCCCAAGCGCATCGCCGTGGCGGTGCTGCGGATCTTTTTGACCCAGGCTCTGCGCGACGGTTTTTTCCACGCCGACATGCATCCGGGAAACCTGTTCATCGACCCGCAGGGTCGCCTTTGCGCGGTGGATTTCGGGATCATGGGCCGGCTCGAACCGGCGATGCGCCGCTTCATGGCCGAGACCCTGGCGGGGTTCCTGGCGCGCGACTATATGCGCGTGGCCCAGGTGCATTTCGACTATGGCTTCGTACCCAAAATCCACAATGTCGAGACCTTCGCGCAAGCCCTGCGCGCGGTCGGCGAGCCGATTTTCGGATTGACCGCGCAGGATGTTTCCATGGCGCGGCTCCTCGAGCAGCTCTTCGCCACGACGCGCCGTTTCGACATGCAGCTTCAGCCGCAGCTTGTCCTCTTACAGAAGACCATGGTGGTGGTGGAGGGCGTCGCCCGCAACCTCGATCCCGATTTCGACATTTGGGAAGCCTCGCGGCCGGTGATCGAAACCTGGATGGTGGACAATCTTGGCCCCGAAGCACGGTTGCGCGACGCGGCGGACGGCATCACCAGTCTCGGAAAGCTCGCCCAGAATATTCCGCAGCTCCTGCGCGACACCGAATTGATCGCGGCACAGCTCGCCGATGGCGGCCTGCGCCTGCATCCCGAATCCGTGCGCGCGATCGCGATCATACAGACCCGGCGCACGCGTCATGTCCGCGTCGCGTTATGGATCGCGGCAGGCGCGTTGGGTATGATTGCGTGGCGGATATTCTAGAGGTTCAGCCCAGCTTGCGCGGGGTCACTTCGCCGATGCGGATCGTGCCCGCATCGCAGATTTCCGGAACATCCTGGCCGAGGCGGAAAACCTTCACCAGGAAAACGCGGTTCGCCGCCTCCGGCATGTCAGGCACGCGGACATAAAGCCCGCCGGCCCGGATTTCCTGATCGGTGGCAAGCACAGAACGGTAGCCCGGCTTGACGGTATCGGTATCGGCAAGCGTCAGAACGACCCGAAGGCTGTCGGCGGAACGCACGGTGGTGACGCATTCTCCGGTGATGGTGAAAGTCTCGCCGGGTTTCACATCCGCCACAGGAGCGGCGATTCCGGAATTCTCTCCGGTCACCGAGCTGAGTGTGCTGTGCAGCACGAGCCCGATGGCGTTCTCAGCCGGCGGATTGACGGCGAAGGCCGTGCCGGCGCAGGCCGTTACAAGTGCGCAGATTATTGCGGTTCTGAACATGGTCTCAGTTCTGCCCCGACCTTCTTGTCGCCCAAGTTTACACAATCATGGCCCTCTTTCGATAGTATTATTTCTTTCATCTGTGGTGAAGGCCAGGTTGCACAAAAGGAATATGTCGAAGCCGTTCAATATTGCACACCGCGGAGGGGCACAATTATGGCCCGAAAACACGCTGTTTGCTTTCGTTTCGGCGGCAAAAGCGGGATATGACGGCGCCGAGCTTGACGTGCAAATGACGCGCGACGAGAAGCTCGTCGTGTTCCACGATTTTCGTCTTAAACGGGAGCTTTGCCGCTCGCCCGATGGGCGTTGGGTTAGGCGCAAGCGAATCGCTCCCCTTCCCCTGGTTCACGATCTCTCTTTTGCGGAACTGCAGGCCTTCGACGTGGGGCGACCAAAACCCGGTTCGATCTACGCGATGAAGCACCCGGACCTCTCTCCGCGCGACGGCGAACATATGCCTTCGCTGGCGCACGTCATCGCGGCGGTTCGGGCGGTCAAACCGGATTTTCAGCTTTTCGTCGAGCTCAAAACCAGCCTCGAAAATCCCGCTCTGTCCGCCGCACCCGAAGCGGTGGCCGAAGCCGTATTGATCGAATTGCGCAACGCGAAATACCTCGAGCATGCGGTTCTCGTTGGTTTCGATTGGCGCGGGCTCATTCACGCCAAGCGGCTTGAGCCGGGATTGCGCTGCTGGTTCAGCACGGAACGAAGGACACGCGTCGCAGCGGATTCCATCAAGCAAGCCGGAGGCGATGGCTGGTTCTGTTCGCTCGATCGCGCCAGGGCTTCGAACGTTAAGGACGCGCGGGCATTTGGTCTTGGGTTTGGCGTCTGGACGGTGAACGAAACGTCCGACATGCGGGCGCTTGCTGAGTTTGGGGTGGACGCGATCTGCACCGACCGTCCGGACCGGCTGAGGACTCTGTTGGACGGTTACAACCCCTCGAACAGAGCGGTCGAAAGATAGCGTTCCGCAAAGGACGGGATGATGGTCACGATCTGCTTGCCCGCCATTTCGGGCCGCGCGCCGACCTCGAACGCCGCTGCGATCGCGGCACCCGATGAGATGCCGCCGGGAATGCCTTCGAGGCGTGCCGCGGCGCGCGCCGTCTCGAACGCGGTCTCGTTCGAGATGGTGACGATCTCATCGATCACGGAACGGTCGAGGATTTCCGGAATGAAGCCCGCCCCGATGCCTTGGATCTTATGCGGTCCTGCCTGTCCGCCGGAAAGCACCGGGCTGTCTTCGGGTTCGACCGCGATCATTTTCACGGTCGGCTTGCGCGCCTTCAGCACCTGGCCGACGCCGGTGATGGTTCCGCCGGTGCCGACGCCGGAAATCACGGCATCCACGCCGCCTTGCGTATCGTTCCAGATTTCCTCCGCCGTCGTGCGGCGATGAATCTCCGGATTGGCCGGGTTCTCGAATTGCTGAGGCATGATCGAGTTGGGTGTGGAGCGCAAGATTTCCGCGGCGCGGGCGAGCGCACCCTTCATGCCCTTGGCCGCCTCGGTGAGCTCGAGCTGCGCGCCCAATAGCGTGAGCATCTTGCGCCGTTCGAGCGACATGGATTCCGGCATCACCAGGATCAGATGATAGCCGCGCGCGGCAGCAACGAAGGCGAGCGCAATTCCCGTGTTGCCGCTGGTAGGCTCGACCAGCACCGTTTTTCCCGGCGTGATTTTGCCCTCGCGTTCCAGCGCGTCGATCATCGCAACGCCGATGCGGTCCTTGACGCTGCCGATCGGATTGAAGAATTCCAGCTTGAACAGAAGGTCCGCCTTGACGCCGGCGCTGCGCGGCATGCGGGCCATGCGAACCAGAGGCGTGTCGCCGATGGTTTCGGTGATGGAATCGTAGACGCGGCCGCGGCCGGGTTTATGATCTGGTATTTGCGCCGCCATGAATCCTCCGGACAACACCGTTCAGATGATGAAGTCGGCGGTATCAGGTCGCTCGGGCGAGCCGCAGTCAAGGCCCGTGGCGCGTGCGCGCTTGCAAATATCCTCGATGGAAATTTCATCGAGCTTCTTCATCACCTCTTCCTGCAACGATGCGACCAGCGGCACCACCACGCGGCGGCCAAGTTCCGAACCGCCGTCGAAATTCTCTTCGTTTTCGTCCACGCTCATGGCGATGCGCACGACATCGCCCACGCTGATGCGCCGGCGTTCGCGGGCCAACCGATAGCCGCCGCGAGGGCCGCGGACACCCTTCAGAATTCCGGCGCGGACTAGCTGTTGCATCACCTGTTCGAGGTAGCGCTGCGGCACACCTTGGCGGGCGGTGATCTCTTTCGCCTGCACCGGTTCGGGGCGCGCGTTGTAGGCGATGTCGATGACGGCTTCGAGGGCCAGCAAGGTCTTACGGGAAAGACGGAACATCCTAGCCTCTCTGACCGCTGAGTCCGGTGGAACCGAAGCCGCCGGTTCCCCGCGATGTGGTTTCCAGACTGGCTGTTTCGCTCCATTCGACCCGCGCGTGAGCCGCTACCACAAGCTGGGCGATCTTCATGCCGCGCGCGATGGTGAAAGCTTCCTCGCTATGGTTGATCAGGATGGCCGTCACCTCGCCGCGATAATCGGAATCGATGGTTCCCGGCGCGTTCAGCACGGTCACCCCGTGGCGAAGTGCGAGTCCCGACCGTGGGCGCACCTGGGCTTCGAAACCTTCGGGCAGCGCGAGCGCGATTCCCGTCGGCACCGGGGCATGGCGGCCGGGCTGAAGCGTGATCTCCGCCTTCACCGCTGCGAAAAGATCCAGCCCCGCAGCACCGGCTGTCGCATAAGCAGGCAGTGGCAGGTCCTCGGCGTGAGGCAGGCGTTGGATGGCAATTTTCATGCGGCCGCCCGTCCGAACGACGCCGCGATACGGTCTATGAGCCGGCGTGCCACCTCGGTCTTGGAGAGTTCCGGCCAGGCTTCCGCGCCGCTCGCCGTCAAGAGGTGCACGCGGTTGTGGTCGCTACCCATGACGCTGGCGCCTTGCGCATTCGCGCTCACGTCGTTGGCGACAATCCAATCGCAGCCCTTGGCAAGCCGCTTCATGCCGGCATTGGCGATCACGTCATCGGTCTCGGCGGCAAAGCCGATGACGAGCTTTGGGCGCTGCGAGGCGTGGCGCGAAAGTCCCGCGAGAATGTCCGGGTTCTCGACCAACGCCAATGTCGGCGCGGTGTTGCGCTTCTTGAGCTTGGAGGGAGAGGCGGACTCCGCCCGCCAGTCGGCGACCGCGGCGGCACATATGACGATATCGGCCGGAAGTTCGGCTTCGCAAGCGGCCCACATCTCCCGCGCATTCTCGACCTTGACCAGTTTCACCCGAGCCGGGGGGCTGAGTTCGACCGGGCCGGAGACCAGCACTGTCTCTGCGCCCGCGTCGGCCAGCGCGGAGGCGATGGCATAGCCTTGCTTGCCCGAGGAGCGATTGGCGATGTAGCGCACCGGATCGATCGCTTCATAGGTCGGCCCGGCAGTGAGGATTGCCCTCAAGCCCGCCAGCCGTTGGTCGGGATGGATGAGGGCCGCGATCGCTTCGAGGATCTCATCCGGCTCCGCCATGCGGCCTGGCCCGAATTCGCCGCACGCCATCTCGCCGTCATTCGGCCCGACGACATGAATGCCGTCCGCCTTCAGCGCCGCGATGTTGCGCCGCGTCGAGGCGTGATTCCACATCCGAACGTTCATCGCCGGTGCCATCAAGACGGGTTTGTCGGTGGCAAGAAGCGCCGTCGAAGCAAGGTCGGGGGCGAGGCCAGCCGCGAGCTTGGCAATCAGATCCGCGGTCGCGGGCGCCACAACCACAAGGTCTGCGGCACGCGACAGTGCGATATGCCCCATTTCGGATTCCGCTGTGAGATCGAACAACTCCTGGTAGATTTTCTCGCCCGTCAAAGACGAAACCGAAAGGGGCGTCACAAAATGGCTACCCGCCTCAGTCAGGATCGTGCGGACCTGTGCGCCACGCTCACGCAAGCGCCGGATAAGCTCGAGGCACTTGTAAGCCGCGATGCCGCCGCCGATGATGAGAAGTACGCCCTTACCGCTGAGGTTCAAGCTCCGCTCCTGATAAAGTCCGATCCAATTGTGGACTACATACCGAATTACGACACAAAAGTGTAGTTCATGACAAGTTTCAATATCTTGGATGTAAAAATATGGGACGTTTGCTGGGAATAGCCCGTGCCCCGACCCTCCGGGCGGCCTTGGTCGAGCTGGACGAAGTGCAGGTTGGGGACGCCGAGGGCGTCCGGGGCGACGCACGCGGCAGAAAATCGGGCCGCCAGGTCACGGTTCTTTTCCGCGAGGGTTGGGAGAGCGCGTGTGGGGAGCTTGGGGTCAGGCTACCCTGGGTAGCACGCCGGGCCAATCTCTTCGTCGAGGGGGTCGCGCCGCCTCGCGAGGGCGGCCAATTGAGGATCGGCGATTTGGTGCTGGAAGTAACCCAGGAGACCCAGCCCTGCCATTTGATGGAGGCGGCGCAACGGGGTCTCAAACGCGCTCTCACGCCTGAGTGGCGCGGAGGGGTCTGCTGCCGGGTCCTGAAAGGCGGGACGATCCGGGTCGGCGATTCCGTGGAAGCTTCATGAGTCTCGCGAGCGCTCGCGAGATTCTCGACTTCTGGTTCAGGGATACGCCTGCGAAGCGCTGGTTTGTTGCCGATCCGGATTTCGATGCCGCCATTCGCGCGCGCTTCCAGGAAAGCTGGCGGGCAGGGCGCGAGGGTGCCTTTCAATCCTGGAGCGAGACCAAAGATGGCGCGCTAGCCCTTGTGATCCTTTTTGACCAGTTTCCGCGGAACATGTTTCGCGGCCATACCGAGGCCTTTGCGACCGACGCAATGGCGCGAGCTGTCGCCCGCGAGGCGGTGGCACGCGGCTTCGATCTTGACGTTCCGGAGAGCATGCGGAGCTTTTTCTACCTTCCCTTCGCGCATTCCGAGGACATCGCCGATCAGGAGCACTGCGTCCGTCTGACTCGCGAGCGCCTTGGCGAGACGCATTCTTCCTATCCCTACGCGCTCAAACACCGCGATGCGATCGCGCGCTTTGGCAGGTTCCCAGCCCGCAATGCCGCTCTTCAGCGTCCCAGCACGGCGGATGAAGAAATATTCCTGCAGGCGAACCCAATCGGCTTTTGATCGTTGTCTACCGAACCTGCACCAAACCAAGTCGCGGAGAGTCTGAGATGAGCGCTGAAGAAGCCTGCCGTCTGGCCGCGGAACTCCACGAAGAATTTGGCGATGTGGTGACCCGCGTGGCGGAGCGCACCATTGCGAGCCTCGAAGAAGACGGCCTGGTCGAACGCGCCACCGTGTGGCGGGCGCTTCTGGCTATTCTGGGCGATATCTCCGCTAAGCGCATCGATCCTTACGCGAAGATTGCGATTCACTAATCCCCTATTGTTCTTGCATCGCGCATAGCGTCACGGCCAAGATCGCAACTCGGCCGGAGGGCATATGCCGCTCGATCCTGTGATCCAGTCCCTGTTCGAACAATGGCCATTATTGGCAACGAGGCCTGTTTGGGAAAAGACCCCAGTTGAGGCACGGGCCGATTTCAAGCGATTCTGCCAATTCGCCAATCCCCAAGGGGGCGCAATTGGAAAGATCGAAGACATCAAGATGCCCGGACCAGCGGGACCGCTCGGCCTGCGGATCTACACGCCGGTCGCGGCGGGCGGCGAGGCGCTGCCGGTTATTGTCTATCTCCATGGCGGCGGTTTCGTCGTAGGCGATCTGGATTGCTACGACGGGCTCTGTCGTACGCTTGCCAATGAAAGCGGTTGCCGCGTGATCTCCGTCGACTACCGTTTGGCGCCGGAACATCCTTTCCCCGCGGCCGTGGATGACTGCTTCGCTGCGTTCCAATGGGTGCAGACGAATGCGTCAGATCTCTCGGTCGATCCAAGCCGCCTTGCTGTCGCTGGTGATTCCGCGGGCGGCAATCTTGCAGCTGTGACCTGTCTGCTCGTCAAGCAGGGCAAGTCCAGACCACCGATCGCCTATCAGCTCTTGATCTATCCCGACACACGGGTCGGGGTTGCGCCTTCGGAGCGCCCGTTTGGCTCGGGCTATTTTCTGGATAACCGCACCATCGAACGATACCACTCTTACTACGTGCCGGATCGTTTCGATCCAGCCGATTGGCGACTTTCGCCTATCGAAGCCAACGATGTCAGCGGATTGCCACCCACCTACATCGTCACCGCGGGTTTCGATCCGTTGCGCGAGGAAGGCATCGCTTATGCCGAGAAGCTGAAGCGGGCAGGTGTCAACGTGATGCATGTCGATTATCCGACGATGATTCACGCCTTCTTCTCCATGCAAGGCCTGATCCCGCTCGCTTCCGAAGCGATCGCGGCCGCCGCGCTTGCGGTGAGGGACGCCCTGAAATAGTCGGGGCGTGGCGCTCCTCGCGCCGACCCAGCTTGCGATGAAACGTGCTCTGAGGCATCTTCCCGCCAATTCTTGGAGGAGACCGCTCATGAAGCGTTTCATCGTACCGCTTGCTGTTGCAGCACTTGCGATTCCCGCGATCGCCAATGCCGACCTGGCGCCCGATGTGGCGCAGGCCGTGGCCGCGATGGGTCATAAGAATGACGCCGCCGCGACGCGCAAGATTTTCGATCCCTTGCAGCCGAAAGATCCTGTGGCCGCTGCGGGCCTGAAGGCCGACCGCGATCAGGCGTTCGGTCCCGATGCGCTCCAGAAGCTCGACGTGGTGTGGGACGGCAAGACCACGGGTGCCCGGCCGATCCTGGTCTTCGTGCATGGCGGCGGATTCACCGGGGGCGACAAGCACACGCCAGGCCAGTTCACCTATGACAACATCATGAAATGGGCGAACGAGCAGGGCATGGTCGGCGTCGAGATCAATTATCGTTTGGCGCCGAAGAACCAATATCCCGATGCCGCCAACGACACGCGCGATGCACTGGCCTGGGTGGCGAAGAACGCCGCGAAATATGGCGGCGACCCGAACAAGATTCTGCTCTGGGGCCATTCGGCCGGCGCGAGCCTTGTCGGCATTTACGTGTCGCATCCGGAATTCCACTACAAGCAAGGCGGCGGCATCATCGGCGCGGTCATGACCTCAGGGGGCTATGAAGCACGGCCGAGCGAATTCTTCGGCAAGGATCCCGAGAAGGTGAAAGCGGCGTCATCTGTCGAGGGCCTCAAGAAGACCAGCATCCCGCTGTTCTTCACGCGCGCCGAATGGGACCCCGAAGTTCCGCAGATCGCTCAAGGCGAGATGATTCATAAGGTGCTCGCGGACGCGGGCCATCCCCACATGTTTCATGTGATGTCGACGCACAATCACATGTCGCAGGTCTATTCGGTCGGCACGCCCGAGAAGCAGCTCACCGATCTTCTGGGCCCATGGCTCAAAGAGAGAGTGGCGAATGTGAAGTCCGCGTCGAACTGAATCGGTTTTTGATGTTTTGCCGCACGGGCGGGGATGCGAAATCCTCGCCCGCATCGCTGTGGCGCATACTCGACGTAGCTCTACCCAAAGTGGTGCGCCTGCCTCGCTTGTGGCCCTGGCACAACCCTAGGTGCGTGGCTCGCGACATATGGGAGCCATCCTTTTAACCCGTCCTCAATTTCGAATGTGCATGCTCTCCCCGTCGTCCTAACCGCGGTGCCGGCTTGAATCATTTCTCCAATTTGTCCGCCGCGCCGCCGACGGTGCTCCTGGTCGAAGATGACGTCGCGCTGCTCGACATGCTGCGCAGGACTCTCGAACGTGCAGGGTTCGCGGTCATTACGGCGGTTCATGGCATCGATGCGCTGGCGAAGATGCGCTCGTTCGTTGCTGACGTCGTGATCACCGATATCATGATGCCTGAGATGGATGGCTTCGAACTCATCCGCAGTCTGCACGGCACCTGGCCGGATCTGCCGATTGTCGCGATGTCAGGCATCGAGGACACGGTCAACTTCCCGAATATGGCTCTCAAATTCGGAGCCAGGGCCGCGTTGGCGAAGCCGGTGAATCGCTCGCACCTGGTGCAGCTCATACGAGACATCTTGGCTACCGCCCCCCTAACGCGGCGCATAGCCCAGGCTTAACGGGCGCGAATTCTCGCCTTCAGCAGCGCTATTGGTACCCTTGCCCGCGTTGGCCATCTGCGGCAATCTTGTCGAAATATCCGGCAGGCATCGCAAAGCGCGCCATCCACCCCCGCACCTGGCCGAAACGGGGACTAACGCATCTGAAGAGGAAACATCCCATGAAACGCTTCATCGTTCCGCTCGCACTCGCGGCGCTTGCACTTCCGACGGTGGCGAGCGCGGAGCTGCCGAAAGACACGCAAGAAGCCATCGTAAAGATGGGCCACGTCAACGATCCGGCCACATCGAAACTTTTTGTCGCGATGCACCACGGCGTTCCCGCCGACATCAAGGTTTCGCGCGACCTCGCCTTCGGGTCCGATCCGGCGCAGAAGCTCGATATGTTCACGTCGGGCCAGGCCGCGGGCAAGCCGATCCTGATCTACGTCCATGGCGGTGGGTTCACACGCGGCGACAAGCATCGTGCCGGTGAGTTCATGTATGACAACGTCATGGTCTGGGCGGTGCAGCACGGCATGGTCGCAGCCGAAACCAATTACCGCCTGGCGACGCCTCAGACCCAATATCCCGCCGCGAATGATGATGTGTCGGCCGCGGTCAAATATGTACGCGACCACGCGCGCGACTATGGCGGCGATCCCAACAAGATTGTGGTCTGGGGCCATTCGGCCGGCGCATCGCTTGTCGGAATCATGGTCTCCCATCCCGAATTCATCAAAGCCTCGGGCGGCAATATCGCCGGCGCGATCATCACCTCGGGTGGCTACGAGTTCAAAGGCAAGAACCCCTATCTCGGCGAGGACCCGGCGAAGCTCGCCGAACGTTCTTCGGTCGACGGCTTGAAGAAGACCACCATTCCGCTGTTCTTCACCCGCGCCGAATGGGACCCGCCAGGCCAAATGCAGCAGGGCGACATGATCCACAAAGTCCTCACCGATGCGGGACACGACCATGTCTTCCATTTGATGACGGGTCACAATCACATGTCGCAAGTGTTCTCCGTCGGCACCTCCGAGATGCAGCTCACCGATCTGATGCTGCCCTGGATCCAGAAGGTCACGTCGAACGTGAAAGCCGCCGCGGCGCAGTAGCCGGTTCGCATGCGATAAAATGCGCGCGGGCGGGGATGAACTCCCCGCCCGTTTTTTTGAAAGGGCGAGCATGTCTGATCAACAAAACGGTCACTATAAGCGCGAGCTCCGCGCTCTCCAGATCGAACTCGTCAAGCTGCAGCGCGATTTGATCGAATCCGAAGCGCGCGTTCTCGTCATCGTCGAAGGGCGGGACGGCGCGGGCAAAGACAGCACCATCAAGCATCTCATCGAACATATGAGCCCGCGGGAGACGCGCGTGTTCGCGCCGCCGAAGCCATCGGATCGCGAGATGGGGCAATGGTATTTTCAGCGCTTCGTGACTCAGCTTCCTGCGGGTGGAGAGTTCGTCTTCTTCAATCGCTCCTGGTACAACCGCGCCGGCGTGGAACGGGTCATGGGCTTCTGCACGGATAAGCAGCTCGAAGAGTTTTTCGACACCGTGAACGACTTCGAGAGTCTGTTGGTGCGCTCGGACCTCGCCTTGCGAAAATATTATCTCGACATTTCGCGCAAGGAGCAAAAGAAGCGGCTGTTGGAGCGGCAGAAGGATCCGCTGAAAACCTGGAAGAATTCGCCCATCGACGCCGCGGCTCTCAAGAAATGGCAGGCCTATACCAAGGCCCGCGATGACATGTTGGAAAGAACCAGCCACCCTCAGGGTCCGTGGCGCATCGTCAACGCCGATGACAAGAAGCTGGCACGCCTCGCGATCCTGCGCGATCTGCTCGACAGTTTCTCCTATCCGGGGAAGAAGAAATCCCTGGTCAGGCCCGATTCCGATTTGGTTTTCCTCTGGTCTCCCGGGATAGAGAAAGCCAAGCTCGCGCGCTAGGATCACAGCCAGCTTGGGATAGGATGCACATGACCGGCGATGCCAGGGCGATGCTGCGTGAAGGGCCGATGTCCTCCTTTCAGATCATGGTCGTGGTCATCACCACGCTGCTCAACATGATCGACGGCTTCGACGTGCTCGCGATCTCCTTTACCGCGCCGCTGATCGCCAAGGAGTGGGGCGTTCCGCCCGCCACATTGGGCATCCTGCTCTCGGCAGGACTCGCAGGGATGGCGCTCGGCTCGCTCTTCTTGGCACCGGTTGCGGATATCTTCGGCCGGCGGGCGGTCCTCATTGCGTCCACCGTGATTCTCAGCGTCGGCATGCTCGCGTCGGCCGTTACGAACACTGTGTGGGAGCTTGCAGTGTGCCGTCTCTTCACGGGGATCGGCGTCGGCGGCGTTCTTGCGAGCGGCAACACCTTGCTTGCGGAATATTCCTCCGACCGCTGGCGCGATCTGTCCATCTCGACAATGGTCGTCGGCTATTCCGCGGGTGCGATCATCGGCGGTTCGATTTCCACGTTTCTGATTGCGGCCTTCGGCTGGCGAGCGGCCTTCATCTTCGGCGGCGCGTGTTCGACGGTTCTCATCCCCGCCGTTCTAGCCCTTCCGGAGTCACTTGATTTCATCCTGGTTTCGAAAACAAGGAACGCGCTGGCCCGCGCCAACGCCGTGTTGAAACGGCTCGGCCATCAACCGATCAAACAGCTTCCCGAGATCACCCGCGAGGAGAAAGCCACACGCGCCGTCGTCGGCGCATTCGAAGGGCGCTTCCTGAAAGCCACGCTTCTCATCTGCCTCAGCTATTTCATGCTGATGCTGAGCTTTTATTTCGTGCTGTCCTGGACGCCGAAGAATCTCGTCGATTTGGGTTTTTCGGTGGAGCAGGGGATTTTCGCGTCGGTGCTGCTCAATGTCGGCGGCATCATCGGCGGCATGTCGTTCGGCTATCTGGCGGGTAAGTCGAGCGCGCGAAAAGTGTCGCGCTATCTGCTGGCAGGACTCTTCGTATCCATTGTCGCTTATGGCGCGACCCA
>DATHDZ010000021.1:0-4154 GCA_035318785.1 Micropepsaceae bacterium
GCGTGGCCGCGGCTTCGACATCGAAGCCCGGGTGCGGACCGAAGCCCGCACCGGCGCGGAGATGGAAGCCCTCCACGCGGTCGCGGTGGCCGCGCTCACCGTCTACGACATGGTGAAGGCGGTGGACAAAAGTGCGGTCATCGAGAACGTCCGTCTACTGACGAAATCGGGCGGCAAGAGCGGCAGCTACCAGGCGCCGCAAAATCCGGTACGGGAGCGCCAGGCCAAACCTGCGGGTCCCGCCAGGGCGGCGGGTCCTGCCAGGGGCGCCCTCCCCGCCCGGGCCACCCCGCGCGTGCTGATCCACGAAACCGCCGCGCCTCGCTCGGCTCCGGCCACGGGCGAGCGCGAAGCGTTGCGCAAGTTCATGCTGGCGCGTCGTCTGCTCGTCAGCCAATGGGCCAAATCGGCCGATGTCCCGGTGAACGAGCTCTACGGCTATCTCCGGGGACGGTCGCGCGCTCTGTCGGCCGCGTCGGCCGAGCGGCTTGCCAAAGCCGCTCGCGCCAGCACCGATGAGATGTTCGGCCGCAAGGCGGCGCAATGATCTCGGTCGACGAGGCCGTTGCGCGGATCTCGCGTGCTTTTGCCGCCCTTCCTTCCGAAGCCGTGCCCGTCGCCGAGGCGGCGGGCCGCGTCTTGGCAGAGGACGCGCTTGCCAAATTGGATCAGCCGCCGGCACCCATGTCGGCCATGGACGGCTACGCCGTGCGTTATGCGGACGCCCGTCCCGGAGCGGAGCTCGCCCTCATCGGTGAAGCGCCCGCGGGACGCCCGTTTGGCGGGACGGTCGGCGCCGGCCAAGCGGTGCGAATCTTCACCGGCGGCGTGGTGCCGGAAGGCGCCGATGCCGTGGTCATCCAGGAAGATACCGAATTGAAGGGCCAGCGAGTCGTCATCAAGGAAACGCCAAGGCCGGAGGAAAATGTGCGTCGGCGGGCGCTGGATTTTCGCGCCGGCGAAATCTTGCTCCGCCGCGGGCATCGTCTTTCGGCGCGCGATGTCGCCCTGCTCGCCGCGGCGGATTTGCCGCAGATTTCCGTCACCCGCAAACCGCGAATCGCCATCGTGGCAACCGGCGATGAGCTGTCGCGCCCCGGTGAAGCGCGCAAGGAAGGCGGCATAGTCGCGTCGTCGACCTATGCGCTGCAGGCGATGGTGCGCAACTGGGGCGGAGCGGCCTTCGATCTCGGTATCCTGGCGGACAGGCCGGAAGCCTTCGCCAGTTTGCCCGCGGCGACGAAAGACGCCGACCTCATCGTGACGCAAGGCGGCGCGTCCGTCGGCGATCACGATCTGGTGCAGAGCGCATTGAAGCCGCATGGCTTCGCGCTCGATTTCTGGCGCATCGCGATGCGGCCCGGCAAACCTTTGATCTTCGGGCGGCTGCGCAATACGCCCTTTATCGGACTTCCCGGCAATCCCGTCTCTGCGATGGTCTGCGCGGTTCTTTTCATCCAGCCCGCGGTCGCCGCCATGCTCGGGATGGCCTATGAGCCGCCGATCGCAAAGGCGCGACTCGCATCGGCGCTGAAGGCCAATGGCAGGCGGCAGGATTACGTGCGCGCGCGCGTCACAAGGCAAGGCGGTGTTCTCACCGCCGAGCCTTTCGCGCTGCAGGATTCCTCGATGCAGAAGGTTTTTGCGCAAGCCGACGGCTTGATCGTTCGGCGCGTGGATGCTCCCGCAGCGGAAGCGGGCGACGACGTCGACGTGCTGATGTTGGATTGATTTAGCCCGGCATCAGAATACCGTCGTCCGGTGCCATTTCTCGCCATGACAAGTTAAAGTGCTGGCTCTAAAAGTCCGCCGTCTTTGCTTCGGGAACGGGATAGGATTCGCCGATGAAGAAATCGAAATTGTTCTCCGAGCAGACCGCTTCGATCATCGGCCCCGTCGTCTGCCGATAGACCGCAACGCCCGTCCAGGGTTGATTGAACGTCTTGGGATCCTCGACCGTGAAATTGACGCGCAGCGTCTTGCCGTCGGCCGACATTCTGTAGCGCTCCGTGACGTGCAGCGCCTCGGTGTGCGGCGTACCCCAATTGTCGAGTTCGCCTTTATCGTTGAACCCGGTGGTGTCGACCACCAGCTCGTCGCCCTCGTAATGACCGACAGATTCGCCAAACCAGGACGGCTTCGGATTCTTGGTGTGGGGCACGTTCATATAGATGTGCCGCACAAAATGATCGCGCTGATAGAGCAGCGTTATCTTGTCGGGCGACTGCAGCAGGAAGAGCGGCTCGTTGAAGATCATCTGCCCAGGCGTACCGCCGGGCCAGCAAGAGGCGGAAGCCGTAATTCTGATCTTACCTTTTTGCGCCTCGTCGGCATATTCCTTCAGCTTCTGCGCCGCCCAAGGCTTGAGATTCTTGTTTTTCCAATCCGGCGAACTCGGCGTGCCGCTGACGTCGCGGCCCTGCGCATCAACGCCGCGCGTGCTGAAAGGATGTTCGGGGTCTTCTCCGAGAATCTTCCCGCTCACCGGATCGAGGAAAGGAATCCCGACACGCAGCCAGGCGCGATTGGCGGAAGAGAAATCGGGCGTTCCTGCCGGCACTTGCGCGGACGCTGTCCATGCGAAGGCCAAGCTGCACATTCCAACGGAGGCGCCCGCCAATATCCGGGTGAGAAACGCCAACTTCGCCATATCTTCCTCCATGTAGGACCGCCCTTAAAAAGCGGAATTTTTCGCGATTTGCAGCAGTGTGCCCGCCGCCTCGATGGAATTCCAGCACGGCTGAACTTGCTCACGGCGCGTTGACCGGCGATTATATACTTGAATTAGCGACACGCTAGGAGTAGATTCCAGGTCATAGGAGCTTGCCAATGACCTGTGATCTGACAAACCCCATTTTCACGAACGAAGAAAAAGCCATCGCGCACATGGAAGCCGACCGCTGGCCGAACGGCGTGATCTGCCCTCTGTGCGGCGTGGACACCGTGACCAAGATGGGCGGCAAGACACAGGCTGGCATGTTCATGTGCAACGGGTGCAGAGGCAAGTTCACAGTCCGCACAGGTACGATCTTCGAGCGGTCACATATCCCCCTGCACAAATGGCTATTGGCGACGCATCTCATGGCTTCGTCCAAGAAAGGCATTTCGGCACATCAACTGCACCGGATGTTGGGCATTACCTACAAGTCGGCTTGGTTCATGGCGCACAGGATCAGGGAAGCCATGTCACCCGCTGGCAAACTTCCCCCGATGGGCGGCGAAGGCAAGATCGTAGAGGCAGACGAAACCTATGTCGGGCGCAAACGGGGCCGCAAAGCCGTTAAGGGTGCCGCTGGCTACCACATGCACACCGTTGTGGCCCTAGTTGAGCGTGGCGGACCCGTTCGGTCCTTTCACGTCAAATCGCGGCTCACAAAAAAGGAAGCTCGCAAAATCCTATTCGAGAACGTGCACCTCGCGTCGGACGTTGTGACAGACGACTCCGCGATCTACCCGGCTCCGGCTGCGAACTTCGCCCAACACAGCACGGTCAACCACACCGCTGGCGAATATGTTCGTGGCGACATTTACACAAACACGATCGAAGGCGTGTTCAGCATCTTCAAGCGCGGGATGATCGGCACGTATCAACATTGTGGCGAGCAACACCTGCAACGCTATCTGAACGAATTCGACTTCCGCTATTCCAATCGGACGGCCATGGGCATTGACGACGATGGGCGCGCGACACGCATCCTAAAGGGTGCGGAAGGCAAGCGCCTGACCTACCGACAGGTAGGCTAATCGACGTTGAGAACCGCAAGTTCCGCGAGGGCGTGAAGCGCCTCAGGCTTTTCTTGGCTTTGCTCGAAGAGACTTAGCCATTACGTTTTTGTATCGAGGCCAGAGCAATGACAGACAAAATTATGTGGCGGGTTGAGTTCTTCGCGAATAGTAACGATGAGGACCCGGAGCGCTCAATCTTTATCAATGCCGATACAGAAGATGAGGCCGCTGAGAAGGCCCGAGGTCAGATGGGAAGTTCGATGCGGGCGAACTTAACTAGGGTGCGCACTATTCTCCCACGGCCAAAGTAGGACACTACCTAGCGTAGCGCCGGACTCCGGGTTGCTTCCGAAAACTGCTATGATCTCGCCCTTGATTCGGAAACGAAAAAGGGCCCCTGCCAGGGCCCCGTTTCTAGATCGAACCCG
>DATHDZ010000022.1:0-2017 GCA_035318785.1 Micropepsaceae bacterium
GACCGCGAGCTTGGCGGCGACTTTTGCGATTGGAAAGCCGGTGGCCTTTGAGGCGAGTGCGGAAGACCGCGACACCCGCGGGTTCATCTCGATCACGACCATGCGTCCGTCGGCCGGATTGACGCCGAACTGCACGTTGGAGCCGCCGGTCTCCACCCCGATCTCGCGCAGCACCGCCAGCGAGGCGTCGCGCATGATCTGGTATTCCTTGTCGGTCAGCGTCAGCGCCGGCGCCACCGTGATGGAATCGCCGGTATGCACGCCCATCGGATCGAGGTTCTCGATCGAGCAGATGATGATGCAATTGTCTTTCTTGTCGCGCACCACCTCCATCTCGAACTCTTTCCACCCCAGCACGGATTCCTCGATCAGGACCTCGTCGGTGGGGGAGGCGTCGATACCGCGCTCGACGATCTCGATGAATTCCGCCTTGGTGTAGGCGATGCCGCCGCCGGTGCCGCCCATGGTGAAGGACGGCCGGATGATCGCGGGCAGGCCGATGCTGTCGAGCGCGCGCAGCGCGTCGGGCAGGTTCTTGATCTGGATCGAGCGCGGCGTTTCGAGGCCGATCCGGGTCATGGCTTCGCGGAAGCGGCCGCGATCCTCCGCCTTGTCGATGGCGTCGGCGGTGGCGCCGATCATTTCGATGTCGAATTTGGCCAGCGTTCCCTGCTTGCGTAAGCTCAGCGCGCAGTTCAGCGCGGTCTGGCCGCCCATGGTGGGCAGCAGCGCGAAGCCGCCGGGAATGACGTAACGCTCTTTTTCGATGATCTTGGCGACGATTTCAGGCGTGATCGGCTCGATATAGGTCGCGTCCGCCAATTCCGGATCGGTCATGATCGTTGCCGGATTGGAATTGACCAAGACGATCCGGTAGCCTTCCTCCTTCAGCGTCTTGACCGCCTGGGTGCCCGAATAGTCGAATTCGCAGGCCTGCCCGATCACGATGGGACCGGCGCCGATGATCAGGATGGTGGAGATGTCGGTTCTTTTGGGCATCAAGTCTCACGGACAGGGAATCGGGCACAAAAAAAGGGCGCGCATACCGCGCGTCCCCTGAAAAAACAGCGCTAGGCTACCCTCGCGCGCGGGTGGTCTTTAGACCAGATTCCGCAACCGCGAAAGGGCCCTGGAGGCCCATCAACCGGCAATTTGCCGCCTTCGCTGTTCGAACTACGGCGTGGCAAGGCTCGTCTGGGCTGGCTTGCCAGCCGAAAGCCTTCGTCGGGGGGCTGGCTTGCCGAGCCGAAGCTGCGCAAGCAGCGAAGGCTGGAGGCCCGGCCTGGATTTGAACCAGGATAAAGAGCGATGCACTGCTCCCGCGTCGACGCTTCCGCCACCGGGCCGCGCCGATCATCGCCGATCACGCCGCGGTGAGCCACGCCTAGCGCGGATTAACGTTAACCCGCGGGTAAAGCATCAGAACGCCTGCCGCGCGACGAACGTCATCCGCCATGGATTGTGCCCGATGTTGAAATGGGCGCGCGTGGCGGTAAATCCGGCCGCCGTGAGCTTCGCAAGCATGTCCGCCTCGCTGTAACGCTGCAGGCCGACGCGCGCACGCAATTGGCGGTAGTCCGACAGTGCGGTGCTGATCAGCCCGATCAGGGCATCCCTGAGAAAGCCGCAGGTCATGGCAAATCGCAGCAATGCGATCACGTCTCTGACCATGCCGACCTCCGGGCGCAGGATATCGCCCAGAACCAGCCGGCCGCCGGGCTTCAAAAGCCGCCGGACAATCGCCAATGCGGAAGCCAGTTCGTTCGGCGTCATGTATTGGGCGACGGAATTCATGACGACGAGATCGATGGACTTCTCGTCCATGTTTCGCAGGTCATCCAGGGAACGCACCCTGATTTTGGTGTTCGGGGCAAATCGCGCGATCAGCCGGCCGCGCACGCCCGGCGCGGGCTCGGCGAGGTAAAGCTTGCCGCAGGCCTCGGCCACCTTGGCCGCTGACAGCGCTTCGCCGCAGGCATAATCCAATACCACCGCGTCGGGCGAGGAGATGTAGCTG
>DATHDZ010000023.1:0-20985 GCA_035318785.1 Micropepsaceae bacterium
AAATGTCGAGGCGTTTGGTTTGACCGGCGCGACCAAGATCTGGCGGCGCGACGCGAGCGCACTCGGCCCACTCGATACGGTAGCGCCGTTCGATGTCGCTTTCCTCGATCCGCCCTATCGGAAGGGCCTTCTGACGCCCGCGCTGGCTGGCTTGCGCTCTGGGGGCTGGCTTACTTCCCCTGCCCTCGTCGTCGTCGAGATGGCCGAGGAGGAAGATCTTCCGTCCACGGATGGATATGAGATGCTCGACGACCGCGTCTATGGCGACACGCGGGTAGCGATTTTGAAGACGGCCCCCTCACCCGCTCGGGGCTGATGCCCCTCGCGACCTCTCCCCCGGTGGGGAGAGGGGTTATTCGATTATCGGCGGCCGAAGAGGCGTTCGATGTCGGCGAGCTTCAATTCCACATAGGTCGGGCGGCCATGATTGCATTGGCCCGAATGGGGCGTTGATTCCATCTCGCGCAGAAGCGCGTTCATTTCTTCGGCGTTCAGGCGCCGCCCCGAGCGCACGCTCATATGGCAGGCGAGTGTCGCCGAAACATGGTCGAGGCGCTCCTTCAAGGATGAGAGCGATTCACTTTCGGCCAGATCATCGGAGAGATCACGGATCAGGGCCTTCACGTCGAGCTGACCTAGAAGCGCGGGAACCTCCCGCACCAGAAGCGCGCCGGGTCCGAAGCTTTCCACCACGAGGCCGAGAGCCGATAGCTCGTCGCTCCGCGCGAGCACGCGAGAGGTTTCGCTTTCGTCCATCTCGACGATTTCGGGGATCAGCAGAGGCTGGCGTTTGACGCCGCCATTCTCCAGCGCGTGCTTCATGCGCTCATAGACCAGTCGCTCATGCGCCGCGTGCTGATCGACGATGACGATGCCGTCTTGCGTCTGGGCGACGATATAGGTGTCGTGCAGCTGTGCGCGCGCAACGCCGAGCGGGGATTGCGGCGCGTGATCATGGTCATGTGCATGCGCGTGAGCTTCCGCTGCGGGCGTGTGCACGCGCGGCTGCGATGCGAGCGGCGCCTGGTATACCCGCGCCGATTCGGCCAGCCCCGAAAAGCGTTGCTGCATCGGATAGGTATAGGTTTGCGGCTTCAATTCGGGTGCGCGGAAGGCATCGAACGCGGCATCGGCGATGGTCGTCGAGGCGCGGTGGCTGGCTTCGTGGAGCGCCGCTTTGAGCGCACCGACGATCAGTCCCCGCACCAGGCCGGAATCACGGAAACGCACCTCTGCCTTGGCCGGATGGACGTTCACATCGACGAAAGCGGGATCGCATTCGATGAAAAGCGCCACCGCCGGATGACGGTCGCGCGCCAGATAATCGGCATAGGCGCCTTTGACCGCGCCGAGCAGCAAGCGGTCACGCACCGGACGGCCATTGACGAAGAGAAATTGCATCTGCGCATTGGCGCGGTTGTAAGTGGGCAGGCCCGCGAAGCCCCACAGCCGCACGGCTTCGCGTTCGGCGGCAACCTTTGCGGCATTGTCGGCGAAATCGCGTCCCATCAATTTCGCGAGCCGTCCGAGCGCGCCGTCGAAAAGCGTCTCTTCGGCGTGGAGCGACAACACCACGCGCCCCTCATCGGTCAGGGTGAAACCCACATCGGGACGCGCCATGGCGAGCCGCTTCATGATGTCGATGACAGCAAGGGACTCGGCGCGCGCCGATTTCAGGAATTTCAGCCGCGCGGGCGTGGCGAAAAAGAGATCGCGTACCTCGACCCGGGTGCCGCTTTCGCCTGCGCTCAAAAATCCGGCCGGTTCGGGGCCGCTTATGGCCCCGCCTTCGACACGGATCGCATGACCATCGGAGATTTTGCTGCGACTCGAGATATCAACCCGCGCCACGGCGCCGATGGAGGGGAGCGCCTCGCCGCGAAAGCCCAGCGTCGCGATGTTGGTCAAATCGTCGGTGCCGTCGACGCCGAGCGGCAGCTTGGAGGTGGCGTGGCGTTCGATGGCGAGCGCGAGCCCGTCCGCATCCATGCCCTCGCCATCGTCCTCGACGAGGATGAGGCCCGCGCCGCCCGCAGCGATGGTCACCGCAACGCGTCTGGCGCCGGCATCGAGTGCGTTCTCGACCAGTTCCTTCACGGCGCTGGCTGGGCGCTCCACCACTTCGCCCGCGGCGATGCGGTTGATGGTGCCCTCGGGCAGACGGCGGATGTTCGCCCGCGCCTTCACCTCAAGTCCCACGGAGATCCTCGCTCAAGAGCGGCAAGTCTAGACGCCGGGAAACGCCCGCGCCACCGCGCTATGATTCGCAAGCCTAACAGCGTGGTGGTTGTGCACAAGGCAATGGTGGAGGGCAGATCCCAACTCACCATGGCCGGCCTTCGAGCCGGCCAACCAGCCGCCGCGCATCGGCGCGGCGAATAAGACGGGGCACGATCGATTCATCCAGCCCGCGGACGCGGGCTGACTGGGTGGCAGGGTCGTGCCCTGCCATGGTGAGCTAACGCGTGGCCGTCGGGACAGTGTTGGCCGCTGCGGGGGGCTTCGGTGCACTCGCCGCCATCGCGGGCGTGCCGGCGATCACCACCACCAGGCGCGTGGGGTCGAAATATTTCTTCGCCATCTCGTTGACCTTGGCGATCGTCACCGCCTGGATCATGGCGTTGCGCTTCTCGACATAATCCGCCGAGAGCCCGGAACGCTGATAGCCGTTCAAGGTGCGGGCGATCTTGGCATTTGAATCCAAGGTCAGCGGAAAGGAGCCGGTGAGGAAGGTCTTCGCATCGGCCAATTCCTTCGCCGTGGCGCCGTCCTTGGCGAAATGCGCCATCTCCGATTTGGTCACGTCGATGGCGGTGAGGATCTTGCCCTTGTCGCTCTGGACCGATCCGACAAGAATCGACGCGGAGCGGAAATCGTTCAGCTGGGTATAGATGCCATAGGTGAGCCCGCGTTTGTCGCGCACCTGATCCATCAGCCGCGCGGAGAAGCTTCCCCCGCCGAGGATGTAATTGGCGACAAAAGCCGGGATGAAGTCCGCATCCGCCCGCATCGGAGCGGGAGAGCCGAACAAGGCCACAGGCGCGGCCTCGTTGCGCACGATCGTATGGGATGCGGGCTTGCCGGCATCGACCGGCTTGGGCACCACCGGCACGGATTTGGCGGGGAGCGAGAGGAACACCTGCTGCAGATATTTCTTGAGCTGCGTTTCGGTGATGTCGCCTGACACGGCCACTTTGATGCCGCCGCGCACCAGATGATCGGCGGCAAAATTCTTGATGTCGTCGCTTTTGATCGCTGCAACGCCGGCCGGCGTGCCGGCGGTCGGATGGGCGTAAGGATGGGGGCCGAAATAGGCGGCATACCAAGCCTTGACCGCGACCTTGGAAGGGTCTTCGTCGTCCTGTTTCAACGAGGCCTGGAGCATGACGCGAATTCGCTCCACCGCTTCGGCGTCAAAACGCGGGTGGCCGAGCGCGAGCGCCGCAAGACGAAAGGCTTCGTCGGCGTTTTCCTTGAGCGTGGTCAAAGTGACCACGACATAATCGCGTTCGGCGGACGCGCTGAGCCGGATCGCGCGTGACTCCAGAGCTTGCTTGAAGGCGTCCGACGTCAGATCGCCCGCGCCCTCGTCCAGGAGCGAGGCCATCATGTTGGCAAGTCCGGGCTTGTCGCTCGGGTCATAGGCGGAGCCCGCAGGCAGCGAGATGTTGACCGCGATCATGGGGAGCGCGTGCTCCTCCGAGAGCCAGGTGTCGACCCCCGTGGGTCCCTGCACCGATTTGACGGTGATGGCGTTCGCAGCGACCGGAAGAAGAAGCGCGAACAATACCGATGCGGCGAAGCGCGTGATCATGGTCCGGTTTTCGGCGACATCCGTCCGGTCACCGACTCCTGTTTGACGAGATAGGTTTGCGCCACCTTGCGCACATCGGCGGCCTGCACGGCACGGATGCGGTTCGGCCAATCTTCGACATCCTCGATGGTCAGGCCGATGGAAAGCGCCGTGCCGTAATCCTGAGCCATCAAATATTGGTTGTCGTGTTGATAGGTGTATTCGGCGACGAGCTGTGTCTTGGCGCGATTGAATTCGCCTTCCTCGGGCGGCGCTCGCAGCATTCCGGCGATGATCTGGTCCATCGCCGCTTCCAGTGTGTCGAAGCTGACGCCATCGCGCGGCACGGCATAGACGATGAAGGAGCCCGGCCCGCGATTGTGCCCGTCATAGGAGGCGCCCGCTTCCACCGCGAGCTTCTTGTCCATCACCAGCGCCTTGTAGAGCCGGCTGGTGGAACCGCCGCCAAGGATGGAGCTCATGACTTCCATGGCTTCCGCGGTTCCGCGCGGCGATTTGACATAGCCCGGCACGCGGTACATGCGCAGCAATTGCGGCAATTTCGTACCCGGAAGCGCGAAATTGAGCCGGGCGTCGCCAAGACGCGGCGGCGGCGGCTCATCGATGCGCGGCGCCAGCTGGCGCACGGCGACGGCGCCGTATTTTTCATCGGCGAGCTTCTTCACCTCGTCGGGATTGACGTCGCCCACCACCATGACGATCGCATTGTTGGGGGCGTAATGGTGCTGATAGAAATCATTCGCTTCGGCGCGGCCGATGCGCTTGATCTCCGCTTCCCAGCCGATCACCGGACGGCCATAGGGATGCGAAAGATGCAAGGCCGCCTGCATCTGCTCCTGCGCCATCGCCTGCGGTTCGGAATCGATGCGCAGGTGGCGCTCTTCCAGCACCACATCGCGCTCGGTCACCACATTGGGTTCGGACAGATCCAGATTGACCATGCGGTCCGCTTCCAGCCCCATCACGATGGGCAGCCGGTCCTTGGCGATGCGCTGGAAGTACACCGTGTAATCATGCGAGGTCTGGGCGTTGTCCTGCCCGCCATTGCGCGCGACGATCTTTGAAAGCTCGCCGTTGGGCACCGCCTTGGTGCCGCGGAACATCAGATGCTCAAAGAAATGCGCGGCGCCCGAAAGGCCCGGCGGATCGTCCGTGCCCCCGACGTGATACCAGACCATATGGGTGACGACCGGCGCGCGGTGATCGGGGATCACAACGAGCTGCATGCCGTTCTTCAAGGTGAACTGCGACGCTTTGACCGAAGCGGATGCTGCTGGGGCGGCATCGGCATCCGATGGCGTCAAGCCTTCCGTCGCGATAACAATACCGCCAGCCACGCCGAGGAGCGCGAACACAGCCAGCGCAGGGGCGAGGCCCGGCTTCATGGTGCAGCTTCGCCTATGGTGTCCGGGGCGCAGTGGCGAGCGGGGGCGGCGGCACGCCGGTGCCTTCCAACAAAGGCGCAGTGGGCGCTGGCGTGGGCGCGGCGGCATTCGGGCGTGGCGGGAGCGGGGGCGGCGGCGCGCCGGTGCCTTCATAGAGCACGCGCTGCGAGAAAGCCGGGCCCTGGTCTTCCTGCCCGATATCGGAGCTCACGCTACGCCTGACATTGGGATCGATGGCCAGCGCGTTGGTCTTGGTCAACAGCAGCTTTTCGCCGTCGCTATAGGCCGTGCCCAACGCGGCGGCAGCCGTCGCGGCATTTTGCGGGAACAACGCGGCACGCGCCTGATCGTCGGCATCGACTTCGTTGCGCGAGGCAATGCCGGGCTGCGGCGGCCTGAGATTGTAATCGGGCGGCAGAATCAGGGGCGCTTTGGTCAGCACGGTGAATTCGTCGGGCGGGAGTTTGGCAGCGCCCGTCGCCTGGCGAATGCCCTCGCATCCGATCAACGAGAAACCCAGAGAGAGGATCGCGGCGATTCGGACCGCGCGCGTCAAAACATCCCGTTCCGCCATATCAGTCTCCGGATTGCCGGCTCCCTACGCTTTTCGACTCCGGACGGATGAACGCGTCCAGGAGAAGCACCACGACGCCCACCGTAATGGCGGCGTCCGCCACATTAAACACATACCAGTCATGGCCGAAGGCGTAAAAGTGGAAAAAATCCGCGACGGCGCCGTAAAGAATGCGATCGATCACATTTCCGAGCGCCCCGCCGATCACCAGACCCAGCCCCGCCCCCAGGATGGGGCGCTCCGCCTTCATCAACCACCAGGACAGCGCAACCACCGCGACCAAGGAAAATATCGTCAGCACGAGCATGCCGGCGAAACTGCCGGCCTGGAAAAGCCCGTAGGAAACGCCGCGATTCCATACCATCACCAGGTCGAAGAAGGGCAGCACCCCTATGTGGGCCGCCGGACCTAGGCTGCGGAAATCCAGGCCATAAAGCAGGTAATTCTTGGAAAGCTGGTCGGCGATGAGCGCCGCAAGCGCCACCAGCCAACCGGCGCGCTGCGGACTCATCATCCCACGGCCTCCGCGCAGCGGTTGCAGAGGTCGGCATGCGCCGGGTTCGTGCCGACTTCAGGGAGGATCATCCAGCAGCGGGCGCATTTCTCGCCCTTGGCATGTGCGAACACGACTCCGGCGCCCGGTACGTCAGGGAGGCGGAAAGCGTCTGCGGGCGCGGAACCCCTCACGATTGCCGCGCCTGAGGTGATGGCGATCTCGGCGAGACCTTCCTCATCGAACAGGTGCGCATCCGCCTCGTCTTCCACATAAAGAGTGGGCGCCGCTTCCAGGCTGGCGCCGATCACCTTGTCCCGGCGCGCGATCTCAAGCGCGCCGGTCACCACGCGGCGAAGCGCGCGAACGCGGTTCCATTTCTCCAGCAAGGTCTCGTTCGTCCAATCCTCCGGAGTCTTGGGGAAGACTTCGAGATGCACGCTCTTCTCCATGCCGTAGCGCGTGGTCCAGGCTTCCTCCATGGTGAAGCAGAGAAGCGGCGCCAGCCAAGCGACGATGCGGGTGAAGAGCGCATCGATGACCGTGCGCGCCGCGCGCCGGCGGAAACTCTCCTTTGAGTCGCAATAGAGAACGTCCTTGCGGATGTCGAAATAGAATGCCGACAGATCGGTGGTGGCAAAATTGAACAAAATCGTGAAAACACGATTGAAATCATATTCGGCGTAGCCTTCGCGCACTTCGCGATCCAGGCTCGCCAGCCGCGCCAGCACAAAACGTTCCAGCTCCGGCATGTCGGGGTGCGCGATGCGTTCGATTGTCTCGAAGCCTTCGAGATTGGCAATCATGAAGCGGATCGTGTTGCGCAGACGGCGATAAGAATCGACCGCCGCCTTGATGATCTCCGGCCCGATGCGCAAATCCTCGGTGAAATCGGAGGACGCCACCCAGAGGCGCAGGATTTCCGCGCCGTTCTGCTGCATCACCTTTTGCGGGGCGACGACATTGCCGAGCGATTTCGACATTTTGCGGCCCTGCTCGTCGAGCACGAAGCCATGCGTCAACACGGCATCATAGGGCGCGCGTCCGCGCGTGCCGCAGGATTCCAGGAGCGATGATTGGAACCAGCCGCGATGCTGGTCCGAACCTTCCAGATAAAGATCGGCGTGCTCTTTTTTGGGCCAATGCGGATCGATGGGGTTTTCGACGACAAAGGAATGTGTCGAGCCAGAATCGAACCAGACATCGAGAATATCGCGGACCTGCTCGTAGTCATGTTCGTGATGCTCATCCCCGAGAAAGCGCGAGGGCGGCGATGAGAACCAGGCGTCGGAGCCTTCCTTCTCGAAGGCCTCGGCGATGCGCGCGTTCACCACCTCATCGCGCAGCAATTCGCCGGTCCCTTTATGGACAAAGGCCGGGATGGGCACGCCCCAGGCGCGTTGTCGCGACAGCACCCAATCGGGGCGGTCTTTGACCATGGCGCCGATGCGGTTCTCGGCCACCCTCGGATACCAGCGCGTGGCGGCGACCGCGCCAAGCGCGAGTTCGCGAAGCGTTGACTGGTCGGAGCCCGCGAATGGTCTATCGATGGCAGCGAACCATTGCGGCGTGGCGCGAAAGATCACCGGCGCTTTGGAGCGCCAGCTATGGGGATATTGGTGGCGCAGGGTTCCCTTGGCGAGAAGCGCGCCGGCCTGGATCAACTCCTTGATCACCGCGCCGTTGGCGTCGCCGTCCTTGCCTTCGGGGGTGAGGATCTTTTTCCCCGCGAAGATCGGTACGTTGGGCAGGAACGAGCCGTCTTCGGCGACCAGGAACGGGATTTCCAACCCGTGTTCGCGGCCGAGATTGAAGTCGTCCTCGCCATGCGACGGCGCGGTATGCACGAATCCCGTGCCGGTCTCGGCGGTGACGTGCTCGCCGGCAAGCAGCGGCACGTCGAAATCGTAACCCTGACCGCGAAACGGATGAGAGCAGATCAGCCGCCGGAGCATCGGCACATCGACGCCGGAGATTCGTTTGAGAGTCAACTTGGCATATTTGGCGGTCGGTTCTGCCAGCGCCTCGCCGAGCAGCAATCTTTCACCGACAGTCGCCAGGCTGCCCTCGCCGGCCTCCATCACCTCGTACACCGCATAGGGCAGAGTTTCGGAAAAGGCGATCGCGCGATTTCCGGGAATCGTCCAAGGCGTCGTCGTCCAGATGACGACGGAGGCGTTTTTGATTTGGTCCCAAATCCTCAGGAATTCGAAATCGCCTTTGACCAAATCGTTACCATCGTGGCCGGTGGTAGCGCGAAACTCGCGTATCGGAAATTTCACATAGATCTGCGGCGAGGATTTCTCGTGATATTCGACCTCGGCTTCGGCGAGCGCAGTCTTCTCCACCGGCGACCACATCACGGGGCGCGAGCCGCGATAGAGCAGCCCGTTCATGACGAATTTGTGCAGCTCGCGCGCGATCTGCGCTTCGGCCGCAAACGCCATCGTGGTGTAGGGACGCATCCAATCGCCGATGCCGCCCAGGCGCCGGAACTGTTCGCGCTGCACGTCGATCCATTTCGCCGCGAAGCTGCGGCACTCGGCGCGGAGTTCATTGACGGGGACTTCGTCCTTCGATTTGCCCTTGGCGCGGTATTCCTCCTCGATCTTCCATTCGATGGGGAGGCCGTGGCAGTCCCAGCCCGGCACATAGGGCGCGTCGAAGCCGAGCATCTGGCGCGAGCGGACGACGAAATCCTTCAGGATCTTGTTCAGCGCCGTGCCGATATGGATGTCGCCATTGGCGTAAGGCGGGCCGTCATGCAGCACGAAGAGCGGTCGGCCTTTCGCACTCTCGCGCAGCTTCTTGTAGAGGCCGATCTCTTCCCACCGCGCGAGCCATTTCGGCTCGGCTTCAGGCAGACCCGCCTTCATCGGAAAATCGGTCGTCGGCAGAAACAGGGTTGCGCGGTAATCGCGTTTCGCGGAATCGGGAGTGTCGGGCTTGGACATGGCAGGCTCGCTAAACGGATGGAACGGACAGGAAAACGCCCCGGAAGCTCTTTACGCCCCCGGGCGGCGAATTCGCATCGTCTCGTTGATCCGCATGACCATGAATCGCCCAGGCTGGGAACGCGGCCCTTCTAACAGCCCGCCCCCGACCGGTCCAGCATCGCCCGCCCTGCCCGCCTTGCGGGGAATTAATTCCCAACGGCGGGGACAGGTGGGGTTACGGCAAGAATGCGCCGCGCCGCATCGCAGTCTGCGGCTATTTGGACCTTGAGCGCGTCAACATCGGAGAATGTCTGCTCGCCGCGCAGATAGGCGATGAGTTCCACCGCCAGAACCTCGCCGTAGATATCGCCGGCAAAACCGAAAAGATGGACCTCCATCAAGGGCGCCGGCAGTTGGAACATCGGACGCATGCCGAAACTGGCGACGCCGTCATAGGCCTTGCCGTCATGAGTGCGGGCGCGCACGGCATAGATGCCGAAGGCAGGCTGCAGCGTGTGTTCGAGTTTCAGATTCGCCGTCGGAAAACCCAGCGCGCGGCCCCGTCTGTCGCCCGATGCCACATGGGCCTCGATGCTCCACCAATGACCCAGCAGCCGCGCGGCCTCCTCGGGACGTCCCGCTTTCAGGGCGGTGCGAACCTTGGAGGAGGAAATCTTCTCGCCGGCTTCCCCGACCGCGCGGAAAACCGTGACGCCGAAACCTTCCATCTCGCCCATATATCCCAGCACCGTGACATCGCCGCCGCGCCCCTTGCCGAAACGGAAATCCTCGCCCACCACGACATGAGAGGCTTCCAGCTCGCGCACCAGCACATCGATGACGAAATCCTGGGCGAGCTTGCCCGCCATTTCCGCATCGAAGCCGAGCACGATCAGATATTCGACGCCGAGCTCGGACAACAGCCGCGCCTTGGCGCGAAACGGGGTCAGGCGAAACGGTTCGTCGCGGGGACGAAAGAATTCGCGCGGATAGGGTTCAAAAACGAGCGCGGCAAGCGGGTGACCCGTTTGCTTGGCGATGCGGCCTGCCTCGGCGATGAGGGCTTGGTGTCCGCGATGCACGCCGTCGAAATTGCCAAGCGCCACAACGGAACCCTTCGCCTCGGCGGGAGGATTGCGATAATGACGCAGAATCCGCATCGGCGGTTTCGCCTCGCCGCTAAGCTCGCGCGCGCGACGGCACTTTCACCATCGCCTCGCCTTCGATGACGGCGACGTCGCCCACCTTGCATACGGTGTCGAAAGTGACGCGGCCCTTGTCCCTGTTGATCTCGCGCACGGTGCATGTCGCGCTCACGGTGTCTCCGATCCTCACCGGGGCTTTGAAACGCACGCTGGCGCTGAGGAAGATCGAGCCCGCGCCGGGAAGCTGGGTTCCCAACACCGTGGAAAGGTAGCTCAAGGACAGCATGCCATGCGCGATGCGGCCCCTGAAAATGGTGGTCTTGGCATAGTCTTCGTCGAAGTGGAGCGGATTGAGGTCGCCCGAAACCGCCCCAAATTGCTGGATATCGCTTTCCGTGACGGTGCGGGTATAGGTCGCGGACTGACCGATCGTCAGGTCTTCGATGCAGTGGCTTGCGACGGAAGCGGTCATAGCCAATCCTTTTGGCGCCTCGATTTCTCTTATCGGGCGCGCCGAGGGGGAGCAAGTCTCACCAGTGTAGCACCGGCATGACACCCACGGCGTTAACGCCGACCTTGGCGAAAAGCTCGGCTAGCGCGTGCGGGCCCTCCCGCAATTCGGAGGCGTGAATGCCGCCCGCGATGAACAGGGCGTCGAGGCCCATGCGGCCGGCGCCCGCAATGTCGGTTTCAAGGCCATCGCCAATGACAAGCGGGTGATGGGCGGTTGCGATGCTGCGCGCCTTTTCGAGCGCTTTCTCGAACACCGCCGGATAGGGCTTGCCGAAATAGACGGCCTCGCCGCCCAGGGCTTCATAAAGTCGCGCGATGGCGCCCGCGCAAAAGATGAGCTTGTCCCCGCGCTGCACGACGATGTCCGGATTGGCGCACAAGAAGGGGAGCGAGCGCGCTTTGAATCCTTCGAGCATCGCGCGGTAATCGTCCGGCGTTTCGGTTTCGTCATCGTAGAAGCCGGTGCAGAGCACGACCTCCGCCTCTTCGGGATTCGTGAGATGGACGTTCAGACCTTCGAACAAGGGATTGTCGCGAGGCGGCCCGAGATAGAACAGCGGCAGGGTGCGGCCATGCGCGGTACGGCGCAGGAGATCGTCGCGCGCCGCCAAGCCCGACGTCACGATGCCGTCATAGAAATCGCGCGGCAGGCCGACGCGGTCGAAGAGCCCTTCTACCCCGTCGGCAAGCCGCGGCGCATTGGAGAGAAGCACCACCGGACCGCGCTCTTTGCGAAAACGGCGCATCGCATCGGCGGCGGGAAGAAAGGCTTCCCTGCCATTGTGCAGCACGCCCCAGACGTCGCATATGGCGGCGTCGTAATCGCCGGCGATGACGGATAGCCCGCTGAGGATCGGGGGAGAGGACGAGTCGGCCATTTTAGAGGGATTGCCCCAGCCGAAGCGTTTGGTCAACGCGGCGCGTTGTGCTAGCCGGCGAGGCGGCGGGCGAGTCCTTCGGGAATGACGGTGGCTGTCCTTGGTGTCGTCGCCGCGCGCGGATCATGGGCTTCGGCGACATCGCGAATGGCCCGAGGCTCGCCGAACAGATAGCCCTGGCCAAAATCGAGATTGTATTCGAGGAGCTGCACCACGGTCTTTTCGTCCTCGACCCGTTCTGCGATCAGATTGATGCCGTTGCGCGAGAGCAGATTCTTGAAATCTTCGGCGGCCACGGTTGCGCCCGCATCCTTCATCCCCGAAATCAACGTAGCGGCGCGCACCTTCAAGAACTGGAATCCCAACTTCTTGACCCGCGCGAAATCGAGATCGAGCTTGGTCACCTGATCCATCGAAAGCCGGAACCCAAGATTGGCGAGGTAGCGCAGATTGGCTTCTTCGGCAGCGCCGGCCGCCAAAACGGAATCCTGCGAGAATTCGAAGATGATCTGCCCCGCGAGATCGCGATGGTGATGCATGAAGTCAAGAAATTGCGGGAAGAATTCGGAATCGGTGAGCGTGTGGCCGGAAATGTTGCAGAACACGCCGACGTCGCGATGCTTTTGTGTCAAGCGCCGCACGACCTGCACACAGCGGAACAGCAGCAGATTGTCCACCACCGACATCAGGCCGGCGGGCGCCGCAATTCGGATATATTGCGCCGGCATGATGACGGTGCCGTCTTCGGAACGCAGACGCGACAGCGCTTCGTAGAAGCGCAGCTTGCGTTGCGGCAGGCTGACGACGGGCTGCAGATAGAGGTCGACGCGGTTATCTTCGAGCGCGCAGCGGATGATCTCCAGCATTGCGGTCTCGGGATGCTCGCCGGGATAGTTCGGGGCGGCCAGGCGCGGCAGCGCGCCAAGGAGTCCAAGCTCCTTGGTCTTCTCCATGTTCGAAGCGAAGCCGCGGACGAGGTTTTCGAGGACGTGCAACTCCCCCGCCATCTTCCTTTCCTGTGCATCGCTTTTCATGGCGATGGCGAAGGTCACTTCGGCGACCTTCTTCTTGGTGTCTTCGAGCGCAGTGCGCATGGCGCTATCCGCGGCGCGAAGGTCTTCCATGTCGTCTTCCAACTCGCGCAGCCGGCGCCGGCGCGCGTGGGCGCTACGAAGCTGCAGCCCGAAAAACAGCAGGATCGCCGCGGCAACGCCCGCAGAATTCATGTCGAGTTTGAAAAATTGATGCACCGTCCAGGCGAAGAAATCCGCGATGGTTGCCATCGACATATTCGTGAGACCGTCCATCACGCTATCGCCCCGCGCCCTTTTTCACGCCACATCCTGTCAGAGCGGTGTTTCCGGAAAGTTAACCATGACCGCAAAGCGGTCAGTCCTGCTGCACTTTGGACCGATTGCGCTTGAGTTTTGCCCGGGCGGTTTTGGCATCCAGACGGCGCCGTTTGCTGGCAAAGGTCGGTTTGGTCGGACGGCGCGGTTTGGGCGGTGTGGCGGCGCGCCGGACGAGGTCGAACAATCGCTCTCGCGCTTCGGCGCGGTTGCGTTCCTGGGTGCGATGGTTGCGCGCGAGGATGATCAGGACGCCGTCCTTGGTCAAACGCCGGCCCGCAAGCGCCATCAGCCGCGCCCGCACCTCACCCGGAAGCGATGGCGAGCGCGCCACGTCGAAGCGAAGCTGCACCGCAGATGAGACCTTGTTGACGTTCTGGCCGCCGGGACCCGACGCAAGGACGAAGGTTTCGGAAAGCTCCTCCTCGTCGACGGCGATGTCGTCGGTGACCGCCAATCGCGCCATCAATATCGCGCCATCAATAAGAAAGGCCCAGCACCTCTTCGGCGCGCTTGAAGGGAAGCTTCTGCGCCTCGGCGACCGCTCTATAGGTCAGCGTGCCCTTGTAGACGTTTAGACCGGCGCGCAGATGCGGGTTCTGCGCCATGGCCTTCTCGGGGCCCTGATCTGCGAGCGCGACGATGAACGGCAGCGTCGCATTGTTGAGCGCGAAGGTAGAGGTGCGCGCCACCGCGCCGGGCATGTTGGCGACGCAATAATGCACCACGCCGTGGAGCTTGTAGGTCGGGTTCGCATGCGTGGTGGGATGGGAGGTCTCCGAACAGCCGCCCTGATCGATCGCGACATCGACGAGGACGGAGCCCTTCTTCATCGCGCGCACCATGTTTTCAGTGATGAGCTTTGGCGCCGCGGCGCCCGGAAGCAGCACGGCGCCGACCACCAGGTCGGCCGCCAGCACATGTTCTTCGATCGTATCGATGGTGGAATAGATCGTGTTCAACATGGCGCCGAATTGCAGGTCCAGCTCGTAGAGGCGCGGCAGCGAGACGTCGAGCACGGTGACGTGAGCCTCCAGCCCCATCGCCATGCGCGCGGCATTCGTGCCCACCACGCCGCCGCCCAAGACGACGACGCGCGCGGCCGGCACGCCGGGCACGCCGCCCAACAATTGACCGCGCCCGCCCGCTTCCATCTCGAGACAGCGCGCGCCCGCCTGGATCGACATGCGCCCCGCCACCTCGCTCATCGGGGCGAGCAGCGGCAGGCCGCCGCGCGAATCCGTCACGGTCTCATAGGCAATCCCGATGATGCCGGCATTGAGCAGGCCCTTGGTCTGTTCGGGATCCGGCGCGAGATGCAGATAGGTGAAGAGCGTCTGGCCCGGCCGCAGGCGTTGGATTTCGCTTGGTTGCGGCTCTTTCACCTTCACGATCATGTCGGCCTGGGCGAACACCTCCTCGGCGCTCCCAAGGATTGTGGCGCCGGCGCGGGCGTAGATCTCGTCGGAGAGGTCGATGGCATCCCCTGCCTTGGTTTCCACCAAGACTTTGTGCCCGCGCGAGGCCAGTTCGCGCACGGCGGCCGGAATCATACCGACGCGATATTCGTTGTTCTTGATCTCCTTGGGCACACCGATCTTCATGAGTGCAGATCCCCCCACCGTTCGCCTTCGCGCTTCGCGCTTCGGCGGACACCTCCCCCGTAAACGGGGGAGGAAAAATATGCATGCGCCACGCCTTTCCTCCCCTGCAACGCGGGGGAGGTGGTGACCCCGGCATTAGGCCGGGGGAACCGGAGGGGGGTAATGCGCGGCATCAATCCACCGCACCAAGAACTGCGCGCACGCCATCGACCATGCGGCCGATCTCGCTTTCGCCGGCGATCAAAGCGGGGATCAGGACGATGGTATCGCCACTGATGCGCACGACCAGACTCTGGTCGAAAAACGCGCTTTGCAGTGCCTGATAACCGCGCTTGCCCGGAGCATCGGGGATGCCCTCCATCTCGACCGCGGCGGCAAGGCCGACGCTTCTGATGTCGAGCACATGGGGCGCGCCCTTCAGGGTGTGAACCGCATCATGGAATTTCGGTTCCAGTGCACGGGCGCGCTCGAACAGTCCCTCGTCGCGATAAAGATCGAGCGTGGCGATACCGGCCGCCGCCGCGAGCGGATGGCCGGTATAGGTATAGCCGTGGAAAATATCGATGGCGTAGTCCGCGTCGGGCTGAAACGCCTCGTAGATTTCCTTCCTGACCAAGACGCCGCCCATCGGCACCGCGCCATTGGTGACGCCTTTGGCGAAAATGATCATGTCCGGGGTCACACCGTAACGCTCGGCGGCAAAGCTGTAGCCGAGGCGCCCAAAGCCGGTGATGACCTCATCGAAGATGAGCAGGATGCCGTGGCGGTCGCAGATTTCGCGCAAGCGCATGAGATAGGCTTTGGGCGAGGCGTAGACTCCGCCCGATCCCGTCATCGGCTCGACGATCACCGCGGCGATGCTCTCGCCGCCAATATCGGCGCAGACGGTTTCCAGCGCGTCGGCGTACTCCGTGCCCCCGCTCGGCTCACCGTTGGTGAAGCGGTCGCGCGCAGGATCATAGGGCAGCGGCAAGCGATGATCCGTACCCGGAAGAAGCGGTCCGAAACCTTTTTGGTTGTTGGGCAGGCCGCCGAGCGACATGCCGCCGAAATTGACGCCGTGATAGGAGCGCGCACGGCTGACGAAGCGGAACCGGCTGCTCGCCCCTTTGGCGGCGAAATAGCCTCGCGCGATTTTCATTGCGGTGTCGACGGCTTCCGAACCGGAATTGCAGAAGAAGACATTCTCCAACCCCTTGGGGGCGAGCGCGGCCAGGCGGGCGGCAAGCGCCAAGACCTTGGGATGGGCGAAATGAAAGGAGGGCGCGTAATCCAGCTCGGCCGCCTGAGCCTGGATCGCAGCGACGATGGGTTTGCGTGCGTGACCCGCGTTCACGCACCAGAGGCCGGAAATACCGTCCAGGATTTTGCGCCCATCCTTGTCCCAGTAATACATGCCCTCGCCGCGCACGAGCAGCCGAGGCCTCTCCTTGAACGAACGATTGGGCGTGAAGGGAAGCCAATAGGACTGCAGATCATTGGGACTCGCGGACGAGCTTTCGAGCACGGCTTTCTCCGCTTGCTTGAAGGGCGTGCAGTCTCGGTATCTCCCTTCCCTGCGTCAACTCCGGACGAAGCTCAAAAGAAAACGGCGCGGAAGTTGCCTTCCGCGCCGTGTGATGCCGTCTTCAATTAGCGGCGCCGATCGTGATCGCGGTCACGATAACGATACGCCGGGTATCCGTACCGCCCACCATAGTAGCCACCGGAATACGCGCGGGGAGCATAGCCGTAGCTATAGCCATAAGCTGGCGCGACATAGCGGCGGTCGCAGTAATAAGGACGGTACGGGTAGGGGCGATAACACGGGCTGTCATAATAGCCGTCGTAATACCCGCCATAGACCGGACCTGTCCCGAAGGAGAATCCGAAGGATTGGGCGTTGGCCGGGACCGCCGCGATTGCTCCAAGCGATGCCAAAGCCAGAGCGCCTAGTCCCGCTTTTGCGATGGTTCTCATTTTTGCCTCCTGCTTCAGCCCCTCCTGGTTGCTCCACGGACCGGCGCTCGCGCGCCGGCCCACCCTAAGTAAACGTCGAGACAGCAATGATGTTCCTCAACCATTTCAATGACTTATGAAGAAAATACGGGCAATTCGGTTGATTCCTCACCCGTTGGGCCCCGTCCGACCGCGGAAACCGCGGCCATCGCCGCGCCCCTCGCGATTGTTGCCGGATCCGCCGCCATTTTGCGGACGAGCAAAAGTCTGACCGCCGAATCGACCGCCGCCTTGGGCTCCACCTTCGGCGCGGGGGCCGCCACCGCCTTGCTGCGGAGCAGCGTTCTGACCGCGGAAGCTGCGTCCACCGAAATTGCCGCCGCCTTGAGCTCCGCCCTCGGCACGGGGTCCACCACCTTGCGGGGCAAAGTTCTGACCGCCGGAGTTGCGCCCGCCGAAGCGACCGCCACCTTGACCGTCACCGTTTTGCGGCGGAAGAACGTTCTGGCCACTAAAGCTGCGTCCGGCGTAACCTCCGCCGCCCTGACCTTGGGCGCGCGGCCCGCCATTTTGCTGAGGGGCAAAGTTCTGACCGCCGAAGTTGCGTCCGCCGCCTTGGGAGCCTTGGCCACCGTTCTGGTTGCCGCGACCGGCAAAGTTGCCACCGCCGAAGCCGCCACCACCATTTCCATTGCGCCGGTCTTGGTTGTTCCAATTGTAATTTCCGCGGTTGCCGCCGCCATTCCAGTTGCCGCCGTTCCAATTGTTGCGGCCGGCAAAATCGCGATGACGCACGGGACCGCTCCAACGCATGTTGCGCCCCCAGTCGATCCGGCCCGGACGTGCACCGCGCCACTCGTCATGACGCCAGCTGCCGTTCAGCCAGAACCAGTTCGATCCGAGGTAGTTGCGATAATAGATCGGGCCGCTATACCAGAGGCCGCCGTAATAGACCGGGTCGTTCCAGGTCTGGTACAGGCAATAGTCCGGCGGATAGCCCCAAGGCGGATCGTAATAATCGCAGGCGTAGGGATCCGCATAGCCGCCAGCATACGGGTCGGCAGAGCCATCACCGTAATAGGGATCATTGTAACCGGCATAAGGGTCGGAGCTGTAATAGCCCCCATAATAGGGATCGCCACTGCCTGATCCAAAATAGACACCCGCGGCCGCGTTCGCCGGCGCCGAAACCGCTGTGGCGGCTCCCGCCGTGGCAAGGGCAACCAGCAAGGCCTTGGTGACTCGTTTCATTTCTTCCTCTTTCTCACACCCCGCCCTATCTGCGGCGGAATTTGCCAGTCCGCCCCTGAACCCAAGATGAACGCCCGGTTAAGGCGGTCGTCATCTAGGCTCACTTCACCTAATAGGGAACGTCCAGCGCCTTACATAGGAAGGCCATCAAGGGATCGAGTCTGCGGAAGCTTTCCGTGACTTCGGTGAGGAAAGCGGGAGCTTGGGCGGCGCGGTCTGAGGATATGCGTGTCGCGACGAAGCTCTTGCGCTTCAGATCGGCGATCAAGGGATGGTTCGGATCAAAGCCGCGGGGCGGACGGATAAGGCTCTCCCCGTCGAGCGCGCCGAAATGCGCCACGAACGTCTTCCCGGCGACGGCTTTTTTCCACAGCCCCGGCTTGGCGACGATGGCGCCGCGGATGCGCGCCAGCGCATCTGCTTCGGGCATCCACAAACCGCCCCCGACGAACACCTCGCCCGGCGCGAGATGAACGTAGAATCCGGGCGCGTGCACATCGCGAGCCAAGCGGTGGCGGAACTGACACGCGGCATGTTCCTTGTACGGACGTTTATCGCGACTGAACCGCACGTCGCGGTGAATGCGAAACATGGAGCCGCCGTTGGGCCGCGGATCGGCAATGAACTCTTTGGAGATCTTCTTAAGCTCAGGCGCCATCGCCGCGATGAACTCCGACATCTGAACCTGGACCGTGCCGCGAAAGCGCTCCTTGTTGATTTCGAACCAGGCGCGCTCGTTGTTCGCCTTCAGATTTCGAAAAAACGTAAAGAAGGCTGGAGAGAAACCACGGAACTCGGTCATTGCTTCGTCCTTGATTCGGCGCAACCGGCAATGCGGTGGGGGAACCACCGCGCTCAGCGCGGGTTCTCTTTTTAGAGGAGCGCTCCATGACCATAAGACAATTGGACCTGTTGATTGTCGTGTTCGACAGCGCCAAGGCGCGATTTTTCGAACGCGCAGCCGATGAGCGCCTGCATCCTCTGAATGAATGGCAATCGGGCCTGCACGCCCATGTCGTGGATCTGGTGACGGACAAGCCTGGCCGCAGCTTCGGCTCGACCCACAGTGGCGTTCGGCACGCCTATGAATCGCCCGATGATCTTCACAAACTGGAAAAACATCGATTCGTGCAGCGACTCGTGAAGACGCTGGACGATGCCTATGACCAGGGCGCGTTCAAGCGACTGCTCATTGTCGCGCCCAAACGCAGCCTGGGCGAATTTAACAAGCTTGCGCACCCGAAACTTCGCGCCCTCGTCATGCATGAACTGCCCAAGGACCTGACGAAATACCCCGACCATGAGCTTGAAGAACGGCTACGGCCGCATCTGGCATCCCAAGCGGAGCCCTCGCTGGCCCGGCACTAATTGGCCGGGCTGGCGGGAAACGATACCCGGCGCCTCTTGACCGCGCCGGAGCGCCTGATTATGTACCCGTCGCGGTGTTGGCACTCTAGCTTAAGGAGTGCTGCCAGCGTTGGCTGTTGCTCAGGCAACTGACTGTAAAAGACTGATTCAACGAACTTTTGAGGAGATTGTCGATGAAATTTCGCCCCTTAGGCGACCGCGTGGTCGTCCGCCGCGTCAAGGAGGAGCAGAAAACCGCCGGCGGCATCATCATTCCCGAAACCGCCCAGGAGAAGCCCCAGGAAGGCGAGATCATCGCCGTCGGGCCGGGCGCGCTCGATGACAACGGCAAGCGCGTGCCGCCGGAAGTCAAGCCGGGCGATTTCGTGCTGTTCGGCAAATGGTCGGGCACCGAAGTCAAGATCGACGGCGAGGACCTTCTCATCATGAAGGAGTCCGACATCATGGGCATCGTCGAGGGCCGCAAGGCCTCCAAGAAGGCCGCGTAAATCCGCAACTTCCGAAATCTGAACCCGAAGTCAGTTCGATTTCTGACTTTGCGAACTGTTAGGAGAAAAAAATGGCTGCTAAAGACGTAAAATTCGGCGGCGACGCGCGCGAGAAGCTGCTGCGCGGCGTCGACATCCTGGCCGACGCGGTGAAGGTGACCTTGGGTCCCAAAGGCCGCAATGTCGTCATCGAGAAAAGTTTCGGCGCACCGCGTACGACCAAAGACGGCGTGACGGTCGCCAAGGAAATCGAGCTTGCCGACAAGTTCGAGAACATGGGCGCGCAGATGGTGCGCGAAGTCGCGCAGAAGACCAATGACGCCGCCGGCGACGGCACCACGACGGCCACCGTTCTTGCCCAGGCGATCGTGCGCGAAGGCGCAAAGTCGGTTGCCGCCGGCATGAACCCGATGGATCTGAAGCGCGGCATTCAAAAGGCGGTCGAGGTTGTCGTCGCCGATCTGAAGAAGCGCTCCAAGAAGGTGAAGTCGAACGAGGAAATCGCCCAGGTCGGCACCATTTCCGCCAATGGCGACACCACGGTCGGGCAGATGATCGCCAAAGCCATGGCGCAAGTCGGCAATGAGGGCGTGATCACGGTGGAAGAGGCAAAGAGCCTCGAGACCGAACTCGAAGTGGTCGAAGGCATGCAGTTCGACCGCGGCTACATCTCACCCTATTTCATCACCAATGCCGACAAGATGGTCTGCGAACTGGAAGAGCCCTTCATCCTCATCCACGAGAAGAAGATTTCCTCGCTGCAGCCCATGCTTCCCATTCTGGAATCCGTGGTGCAGGCAGGACGTCCCCTCCTGATCATTGCCGAAGAAGTCGAAGGCGAAGCCTTGGCCACACTCGTGGTCAACAAGCTGCGCGGCGGCCTCAAGGTCGCGGCGGTGAAAGCGCCGGGCTTCGGCGATCGCCGCAAGGCCATGTTGGAAGACATCGCCATCGTCACCGGCGGCCAGGTGATCAGCGAAGATCTCGGCATCAAGCTCGAGAACGTGAAGCTGAACATGCTGGGCACGGCCAAGCGCGTGCGCATCACCAAGGACGACACCACGATCATCGATGGCGCCGGCAAGAAGGCCGACATTCAGGCGCGCGTCGGCCAGATCAAGCAGCAGATCGAGGAAACCACCTCGGACTATGACAAAGAGAAGCTTCAGGAGCGCTTGGCGAAACTCGCGGGCGGCGTCGCGGTCATCCGCGTCGGCGGTGCGACCGAAGTCGAAGTGAAGGAGAAGAA
>DATHDZ010000024.1:0-15904 GCA_035318785.1 Micropepsaceae bacterium
ACAATCCCATGCAGCGGGCGCACCCAGCGGAATGTGCCCTCGCCCCAGCGCATGCTCTTCGGCCAGGGCAGTTTCGCGATGGTTTCCGGCAATATCTCCGCCAACACGTCGGTCGTGGCGCGGCCCTTGCGATGAATCACAGCGACATAAAATTCGCCCTTCGCATCGCTGCGCTTCTCGCATTGATCGAGGCCGATGCCGGCCGATTTCAGAAAGCCTTCGATGGCTTTCTCGGGGGCGCCGATGCGCGGGCCTTTCTTCTCCTCGGAGACATCGGGCTGCTTCACGGGGAGTCCTTGAAGCGCGAGCGTTAGCCGCCGCGGTCCGGCAAAACCTCGCGCCGCGTCGAACAGCAAACCACGATCCGACAATGCACCGACGATCAATCGCTCCAGATCCTTCGATGCCTGGACCTGCATGCGGGCGGGGATTTCCTCGGAGAACAATTCTAGGAGGAGGTCAGGCATGCAGACCTCCGATGGTGCGTGGATGCCAATTCACCCCCACCCTCGCCGCTTGCGCGGCTCGACCTCCCCTCAAGGGGGAGGTGAAATGTTGATTTGGCGCGGCGCGCCGCCCTCTCCCACAAGGGGAGAGGGAAAATAGGAAGTAACACGCCGCCATCATGGGTGCCTCGGGGTGTAGGCGCCCTGCCCGCTTGCGAGCCAGGCTTCGCAGCAGGCTTTGGCCAGCGTGCGCACGCGTCCGATATAGGCGGCGCGCTCGGTCACGCTGATGACGCCTCGCGCGTCCAGAAGATTGAAATTGTGGCTCGCCTTCAAACACTGGTCATAGGCGGGAAGCGCGAGCCCCGCATCCAGCAGGCTTTTGCATTCCTTCTCCGCATCGGCGAAATGGCGGAACAGGATCTCGGTATCGGAATGCTCGAAATTATACGCGGAATATTCGCGCTCGGCCTGATGGAACACTTCCCCGTAGCGGAAGCGCTCGTTGAATTTCAGGTCGTAGACATTCTCGACGCCCTGCACATACATGGCGAGCCGTTCGAGACCATAGGTGATCTCCGCCGACACCGGATTGCAATCGAAGCCCCCGACCTGCTGGAAATAGGTGAACTGCGTCACCTCCATGCCGTCGCACCACACCTCCCACCCCAAACCCCAGGCGCCGAGTGTCGGGTTCTCCCAATCGTCTTCGACAAAGCGGATGTCGTGGCGTTTGGGATCGATGCCGAGCGTCGTCAGGCTTTCCAGATAGATGTCCTGCACATCGTCGGGCGATGGCTTCAGGATCACCTGATATTGGTAGTAATGCTGCAGCCGGTTCGGGTTCTCGCCATAGCGCCCATCCTTTGGACGCCGCGAAGGCTGCACATAGGCGGCACGCCAGGGCCGCGGCCCAAGCGCGCGCAAGGTCGTCGCCGGATGAGATGTCCCTGCTCCCACTTCCATGTCATAGGGCTGCAGGATCAGACAGCCCTGCTTGGCCCAGAACTCCTGCAGCGTCAGGATCAGGCCCTGAAAGGTCGCGGTATCTTTAGGGCTTGCGGACAAAGGGCGGCACTCGGGCGGGACCTGCGGAGATAGCCGCGCCGCCTCGCCAGGGTCAACCCTCGGGCGGGCTCTGGATCAGGGTTTCTTGGCCGTTCTGCGATTGCGGAGATAAATCACCTCACCCCCCACCGCGGTCATCAGGATCAAAGCATTGGTGACGACGAACACCCAATTCTGCAACAGCCAGGAATAGATAACGAACCCGGCCGAGGCGGCGCATTGGCCGACGAACAGCCATCGGGAGACCCCTTTGGAAGTGCGGTCGCGCCATTGGGTATAGACCTGCCGGCCAAGAGTCAGGAGCAGAATGGCTGCGGCTGCCCAGCCGATCAGGTCGGTTGTGATTTTCACGCAAGCCTCAGCACAGCGCCGTGACGAAGAACGGCTTCGGCTGTTTCACTGTTCCGCCCGTCCTGCTCATGGAGGATGAGACCCGCCGTCACGCGTCGCGGCTCCTGGCTCCCTTTTTGGAATTGGATGATGGTTCGCTTCGGTGCTTCGCCCGCTCGGGGAAATAATGGAAAGAGCACGGTGCCTTTCGCGTCGCCCGCCACAAGCATCTCCTCGGCGCGGTCGGCACGAAGGATCGCCGTTACGGTCCCTTCGGGTCGCGTCAAGGCGAGGGCGTTTCGCGTCCAATCGGCAATCGCGTTTGCGGCGTCGCGCATCGCAACATCGCGCCTCTGGCTTGGCGATTGCTCGCCGCTCGCGGGATGGAAGGGCGGATTGAAGAACACATGGTCGAACGCGGGACTACCGCCGAGACTTGCCGCGTCCCCACATTCGAAGCGCACACGATCCGCCATGCCGTTGCGCTCGGCATTCTCGTTGGCGAGGGCGACCAGTTCGGGATCGATCTCGATGCCGGTCACGCAAACGCCCGGGACGCGCCAAGCGAGGCACAGGCTGGCGACACCGGCGCCCGCTCCCAATTCCAGCACGCGAGAGCCGGCCTTCGCCGGTACGGATGCCGCAAGCAGCACGGTATCGTGCCCGGCGCGAAATCCTTTTCGCGGCTGGGCCATGGAAAGACGGCCGCCCAAGAATCCATCGAGCGTGCAATCGTGGCTCACGCCCAATCGGGGTCGGGCGGTTCGGCCTCGGCCAGCACCTTCTTGGCCTGAGCAAGATCGTCATCGGCGACCATCAGCCGGCGCGGAAGAACCCCGAGGCTCCCTTCCATCACGCTCATATGATTGTCGAAGACCAAGACATCGATCCCCGCGTCCTTGAGCACTGCCTGCGCGAAAGACAAATAGACGAAATTGTTGGTGCGCAAGAGCTCTTTCAATGGTCTTTTCCGTGGATCAAACGGCGTTTTCGCGCCACAAGTTTTCCGGCGTTCCTTGACCAGGCTCCCGGGCTCCCCTAAATGGCGCGAACAGAACCAGGCGGCAAGCCGCTATGAGCACGAATCTTCGGGAAAGCGCCTCCCTGCCGTCCACGGTCAATCCCGTGGAGCGGCTGGCCTCCCTGATGGGCGCCGACCTTTCCGCGGTGGATGACGTTATCCATTCCCGCATGTTGAGCGAGGCGGCGCTCATTCCCCAAGTCGGACAGCATCTCGTCGATTCGGGCGGCAAAAGGCTTCGGCCCCTGATCACGTTGGCCTCGGCGCGCCAGTTCGGCTATCGCGGCGATGCCCATGTGAAGCTCGCCGCAGCGGTCGAGTTCATCCACACGGCGACCCTGCTTCACGACGATGTGGTCGACGAAAGCACGCTCCGGCGGGGCCGGCCGGCGGCCAACCTTCTCTGGGGCAACAAGCCCAGCATCCTGGTCGGCGATTTCCTCTTCAGCCGCGCTTTCCAGCTGATGGTGGAAGTGGGCTCGCCTGCGGTGCTGGGCGTCCTCGCAAATGCGTCGGCCATCATCGCCGAGGGCGAAGTGCTGCAACTCCGCTCGGCGAAAAATCTCGCGATCAGCGAAGCACAATATCTGCACGTGATCACCGCGAAAACCGCAGCGCTGTTTTCGGCGGCCGCCGAAGCAGGGGCGATGGCGGCGGGGGCCGATCCCGCGCAGTGGCAAGCCATGGGCGAATATGGCCGCAATCTCGGCATCTCCTTTCAGCTGGTGGACGATGCGCTCGATTATTCCGGCCGGCAGGCGGTCATGGGAAAATCGGTTGGCGATGATTTCCGTGAATCGAAGATGACGCTTCCCGTCATCCTCTCGTTGAAGAATGCGAGCGAAGAGGAGCGCCGCTTCTGGCGCAAAACGATCGAAGTGAGCGTGCAGGAGGAAGGCGATCTTTCCCGTGCCATCGAATTCCTGGAACGGGGCGGCGCGCTGGCGGAAACCATCGACCGGGCGCGCCTTTATGCGAAGGCGGCACGCGAGGCGCTTGCTCTTTGTGCCGACAGCGAAATCAAGATGGCCCTCGCCGATATCGCCGACTTCGTGGTCGAGCGGGCGTATTAGCTCATGCTGCGCAATGCGGCGCGCCGATGTCGGGCGCGGCAATCCGCGTCGAGCGCACCCACCAATGGGGATGCTCCAGGGCGATGCGTTCTGCCGCACCGGCCGCGTAAACCGACCCGTCGAACAGACCGAAACAGGTGGCGCCGCTGCCCGACATCTGCGCCAGCACACAGGCGGGCTCATGGCCGAGCGCGGCCAGCACATCCTCGATGACAGGAGCAAAGCGGCCTGCTGGGGCCTCCAGATCGTTCCCCGCGTCCGCCAGATAGGCGACGAGGTCCCAAACGGACCCCAAAGCAGGAGGCGGCACAATCGCGCCCACGCCGCTTCTCGCATTCAAAGCATTGAACACCGGTGCTGTCGGCACCGCGACTCCCGGATTGACCAGGACGAGCTCGAATGGCGGCATGGCGGCGAGTTTCGTGACTCGCTCCCCTCGCCCCTCCATCCAGCAAGGCGATGAGAGGAGGCATGCGGGCACGTCCGAACCGATCTCCACCGCAATGTCGAGCAACTCCCCTTCGGAAAGGTCGAAGCGCCAGAGTTGGTTGAGCGCACGCAAAGTTGCGGCCGCATCCGCCGAACCGCCGCCAATTCCCGCGGCGAGCGGAAGATTCTTTTCCAGCGCGATGTGTGCCCCCAAACTTTCGTCCGGATATTTTGCCTTGAGGGCGCGCGCCGCCTTCAGCACGAGATTGTCTTTATCGCGCGAGAGCGCTTTTCCGAAGGGACCGGTTATCTTGAGCGCCAGATCGGACGCAGGCGTGAATTCGAGCCGGTCGCTTGTTTCGGCGAAAACGATGAGGCTTTCCAGCGCGTGAAAGCCATCGCCCCGTTTGTCGCCGACATGCAGAAAAAGATTGATCTTGGCTGGAGCGCGAACGCTCACTTTGCGCGCAGCGTTGGTGTCCGAATCCGTTGCGCTGTTTTTTTGGTCCGGACGCGCGATCACGATCCGGAAGCAGAGACCGAATCGAGCCCGAATTGGAGCTTGCGTTCGATCAGCGGTTTCTGCTTGGCGTCCGGGTTGAGCTGGAGCGCATGTTGCCATTGGAAGCGCGCGTCGATCTTACGCCCCACCCGCCAATAGGCATCGCCCAGATGATCGTTCACGTCAGGGGCGCCGGGCGCGAGCTGCACGGCCTCTTCCAGAGCGCGCGTGGCATCCTGATAGCGTCCAAGCCGGTAATAGGCCCAACCCACGCTGTCGGCGATGAAGCCGTCGAGCGGCCGCAGCGCGCGCGCCTTCTCCAGCATCGCAACCGCCTCGTCCAGATGCTCGCCCTTGTCCACCCAGCTATAGCCGAGATAGTTGAGAACGTCGGCGCGATCAGGATTGAGCTTCAAGGCGGCGCGGAAATCGCGCTCCGCAGCATCCCATTTGTTCGAGCGCTCGAGCGAGACGCCGCGCGCGTAATAAAGACCGATGAGACGGCGGTCGCCGTCCGGCGTCCCCGCGATAGCCTTGTCATAGGCCGTGGCGGCTTCGGTATATTGATCCGCGCTGCGGAGCAGATCGCCTAGCGCCGTCCACACATCCGCTTCCTGGGGAACGTTCGCCGCCAAGGCTTTCATCTTGGCGATACCGGCTTTGATCTGACCCTGGCGGCCGTCATTGATCGCTGCCTGCACCTGGGTCATTGCGTAATAAGGGGACGTGGGCTGGATGCGCGCATAAATCCCATTGGCGAGATCGTATTTTGCCATCGCCTCGTATCGGCTGGCGATGAGCACGCGTGCCAAATCGAAATCCGGCCGCAGATACAGCGTCAGATTGAGATAGAGGATCGCGACATCGGCGCTGCGCTGATCATTCAACGAGGCGGCGATGCCGAACAACGCTTCCGCGACGCCGTCGGCAGGCGAACTGATCAGGGGCGCCGGTGTCTTTTTCGCCGAGATGTCGCGCTGCGCACGCTCTGCCACGGGATTGCCGGGGTTCTCTTTCAATGCGCGCTCATACAGCGTCTTGGCTTCTTCGCCGCGGTTGTGACGCAGCAGGAATCTGCCATAGGCATCCGCAGCGCGCGGGCCGGTACCCATCACCGTGATGGCTTGGCGATAGGCCTCGTCGGCGTCCTTGTCGCGGCCGGCGTAATCGAGGATGAGCGCCCGATGTATCAGGCGCAGCCCATCGACACCGCGCTGCATGGTGAGCGAATCCAGCGCGTTCAGCGCGCCGTCGAAATCGCGCATCCCTGCGCGTGCCCAGGCCTCGATAACGCGGTTCGTCAGAGCCGCGAACAGGCCTTGCGAAGGGGAGCCCACATCTTTGATGACCGCGGCATAGTCTTTCTTTGCCAGCGCGCCGACCTCCAGCACCAGATGCGCGGGGCGATTGCTGGCATCCTGCATCAATACGCGATCGGTCAATCCAATGGCTTGGTCGATCTCTCCCGCTTCGGCGGCGAACAGGAAGGTGCGCTCGAGCAGATCCGTATTGGCCGGATCATCCTTCAAGGAATTCGCGTAAAAGCTCGTCGCGGCTTTGACGTCGCCCTGCGCGGCGGCGAAATTCGCCGCGAGATACGTACCGGCAACGGACGCTGACGCCTGAGGCGACGGTCTCGCCCGATCGGACGCCGTCATCATCGTGGTGCTGCATGCGCCCAGCGAGAGCGCCGCAAAACTGGAGGCCAGTGTCAAAACTTTCCTGAGCTTCACGAAAGTGCCTTCCTCTCGACTTGCTGAATCATAGCCGGAATTGGCTTCATCGTCACATGGTCCCGTAGGCCGGACCGTCCCCCCCTTCAGGAGGCACCCATATGATGTTCTGCGCCGGGTCTTTGATGTCGCAGGTTTTGCAATGCACGCAATTCGCCGCGTTGATTACGAATCGCGGTGGACCTTCGCCGCTTGCCACCACCTCGAACACCCCTGCCGGGCAATAACGCTGCGCCGGCTCTGCATAGACAGGCAAATTCTCCCTGATGGGTAGAGCAGAATCCTTCAATTTCAGGTGAATGGGTTCGTCTTCGTCATGGCGCGTGCCCGACAGGAAAACCGAAGACAGCCTATCGAAACTGACCACGCCATCAGGCTTGGGATAGAGGATCGGCTTGGCATTTTTGGCCGGGATGAGCTGCGCATAATCCGGGCCTTTTCCTCTCAATGTGCCGAACGGGCTGAACCCGAGCAGCTGGTTCGCCCACATGTCGAGAGCTCCCAGTGGGACACCCAGAGCTGTGCCATAGCGGGACCAAAGCGGCTTCACATTCCGGACGCGCTTCAAATCTTTGTAGACGGGCGAGCCGAGATAGGCGGTCTCGTAGTCTGCCAGAACATCGCCGGCTCGCCCCTTACCCAGCGCCTCGAACGCAGCTTCCGCCGCGAGCATTCCGGTAAGGATGGCGTTGTGGCTTCCTTTGATGCGCGGCACATTGACGAAACCCGCCGAGCAGCCAATCAGCGCGCCTCCGGGAAAGGCGAGCTTGGGCACCGCCTGCAAGCCGCCCTCGGTGATCGCGCGCGCGCCGTAAGCGATACGGCGGCCATTTTCCAGCATCGGGCGAATGAGAGGATGCGTCTTGAAGCGCTGGAATTCCTCGAAGGGTGAAAGATACGGATTCTGGTAATCGAGATGGACCACAAATCCGACCGACGCGAGATTGTCGCCATAATGATAGACAAACGATCCGCCGCCGGTGTGATTGCCAAGCGGCCAGCCCATGCTGTGCATGACAAGACCGGGCTCGTGTGTCCCTTTCGGCAGCTCCCATAATTCTTTCAGGCCGAGTCCGAAACTTTGCGGCGCGCGTTCCTCGGCCAATCCGAACCGCGCGATGAGCTGCTTTGCCAGTGACCCGCGCGCGCCTTCGGCGATGAAACAATACTTGCCGTGCAGCACCATTCCCGGCGTGTAGTTGGCCTTGTGATGTCCATCGCGGGCGACACCCATATCGCCCGTGATGATTCCGGTGACTTGACCGCTTTCACCGAGCTCGACATCGACGGCGGCGAAACCGGGATAGATCTCCACGCCCAGCGCTTCGGCTTCCTTGGCGAGCCATCGGCACAAGAGGCCGAGGCTGATGATGTAATTGCCGCGATTGCTCATCAAAGGCGGCATCAAGACATGCGGGAGGCGAATGCTTCCGGCCGGTCCCAGAAAATAGAAGCGGTCGTCGGTCACCGGCGTATCAACCGGCGCGCCGCGAATCATCCAGTCGGGAATGAGCTTGTTCAGTCCGATCGGATCGATGATCGCGCCGGAAAGAATGTGCGCGCCGACTTCCGCGCCCTTCTCCAGAACACAGACGCTGAGCTCGCGTCCCGAATCTTGCGCAAGCTGTTTCAGGCGGATCGCCGCCGCGAGGCCGGCCGGCCCCGCGCCTACGATCACGACGTCGAATTCCATGGTTTCGCGGGTCGCGCTCATGCACCCGTCTTTACCACCCCAGCTGACGATGGCGAATCCTTCGCGTAACATCGCGTCATGTCCCATCCGACGCGCGACGAGTCGCTTTCCCTCCTGCGCTGGCTCCTGGAAGCGGGGGCCGACGAAGCCATCGTCGATGCGCCAATCAATAGATTCGCTCGTAACATCCCCACTCCCCTCGCGGGTCGAGGGACGACAAGCGAAAGGTCCAGTGGACCTTTCGCCGACCCGAGCGGCGGCGCACCGCGCGCCCATGCCGTGCCCGGTGAGGGGGGGAATCTCACTCCCTCGCCCCTCCCCGAAGCGAGGCTGCGCCCTTCGACCCTCCCTCAAGGGGAGGATGGGACGAGAGCCGCGAATGCCCAAGCCGTGTCCCTCTCCACCGCGCCAGGGGCGGCGCGGGCTCTGGCAGCGTCCTGCACCACCCTCGCTGAGCTCAGGACGGCGCTCGGCAATTTCGATGGCTGCGAGTTGAAGCGCACCGCAAAAAATACCGTCTTTGCCGACGGCACCCCCGCGGGCAGGATCATGCTGATCGGCGAGGCGCCAGGACGCGACGAGGACGAGCAGGGTCTTCCCTTCGTCGGCCGCGCTGGGCAGCTCCTCGATCGGATGCTCGCTGAGATCGGGCTCGATCGCAGCAAGGTCTACATCACCAATGTGCTCAACTGGCGACCGCCGCAGAACCGCGATCCCTCGCCGGAGGAAGCCGCCGCGTGCCTTCCCTTCCTCCATCGCCACATCGAACTCGCCGATCCGAAGCTTCTGATCCTGCTTGGAGCGGTTTCCGCGCGTCACGTGATAGGGATGACGGATGGCATCTTAAGGTTGCGTGGTAACTGGCAACTCTACCAGAACGGGCAGTTGGGACGAGCGATTCCCACAATGCCTACCCTCCATCCGGCTTATTTGCTCAGGCAAACCGCGGCTAAGCGCCTGGCATGGCGAGATTTTTTAACAATCTCAGATAAAGTCACAGAACTTGGGCTTGCCTGATCCCTCTTGGATCGGCACCATGGCTGCGTCGCTGGGAGGCACGATTTGAAAAAACTCGCCGCTACCGCGCTAGCCGGTTTGTTCTGCCTGGCAGCGTTGCCGGTTGCGCAAGCAGCCGATCAGGTGACCAGCTACACCGTCCTCTCGCCGGACGACGTGAAGACCTATGGCGCCATTTTCTCCGCGCAGAAAACCGGCCAGATCGCCAAGGCTGACAGCCTCGCCACCAAGCTCGAAGACAAATCCCTCCTCGGCTATGTGCTTCAAGAGCGGTATCTTGGCCCTCATTACCGGGCCAAATTTGCGGAGCTGAAGGACTGGCTGGAAGATTACGGCGACCTCGTTGGGGCGGACCAGATCTACAAGCTCGCCCTCAAACGCGCGCCCAAGAAGACCGCTGTGCCGGCGCCCCAGCGCGCCCATTGGCGCGGCGCGGCGGGCGATGGTTCGGCTTTCGGCGATATGGCCGTACAATCCGACGCCGGCGAGCGCATTGCGGCACAATTGCGGGCGCTCGAACGCGACGGCAAGCCCGAAGCGGCGGACGCGCTGCTGCGCAAGGCATCCCTTCCCCAAGCCGACGCCGATCGACTGGCAGCCTATGTGGCCACCGCCTATCTGGCGGAGAACAAAGACCAGGCGGCGCTGTCGCGAGCCCAGGAGATCATCGCCAAGGGCGGCGTCAGCACGACCCAGGCCCATTGGACGGCAGGACTCGCCGCCTACCGTCTCGGACAGTTCGAAAACGCAGCGCAGCATTTCGAAGCGGTCGTCGCCGGCGCCAATGCGCAGCGGACCTATTCGGCCGCCGCGTTTTGGGCGGCACGGAGCTGGACGCGGACAACGCGGCCCGAGCGTGTGCTCACCCTCTACGAACGCGCCGCCTCCGCACCCGACACATTTTATGGGCTTTTGGCGACCAAGCTTCTGGGCCGCGACATGAACGCGGATTTCGCCGAACCCGCGCTCGATACGGTCTCCTTTGCCGGCTTGATGTTGGAGAAACCTGCACACCGGGCTGTCGCGCTTTGGCAGATCGGTCACACCGACGTGCTCGAAACTGAGCTCGCCCGTGCCTTCGGCCAGATGTCGCCCGATCTTGATCCCGGCTTCGCCGCTCTGGCGCGGAATCTGGGCCTGCCAGCACTGGAATTGCGAGCTGCCGAGACCGCGGCGCCGACCGTCAGGCTGACGAGTCTTTATCCGGTTCCCCCTTACGAGCCCCAGGGCGGCTACGCACTCGACCAGGCCGTTGTCCTGGCATTCGCGCGGCAGGAGAGCCGCTTCCAGCCCGCCGCGTTATCGAAAGCCGGAGCGCGCGGCGTGATGCAGATCATGCCCCAGACCGCGGTCACGATCACTCATGACCGTTCGCTGGCCGGCTCCAACAAGCAGAGGCTGGATGACCCCATCTACAGCATGACCTTGGGGCAGAACTATTTGCTCGATCTGATCGAGCGGCAGAACGGAAATCTCTTCAGCATCGCTGCGGCCTATAATGCCGGCGAAGGCAATCTGTCGAAATGGCAAGCGATCCGCGAAGGCGACACTGATCCTCTGCTTTTCATCGAAACGATCCCGCTCGCCGAGACTCGCGACTACATCAAACGCGTGATGACGAATATGTGGATGTACCGCCGGCGGTTGGGCCAGCCGACGACCGGGCTGGACGATGCGGCGGCAGGCGCCTGGCCGACCTACACGCAAACCGATACGGTTCCTTCGCGTTAAGTCGGGGGCAGCCTATGCCCGATCATGCTCGCGAATTCATTTCCGTACGCATCGCCGTGATGACGGTATCGGACACGCGCACCCGCGAGAACGATACATCGGGAGACATACTGGAGGCCCGCGTACGCGATGCCGGCCATATGGTCGCCGACCGGGTCATCGTGCCGGACGATGCGGGACGCATCGCCGATCAACTTCTGAAGTGGATCGCCGACCCTGAAATCGACGTCGTCATTTCCACCGGTGGAACCGGGCTCACCGGACGCGATGTCACGCCCGAAGCGTTCCGCAGTGTCTTCGAAAAGGAGATCGACGGCTTCTCCGCCATCTTCCACCGCATAAGTTATGACAAGATCGGCACCTCGACCATCCAGTCGCGCGCCTGTGCGGGGGTAAGCAAGGGTACCTATTTGTTTGCGCTGCCCGGCTCGCCGGGCGCCGTCAAAGATGGCTGGGACGGTATCCTCAAACAGCAATTGGATTACCGTCACAAGCCCTGCAATTTCATCGAGATCATGCCGCGGCTGGAAGAACACCGGCGCCGGGGCAGCTAACTCGCGGGACGCGGGGGCGGAATCCTATCCGATTGCCGCCGGCACACAGCAGCACTCTCCTGCGAACCCTTGGACGAGCAGGCTGCGCGCGCGATCGTTTGTGTTTGGCTCGATGCCACATTCTTCGCAGGCAGAGCCTGAGTCGCCGCATTGACGATAATGGGCGGCCGGGGAAAAGGCCTCATCTCGCGCGACAAACCCAATCCGCCGGAAACGGTCGCGGTTCCGCCTTGAATCGCGTCAGCCTGGGTGATGGCACAAAGCGCTACCACAAACCCCGCAAGCGTTCCGACGATACGCATGACCACACCTCAGCGATCACGTGCCCACCTCATGAGAAGGCGCGGCAGCCGGCGAGGTTCCCTCACCTCGCGGATCACCTTTGCGGTGGGCCCGGATCGTTTGGCGGCGTCACCGGCACGGCCTGCCAGGGGCCGTCGCAGGTCCGCACATAGGGGTAGAATCCCTGCGGATTGTCGCAGCGGTACCAATTCTGCTCCGGCGGGGGTCCGTCGGGCGGGGGCAGATAGCCGGCGGCCGGAATCCCTTCGCGCACGATCACGCGTGCCGGAGGCGGATAATAGCCGTAGAAGCCATAGCCATATCTGGGCCCCCAGAACGGGTCATACCAGGGATCGTAAAAGCCGAAGCGCGGACCGAACCCGCCATAAAAACCGCCGTAAAAGCGGTTGCCTCCGCGAAATCCGCCGCCGCGGAATCCACCACCGCCCCCACGCCCGAATCCGCCACCACCGCCGCCGCCTCCGCCAGCAGCGGGTGGAGGACTAGCCTGCGCGCCGCCGCTCATCGCCCCCTGTGCGGCCGCGTCGGTGCCGATCAGGATCAATGGCGCTGCGACAAGAGCGGCACAAATGGCGGGCAGGAATTTCGACATTACTTTCTCCTCAAGGCCTTGGGGCGATGACGACTCAGCACAAATGTATTGTGCGAAAAGAGAATTTCCACCCTGCATTTTCTCAAACGTCACCTGAACAATAGCTGAACCACGCACGGGGATTGCGCTCCCCCCTCTAAATTGTTCTTGTTTTGTTCTCTTCATCGTCTATGCTCTTGCTATGACGAGGATCCTCACCGCCGCTACCGATCCGCGCCTGCTCAAAGGTCGGGGAGCGCGTTCCATCGATTCCAGCCGCTATGACAGCGAGCGCAGGGTCGGCTTCGACGATGGCTGGGGACAGGATGACGAGGCGCCGCCGCCGATCAAGACCGAGGTGCATCGCGACGCGACGCGCACGATCATCGCGCGCAATACCTCGCCCGACATCTCGTTCAATCAGTCGATCAATCCCTATCGCGGCTGCGAGCATGGCTGCATCTATTGCTTCGCGCGCCCGACGCACGCCTATCTTGGCTACTCACCCGGGATCGATTTCGAAAGCAAGCTGCTGGTCAAGCCCGATGCCGCCAAGCTTTTGGAAGCGGAACTGCGAAAGCCTTCCTATCAGCCCCAGGTGATCGCCATGGGGACGAACACCGATCCCTATCAGCCAATCGAACGCGAATGGCGCGTGACGCGCTCAATTCTTCAGGTGCTCGCCGAATTCAAAAATCCCGTCGCCATCGTCACGAAATCGGCTCTGATCACGCGCGACATCGACATCTTGGCGCCGATGGCCGCCGAAGGCCTGGCGAAGGTCGCGCTCTCCGTCACCACGCTCGACCGCAAGCTCGCGCGCATCATGGAGCCGCGGGCCGCCACGCCGGAGCGCAGGCTGGACACGCTGCGTGCGCTATCGGGTGCCGGAATTCCCACCGGCGTGATGACGGCCCCGATCATTCCGGCGCTCAACGACGAAGAAATAGAATCCATCCTCACGGCCGCAGCGGAAGCCGGCGTCGTGCAGGCTGGCTACACGCTTCTGCGTCTGCCTCTCGAGATCAAGGATTTGTTTCGCGAATGGCTCGAAGCGCAGGTGCCGGACAGGGCCAAGCATGTGATGTCGCTGGTGCGCTCGATGCGCGGTGGCAAGGATTATGATTCCAACTGGAGCACGCGGATGACCGGCACGGGGCCCTATGCGAGTCTGATCGCACAGCGCTTCGCCATCGCCACCCGCCGCCTCGGCCTCAACGGAAGACGCGCACCGTTGGATGCATCGAAATTCCGCCGCCCGCCGCAGACCGGCGACCAGCTCGCGCTTGGTCTCTGAACTGCGTTCATTTCCCCTTTCTCCATGGCCGGGCTCGACCCGGCCATGGAGAGAAGCCGGATAACAAGAGTTACGAGAAAACGATTCGTTGTAGCGGTTACTCGTGCGGCCTTGATGTGGGTAACCAGATTCATCGTTCCGTCTTTGCGGTAAGCCGCGCTATGACTCCGCTCAGGGAATCGCCGGGCGGCCTCATCCCGAGGAGCGCCGACAGGCGCGTCTCGATGGGCCATGCCGCATTACATCCTCGAAGCGCGCGCGCTGAAGACCATCGACGGGCCGATCGCCGGTGTCGACGAGGCCGGACGCGGCCCCCTGGCAGGTCCCGTCGTGGCGGCAGCGGTCATCCTCGACCGCAAGCGGATTCCCAAGGGGCTGAACGATTCCAAACAAATGACTCCCGATGCCCGGGAAGAAGCCTATGGGCGCATCATGCAATGCGCGGTCGTCGGTGTGGGCGAAGCCAGCGTCGATGAGATCGATCTCGTCAACATCCGCCAGGCGACGCATCTCGCAATGGCGCGGGCCGTGCGGGCGCTCAGCCTCGCGGCGAATTTCGCACTGGTCGACGGCAATGACGCACCGGCCCTGCCCTGCCGCTGCGACACGCTGATCGACGGCGACGCGAAGTCGGTCTCCATCGCCGCGGCCTCCATCATCGCCAAGGTCACGCGCGACCGGATGATGCGGACGCTGCACGACGAATTTCCCGGTTACGGCTGGTTCACCAACAAGGGCTACGGCACCGAGGAGCATCTTTTCGCGCTAAATCGGCTTGGCCCCTGCCGCCATCATCGGCGAAGTTTTGCACCGGTCTACCAGATGTTGCGTATTGTGAATCATGAGGACTCAATTTTAACCGCTTGATTCAATTATTCGATTGACCCACCGACTCCTGTGAATCACTCTCCCCGCCTTGTGCATAATTCGCGGGTGGGGGCATGGCCGGCAGGAAATCGGACGAGTTGGAATCGCGCGGCCAGCAGGCAGACCGCATTATCGAAGGCGATTGTGTCGCCGCGATGAACGCGTTGCCGGCGGGCGTGGCCGATCTCGTCTTTGCCGACCCCCCCTACAATCTGCAGCTCGAAGGGGAACTCCGGCGGCCCAACAATTCGCTGGTCGACGCCGTTGACGATGGCTGGGATCAATTCGCCAGCCTTGGCGATTACGACCGCTTTACGCGGGCTTGGCTCACCGCCGCCCGGCACGCGCTGAAAGAGAACGGCGCGCTTTGGGTCATCGGCTCCTATCACAATATTTTTCGCGTTGGCGCCATCATGCAGGATCTCGGGTTCTGGATCCTCAACGATGTGATCTGGCGCAAAGTGAATCCGATGCCGAATTTTCGCGGCCGCCGGTTCACCAATGCGCACGAGACGCTCATCTGGGCGGCGAAATCGCGCGAGCAGAAAAGCTACACCTTCAATTACGAGGCGATGAAGGCGCTGAACGACGAGCTGCAAATGCGCTCGGATTGGAACCTGCCGATCTGTTCGGGCGGCGAGCGCTTGAAGGACGAGGCCGGGGTCAAGGCCCACTCGACCCAGAAGCCCGAAGCATTGCTCCATCGCGTGATCCTGGCCTCCACGAATCCGGGCGATGTCGTGCTCGATCCCTTTTTCGGCTCGGGCACGACCGGCGCCGTTGCCAAGCGCCTGTCGCGGCGCTTCATCGGTATCGAGCGCGAGAGAGCCTATGTCGACCTCGCGCGGCGCCGCATCGCCGCGGTAGATGCCGCCGAAGACGACGCCATCGCGGTGACCCGCTCCAAGAAATCCGAGCCGCGCATCCCCTTCGGCACGCTGGTGGAGCGCGGGCTATTGAAGCCGGGCGTGGTGTTGACGGGCGCCGGCGGACGCCACCGCGCCAAAGTCCGCGCCGACGGCACGCTTGTCTGCGCCGACGCTACTGGCTCCATCCACCGCATCGGCGCCCATGTGCAGGGGCTGGATGCGTGCAATGGCTGGACCTTCTGGCATTACGAGCACAAGGGTTCGCTGATCCCGATCGATATCTTGCGTCAGCAGGTCCGCGCCGAGCTCAATTGAGCGAGCAGCGGCGCATCCGCATCGAGCGCATGTTCGATCAATTTTCGCATCACGGTGGGGAGCGCCGCGTGACGGACTTCTGCTG
>DATHDZ010000025.1:0-2404 GCA_035318785.1 Micropepsaceae bacterium
CTCTCTTCGCGTCCGTCACGACGGTCTTCACGTCCCTCTGTTTCAACGCACCGTTCCTGGCAAACAGGTCCAACACAGTCTTGGCGACACACGCGCTCGGCGGCGGCCGGTTGAGGGATGAACGCTGCGGCGGCAATCACAATGGTCGCGACTGCGAGGCTCGAGAAAATTCGCATTACAGCTCCTTTGAATTGATCTTGCTGTGAAACAGAACTCTACCCGAGCGCAACTGGTTCCAGAAGCCTCTCACAGGGTGCCTGGAGCACGAAAGGCGGAGGAAAACGATACAAGAGAGGGAGGAAGGAAGTTTTTTGATCTTGGCTCGGCGGGGCTCTCAATGTCGAGGACGAGATCCTTGACTGATGGGAACGCTCCTTCAGGGCGAGTTGTAAGTGGTCCCAGACGCAGACGGTCACGCCTGCTCAGGCGCTCGCGCTGTCCGGCGTCAGCGAGGCGTTTCTCGACGTGTGGCGTCAAGCGGATCGTTTCCAAGGCTTCGGTTTCGACTTGGCTGCTGGCGATCGCCCGCTTCAAGGCGTTCTTCGGGTAGTGTCTCAGTTTGAATTTTCCGGCATTAGGTAGCAAATGCACCAAGGCTAATTGCTGCGGTGCAATCGCTTGCGCAGGGATTCGTGGGTACGCTCGATCTCGCCAGCAAGCTCGGCGCGGCGTTTGACTAGGCCCAAAACGACAAAGGCGTTCACGGTTGCCCACCCGGTGGTTTGTCGGCACCTTGGGCGAGTTTCAGCCAGTCTTCGGCCAAGCGAAGCCAAAACGCCTTGTCAACTTGCTTGCGTTCGCTGGCGGCCAGTTGGCGGCAGTCTTCGGCTAGCTTACGGAACTCATCTGCATCAGTCATGCCGCCAAAGGTAGCAAAACAGGCAGCATCGGTCGCCAGCTAGGTTGGTGCATTTGCTACCTAATGCCGGAATTTTCCTTACCGCGGCGGCAGCCTTTGAGGCGGCTCCAAAGCAGCCATCCGCGACCCATCGTTCGGATTCGTGATTGCTGAGCGACCCCCCCGTGAACGTCGTTAGTCCCAGAGCCCCGATTATCACCAAAGAAAGCCCCGCTGGGAGCGGGGCTGAGTCGGGGTAACATGCATGTGGGATCGTCAAAACCCCACCTGTCCTAATTTGCAGATTAGAGTGTCCTAATTAGGACAGTACCCTGGGCCAAGTCTTGGTCATCCACCTGACCGACGGTTTCGGAACTAGTATGTTATCATCCCGACTCTTCGTCTGTCCGGGCTCCATCCCATGCCCCTCACTCGGTTCCTTCAAAACACGTCCTTTGGACCAGAGGAGATTGCCGTCCTGGTCGCGGCATTTGAGGGCGTGCTGCGCGAGCTGGACTTCGCCGATTGCGCTGGCCCGGCAGCGGAGATGGCGGCCCGTAAGGTCGTCGAGCTTGCCAAGCAGGGAGAGCGTGACCCCATACGGCTGCGGAAGCGCGTTATCGAAGCCCTGTCAGGCCAACCGCCGAACGCGGCAGGCGTATAGCGGACAGTCGCCGGCCCCGGAGTCCTAATCCCGCCGAAAGCCCTTGCACGCAGCTCTCGCCGCTCTGGCGATAATCTCACCCGCCCTCCGCGAGAACGCGTGGACGTCTACCGGCGCGGGCGGCGCATTAGGGTCCCACGAAAGCCTCGGCGGCTCGTCCTTGTCCTGTCGTTCATCGGGCGGGTTTTTCTTCTCTATCTTCCGCATGGGAAAGGACCCTTTCCCCCGTCCCATGTGTCTAATACCAGACACATCGATCCCGTTCCGGTCTAACGCCAAGATTGGTCACCGACCCCAGTCCTCCTCCGCCTCCCGCTTCACCGCCGCGCCATTAAATTATTCATGATTGATGCCTATATAAACAACATCGCTCGCGACAACGTCGTTTACCGCGGATGTACCGGAAGCGAGGATGGCGCGACAGGAATGTGGCCCGCCCGGAGAAATCCGAGGCGGGTTTTCATTTGCAACTCGTTATGTGGAGTGGCGTCAATGTTGGTAAAGGCCACCGGAGGGATGGTCGGCAAAGCTTAGCCGAGGTCCGCGGCTCCTTTACCGATTGCTAACCATCTTTTGGGAGGATCGAAGCGTCGGGCGACTCCCGGATCATCGAGCCTCCAATGCGCAGCCCCGGCCGCCACCCACGGCCGGGGCTTTTTCACTTCAGCCTACGGGCGGTCGCTGAGCATCCGGCGGTGCCGGATAGGGAGGCGCTCGACAACGAGAGCGCGCGTCTGCGCGGTCTCGATGTTGGAGAACTCCGAGCCAGATGGCACACGGTCTTTCGGCGGCGAGCGCCCCCTCACCTGCCCCGCCACCTGCTGTTTCGGATTCTGGCTTATCGGCTGCAAGCCGATTGGTTCGGCGAATTGGATGCCGACTGCCGGCGTCTGCTTGACCGG
>DATHDZ010000026.1:0-11148 GCA_035318785.1 Micropepsaceae bacterium
AGGAAAACGCGGGCCCCCTACCCGCCGCTGTGGTGATCGGCGCCGATCCTGGCACGACCATCGCAGCGGTCACACCCGTACCGGATACGCTTTCCGAATATCAATTTGCGGGACTGTTGCGCGGGTCCGTGTCGAGCTCGCCGAATGCGTCAGCCAACCGCTGAAAGTCCCGGCCGAAGCCGAGATCGTCATCGAGGGCACGGTCTCGCTCACCGAGATGCACGACGAAGGTCCCTATGGCGATCACACCGGCTATTACAACGCGGTGGAGCAATTCCCCGTCTTCACCGTGACCGCGGTCACCACGCGGAAAGACCCGATCTATCTATCGACCTTCACCGGGCGTCCGCCAGACGAACCCTCGACCCTGGGCGAAGCGCTGAACGAAGTGTTCATCCCGCTGCTGCAACAGCAATTCCCCGAGATCGTCGATTTCTGGCTGCCGCCCGAGGGTTGCTCCTACCGCATCGCGATCGTCAGTATAAGGAAGGCCTATCCCGGCCACGCCAAGCGCGTGATGCTGGCGGTGTGGTCCTATTTGCGCCAGTTCATGTACACGAAATGGGTGATCGTGGTGGACGAGGACATCGACGCGCGCGATTGGAAAGACGTCATGTGGGCGGTGGCGACGCGCATGGACCCCGCGCGCGACATCACTCTCATCGAGGGAACGCCGATCGACTATCTCGACTTCGCTGCGCCCGAATCCGGTCTCGGCTCCAAGATCGGCCTGGACGCCACCAACAAACGGCCGCCCGAAGTGAAGCGCGAATGGGGTCGCGAAATCCGCATGAGCGACGACATCGTGCGCACCGTCACCGAGAAATGGCCGCGCCTCGGCCTTCCGGGTTCCGGAAAGCCGATCTGGAAATAATTGACAGACGACCTCTAAAATCATAAGTTATAGTTATTGAAATGGAGGTTATCATGGCTGGCCGACCGCAAAAGTATTATGCGTTGATTACATTTCTCAAAAATAAGGCCAAGGAGTTCCGTGATAACGGCGAGGCTCATTACCCCATGACATTTAAGGAAATTGAGGCCTTAGGCGTTGCTTTGCCCCCGTCAGCATACAAACACCGAGCCTGGTGGGCCAATAATAAGTATAACAGTAATAATCCTTATATAGAACCCGTGGAGAAACCTTGGGAACGCGCAAAATTTGATACGCGGGATGTCAATATGGAACGTCGTGAACTCACGTTTCGATACATAGGGGGCTTCTCTGCTAAGGGTCTTGCGCGACAGAAAGAAGAGAAGAAGGCCAACGATGAGAAGTCGCGCTCGTGGTTGGCGGATTGGAAAGCAAAGCGCGCTAAGCCGTCTTCCCTGACACCATCACCGGCGCGGTCGCCACACCCTGGAATGGCGGATAGCGGACGACTCTATTCAGCGGAGAACGACGTTTCCGGTGCGGCGGACCGTTGCCGGCATCCGGCCTATGGCGCCCTTAAGGGATATATCCGGCTCGTTGCGGGTACGGACCTCACCGAACCGGCCGATCCTGAATGGGGCGAACGCGCATGGGGCGATGACACCAAGTGACTTCGCTGCTGCTCGACACTTGCGCCGCAATTTGGGTGGCTGAAAAGGAAGTCATCTCCGAACAGGCTGTCGATGCTCTGAATGGCGCGGTCGATAAAGACGAGCCCGTTTACGTCTCGATGATCACCAGCTGGGAAATCGGGCTGCTTGTCGCGCGTGGACGACTACCGCTCTCGATGGACCCCTTAGCCTGGTTCGAACGGTTGTTGGACACTCCAGGCGTGCGTCTGGCCGATATTTCACCGCGCATACTGGTTGGGTCCTCGTTCCTTCCCGGCCGACCTCCGAACGATCCGATGGACCGGATCATCCTGGCGACCGCGCGAGAGGGCGGCTACCGGCTTATGACGCGGGACAAACATCTGCTGGCCTATGCCCATGAAGGCCACATCCAAGCTGTTGCCTGCTAAAAATTAGAATTACCGGTTGCGATAGGCGCTAAAGCCTACTTATTGTTGCATCCCGATTTTCCGCGTTGGAGGGGTGCATGCGCGGCACGATGAAATCCTTGAGCTTCTGTTTGATCTCCACCGCATTGATCGGCGGTGCAACTTCGACGATGGCGGCGGATTGCGGACTGAAGCGCATTACGAGCGTGGATACCCTCGCCTCACCCAATGGCAGCATGCTGGTCCCGGTAAAAATCGGCGACGCGCAACGCTTGCTGCTGTTCGATACCGGCGGTTCGATCAGCGGAATCACGCAGCCTGCGGCTCAGGAACTGGGCCTCAACAGTTTGGAATCCAACATCGGGCTTATCGGAGTCGGCGGCGCGGTATCCAAGCGCTACACGGTCCTTCCCTCGCTCACTCTAGGTACGGTGGAATCCAAAGCCGTGAAGTTCATGATTCTACCCGGCAACACGCCGATGAGCCGCGACAATCGCGTGGCCGGCGCGTTGGCGCCGAATCCGAATGTCGACCTCGATCTCGATTTTGCCGGCAAGAAGCTGAGCATGTTTTCGTCGGATCATTGCGATGGCCAAGTCGTCTATTGGCCTGCGACGGCGGTTGCTGTCGTCCCGATGCGCCTGGCGGGACTGGGGCACATCATCATCCCGGTAAAGCTCGACGGCAAACAGATGGACGCCCTGATCGACACGGGCGCAAGCGATACGTTCCTAAACCTAAAGGTCGCAGAGGGCCGCTTTGACTTTCGTACCGATGCGCCTGACGTCGAGCCGCTCGCCGGCCGTCTTGCACAAAATCCTTCGGCGAAGATCTACCAACGGCGCTTCAGCACGCTCGCTTTTGAAGGTGTCACCGTCACCAATCCCACGCTCATCATCATCCCGGATCAGATGACAGCGCGTTTTGGAGAAACGCGCCGAACGGGAAGCCTCACCCGTGAAGCAGACCGCGGCCTCCCCGATCTCACGCTCGGAATGTCCGTGCTCGGCAAGACGCATCTCTACGTCGCTTATAAGGAGAGGAAAGTCTACATCACGGCGGCATCTGGTCCCGCAACCGTTGCGCCGCAGCCGATTTCGACAGAAGCTTCCGCGCAGGCGGCTGCTCCAGAAGTGCAACTCATTCCTCAGGACAGCCAGACCACCACGCCGGCGCTCACCGTGAAAACACCAGCCGCAGGTGCGCCGTCCGCGCCCGGTGCGCCGATTCTTCAGTCTGTGACTGTTCGCACCAATGTGCGGGCCGCAAACGGGCGCGTCATTGATGTTGTCCCGGACTTCCATTTCACCGCGCCGAATGGAAACGCGATCATCATCCATCGCGAACTCGTCGATACGAATGGCGCCATCAGCCAGACGGATATTCCTGACGGTACCATTCGGATTCCCGCCGAGGCGCAAAAAAAGGGCGCGGTGCTATCCGGCGGCTGGACGTGTGGGAAAAACGTGTACTACGTGACCATCCGTGCATTCGTCATGGATTCCGACGGTAATCGGAGCAATCCGATGGAGTACACCATACATTGCAACGGCGGGTGATCGTCTAGACGGCAGCGAAAATCCGCTCCGGTATTTCAAACCCAAAGCATCCTTCTGAATGTCGCCCTTGAATCGGTCGCGGCCCACGCCCCGGTGGAGATGACCAATGCCCCTGGTCCTGAAAATGACGGCGCTTTACATCGTTCTGAACGCCGCGATCATGGTGGCGCTCGCGGCGAATGTCATTCGCATGCGATATCGGACCAGAACCCGGTTCGGCGATTCCAGCAATCCAGAGATGATGCGCGCGATCCGCGCCCATGGGAACAATACGGAATATGTGCCGATTGCGTTGATCCTTCTGCTCCTTGCGCATAGCTTGGGCGGCGGCCTTCCCCTCATTCACGCCATCGGCCTTCCCCTGACGGTGGGGCGCGTTCTTCACGCAGCGGGCTTTCTCGCGCGCCGTCAGGAGACCCCAACCGGCCATTCTTACCTGAGCATGTCGGGCATGATCCTGACTTTCTTCGCCATTCTCGTCGGAATCCTTGGGTGTTTGCAGTTGGTTGTGGCCGCGCCCGCTTGATGCGGCTGGAAAGCTGCTCACTCGTCTATATATTCCCATCTCCCGCGTTATCAGTGCGGCGGCTGCCCGCTCGCATCTTCCCTTGAGGTTCCATGAGCAAGAAACTTCCCGATCCCGCCGCCGCAGATCGTCTCGACCGGCTCGTAAAAGCCGCACTCAAATCGGGCGCGGACGCCGCCGACGCGGTTGAGTTCAAGAACATATCGGTGGGTGTCTCGTTCAGGTTGGGCAAGCTCGAAGATGTGGGCCGTGCGGAATCCTCCGATTTGGGCCTGCGTGTTTTCATCGGCAAGCAGGTCGCCTTCGTTTCCTCGACCGATTTTACGGATGCGGCCTTGGCCGTTTTGCCCGAGCGCGCGGTGGCCATGGCCAAGCTCGCGCCGGAGGACAAATTCGCCGGCCTTGCCCCCAAAGAGAAGCTGGCGACCGCCTTGCCCGATCTCGAAATCGATGATCCGGAGGAACCCTCGACTGTGCTGTTGGTCGAACGCGCGCGGGCCGCCGAAGGCGCCGCGCTCGAAGTGCCGGGCGTCACCAATTCGGAAGGCGGCAGCGCGGACTATGGCCGCACCATGGTGACGCTCGCGACATCGGCAGGATTCCTTGCCGGCTATACGGGCACGAGCCGAAGCGTCGCCGTCTCGGTGATTGCGGGCGAAGGCACCGAGATGGAACGCGATTACGATTACGCCCATTCGCGCTTCGCTGACGATCTCGAATCGGCCGAGGCGGTCGGCAAACGCGCGGCCGAACGCGCCGTGAAGCGCCTCAATCCTCGCAAGGTGAAAACCCAGGCCGTGCCGGTTTTCTATGATCCGCGCGTCTCGGCCAGCCTGGTCGGACATTTTGCCGGCGCCATATCGGGAGCCGCCATCGCGCGCGGCGTGAGCTTCTTGAAGGACCGGATGGGCCAGGAGGTCTTCGCGGCCGATGTCACGATCATCGATGATCCGCATCGCAAGCGCGGACACCGCTCCAAACCCTTTGACGGCGAAGGCGTTGCCAACCGCCACACAGTCCTGATCGACAAGGGAAGGCTCACCACGTGGCTGCTCGATTCCGCATCGGCGCGTCAGCTTGGGCTTCAGACCACCGGTCATGCCTCGCGCGGCACCGGCGGCCCGCCCTCACCTTCTGCCACCAACCTCTATATGGCTGCTGGCGCGTTGACGCCTGAGGAGCTGATGGAGGATGTGCGCGAGGGCTTCTACGTCACCGAGCTGATCGGCATGGGCGTGAACGGCGTTACGGGCGATTATTCGCGTGGCGCCGCCGGATTCTGGATCGAGAACGGAAAGCTTTCCTATCCGGTCAGCGAAATCACAGTCGCGGGCAATCTGAAGGACATGTACCGCGCGCTCACTCCTGCCAATGATCTCGAATTCCGGCACGGCACGGATGCGCCGACCTTGCGCATCGAGGGGATGACGATTGCCGGCGAGTGACGACGCGGCAGATACCAGGCTTCTCGTCGCGGAATTGCGTGAAGCAGGGGAGATCGCGCGTCATTATTTTGGCGGCAAATACAAGAGCTGGAACAAGAGCCACGGCAATCCCGTCACGGAAGCCGACATCGAAATCGACAATTTCCTGAGACAACGGCTTTTGGCCGCGCGGCCTGCTTATGGCTGGCTGTCTGAGGAAACCGCGGACGATCCCGTCCGGCTCCTGCGCAAGCGCGTGTTCGTCGTCGATCCCATCGACGGCACCTATGGTTTTCTCAAGCACCGGCCAGATTTCACCATCGTGGCTGCTGTCGTCGAAAATGGCAGGCCGGTGGCCGGCGCCATCTACAATCCGATCACCGACGACATGTTCGAGGCCACCAAGGGAGCGGGCGCGCAGAAGAACGGCGACCCCAGCCGGGTCAGCTCGCGTTCGAAATTCGAGGGCGCACGATTTTTGGCTGAAAAGAAGGTCATGGACCCCGGGCGCTGGGCGAATCCCTGGCCCGGGTCGATCACCGTCGAAACGCGGGCATCGGCGGCCTATCGGATGGCGCTGGTGGCGGCCGGCGAATTCGACGCCATGATTTCGCTTTCGCCCAAATCCGATTGGGACGTCGCGGCCGGCGATCTCATCGTCCATGAGGCAGGAGGCCGGGTCACCACGCGAGAGGGCGATTTGCTCATCTACAATCGTGAGAAACCTGAACATCGAAGCGTCATTTGTGCCGGGCCTCCATTGCAAGCTCGCCTTCTGGCGCGGCTCCACGACTTCCGCCCAGGATCCTGACTTCGGTCCTATTGCGAAAACTCCGCCTTCGCCCGCGAAGACACCGGCCGCCTGCTAAGCCGCTGCCGAACAGGCTTTTGCATGCGCTTCGTTACCGTGAGGCAACGATAAATGTCTGCCCAGGCAGCGGTCTGCCCTTCTCCATTGCCCCGAGCAAGGCGACGGCAACCGCCGGTTCAGGTTCTGTGACCGCTTCGGCAATCTGCATCGAACCGTCGGACATGAGGTCGCGCTGAACGATAATCGTGCCCACCCGCGGCCCGTTCATGGGTATCGGCTGAGCTAGAACCTGCCATTGCGGTATGACGACCTCCCGCGTCGCGATCACGCTACCATCCGCGGCGTGCACGCGCTCAACGCCCATCGTGCCTACCGGCGGCCAGCTTTCCGGAAGATACGCGAACACTTTTGGGTTATTAGGATGGCTCACGCGCCGCATCAGCACGGCCGAACCGTCCGGCCGGATCACGCGATCGAACTTGGCAAGAGCACGATCGTAGCGGCCGGTCACGTGTGCCGTGCGATCGAGAGTGAGCGCCAGAAGAGACACGTCGTCCGCTGGGGTGGTGCCAAGAATTTTGTAGCCGCCGATCGCTCCGCCAAGCGATCCTTCCCATGGATAATGTTGGGCCATAGCAGGGGACGCCAGCCCGACCGCGCAGACCAAGCCAGCCAAGAGGGTTGTTTTCACCATTGTCAGCACTCCTTCACTCGCATTTGCGCGTATACATCGTCACGGAGACTCCTCCGCGCTTCGGTACCGCTAGAGTTCATGTGGTCACCGACAATCGCTTGCTCAATTGGACCATCGTCCGACAGCCGCGTCGCGCCGAACGTTCGCTGCGGGAGCGCCGACGAATGTACAGTTCATGGTTAGGGCTCAAGAAATATGCTTCGACTGGCGGTTCGAGTTTGCTCAATTCCACGCCCCGACGGCGAAACTGCACCGGTGTCGTTCTTCGATTTTGGCGATGTACGGCCATTTCGGCCTAGAACCGGAACCGCCGGAACGCACCCCTAAACCGGCATTTGACATGGGGTGACTCTCGCTCGCCGCCGTCAGAGCGTGGTAAGAGCCTGATATGAAGGCGAATCCCTCCGCCCCGGCTTCGCGGGCCTCCCATGACGGCGACGCCGCGCTGATCGGCCGGCTCTTGCGTGATTATCTTGGGCGTCAGAAGCTCAACCTCGCCTTTGCGATTGTCTGTATGGCGGGCGGCGCAGCCATGACCGCCCTGCTCGCCTGGCTCCTCGATCCCGCGATCCGATATGTCTTTCTCGAAAAGCGCACCGATATGGTGCTGCTCATTCCAGCGGCGATCGTGGCCGCGGTCACGGTGCGGGCCGCTCTCAATTTCGGCGAGACCGCGCTCACCAATATGTTGGGTCAGCGAATCGTTGCGGACACGCAGCGCGACATGGTGCGCAGCCTGATTAGGTTCGACCTGCAGCGTTTGAATCTCGTCCATTCCGGGCAGTTCATCTCCAACTTTCTCTATGATGCAACGCTGCTGCGCGATGCGGTCACCAAAGGCATCGCGGGATTGGCAAAGGAGCTCCTGTCGCTGATCTTCCTCGCCGGGGTGATGGTCTATCAAGATTGGCGGCTGTCGCTTGTCTCCGTTCTCGTGCTTCCCGTGATCGGTTGGGTGACGCGCAATCTTGGACGCACGATGCAGAAATCCTCGACCAAGGGGATGGTGGAAACCGGTGAGCTTTCCACGGCGCTTTCGGAAATCTTGGACGGGCGGCGGATTGTGAAGGCCTATGGCCTCGAGACACCGCTCGCCGCCCGCGCCTATGAGCGCATCGAGAAACGGCTCGGCTATCTCGTCCGCTCGTTGAAGGCGCGGGCCCTATCCGCTCCGGCAGCCGATTTCTTCGGCGGTCTCGCGGTGGCCGCGGTCATCCTCTACGCCGGCTATGAAGGTATTCAGGGACGGCTGGAGCTCAATCAATTTGCCTCATTCATCGGAGCGATGCTGCTGGCGCAACAGCCGGTTCGCAGCCTCTCGCAGCTTTGGACCGTCACCACCGAAGGACTGGGCGCGGCCAAACGCGTCTTCGCGCTGATCGATGCCGAGCCCACAATCCTCGATGTTCCGGACGCCAAGCCACTCAGAGTCGCGCCGAGACCTTTCGGTGGTCATGTGCGCTTTGAAGACGTGAATTTCTCCTATCATCCGGGCCAAGCGGCGCTTGCTTCGGTGAGCTTGGATGTGGCACCCGGACAGAAGATCGCGCTGGTCGGGCCGTCAGGCTCGGGCAAGAGCACGATCTTCAGCCTGCTCTTGCGCTTTTACGACGCCGAAGGCGGCCGCATCACGATCGACGGCCAGGATATCCGCAGCGTGACCATGGAATCGCTGCGCGCCAATCTCGCTTTGGTGACGCAGGATCCGTTCCTGTTCGACGACACGGTCGCGGCAAATATCGGTTATGGACGAAAAGGTGCGACCAGAGACGAGATCATGGAAGCGGCGAAATCCGCCGCGGCACATGAGTTCATCTCCCAATTGCCGAACACCTATGACACGCGGGTCGGCGAGGGGGGCCTTAGGCTTTCCGGCGGCCAGAAACAGCGCATTGCGATTGCACGCGCCATGCTGCGCGATGCGCCGATTCTGATGCTCGACGAAGCGACATCGGCATTGGACACCGAGAACGAGCGGCTGGTGCAGGAAGCGCTGCGCCGGCTGATGAAGGGGCGTACCACCATTGTGATCGCACACCGGCTCAGCACGGTTGTGGACGCAGATCAGCTCTATGTTCTCGATTCCGGGCGTGTGGTGGAGTCGGGTACGCATGGCGCTCTGATGGGGCGCAACGGCCTGTATGCCCGGCTCTATCAGCATGAAATCCAGGAGGACGAGACTGCGCCGGCAGCGCATCTCGGGTGAGTCCGCCCACGCGGGAGGCGGGGTGACTCTTGCTCTCTATCGGGGCGCGATGGATGCACTGTCGCCCGCTGTGCCGGCTTTGCTGCGGCGCCGCGCAAGGCTCGGCAAGGAAGACCCCTCCCGCTTGGCGGAGCGATACGGCCTCGCCTCTCGCGCGCGGCCGGGCGGAACGCTGATATGGATTCATGGCGCGAGCGTCGGCGAGTCCTTGGCGGCGCTCCCCTTGGTGTCGGCGCTCGTCGAGAAAGCCGATTGCCATGTGCTTGTGACCACGGGCACGGTGACATCTGCAAAGATGATGGAAGAGCGTCTCCCTCCACGCGCATTCCATCAATATGTGCCGATTGACTCCCGCGCGTTCGTACGCCGCTTCCTGGCCCATTGGCGGCCCGATCTGGCGCTGTTCATCGAATCGGAGCTGTGGCCGAACCTGATCTTGGAGACGCATGCGCGTGGCGGGCCGATGGCGTTGGTGAATGCCCGGCTTTCGGAGCGGTCCTTCCGCGGATGGAATCGTGCACCCGGCTTGGCGCGCCGGCTTCTCTCATCCTTTGACCTCTGCCTGGCGCAAGATGAAGGCGTCGCGAGGCGTTTGACGGCGCTCGGTGCTTTGTCGGTCCAAATTGCAGGTAGCCTCAAAGCCGATGCTCCACCTTTGCCGGTGGACGAGATCGCGCTTGCGGCATTCCGCGCTGCGGTGGGCTCACGGCCCGTCTTTCTCGCCGCGAGCACGCATCCCGGCGAAGAGGAAGCCGTGCTGCAGACAGCCGAAGAATTGCGCAAGAAGAGGTCGGATGCATTGACCATCATCGTTCCGCGTCATCCTGCGCGTGGTCCGGAGATCGAAGCGCTCGCAAGAACGCGCGGCCTGATCGTTTCGCGCCGTGCGACGGGTGCCCTGCCCTCGCGTAACATCCAGCTTTATATCGCCGACACGATGGGAGAATTGGGCTTGTTCTATCGTGTCGCGCCGTTCGCCTTTCTGGGTGGAAGCCTGGTGCCCCATGGCGGACAGAATCCGCTGGAGGCCGCCCGGCTTGGAGCCGCCATCGTGACCGGTCCGCATACCCACAATTTCGAGGAGACATTCTCTTTGCTGCTGTCGGCCCAAACAGAGGGCCGCGTGCACTCTGCCGAAGAATTGTCGACGCTGGTGCAGAAGCTGATCGCCGATCCCGCCGCTGCGGCCCAGCTCGGTGCCCGCGCCAAATCGGCGTCCGACTGTTTGCGTGGTGCGCTTTCTGCCACTATTGCGGCCGCGGAAGCGCTCATCACCCATGCGCACACCTGAGTTTTGGACCAGCGAGAGTGCGGCGGCAAAAGCCATGGCCGCATTGCTCTCCCCTCTCGGGGCGCTGTACGGCCTCTCGGTTCGCGCCCGGCTGAGTCGCGCACGGCCCTTCCGGCCCAGGGCGCGAGTCGTCTGCATCGGTAATCTGACCGCAGGCGGATCCGGCAAAACGCCGATTGCCATCGCCATCGGCCGGATCCTGGCCGCGCACGGAAAGAAGATCATATTCCTCACCCGCGGCTATGGCGGACGATTGCACGGGCCTGTCCAGGTGAACCCGGCGCAGCATTCCGCTTCCGACGTCGGCGATGAGCCCTTGCTGTTGGCGGCGCATGGCACCGTCATCGTCGCTCGGAATCGCGCAGATGGCGCGCGTCTCGCCGATTCGCTTGGGGCTGACATCATCTTGATGGATGACGGTTTTCAGAACTTCCAGATCACCAAGGATCTGTCGCTCGTCGTCATTGACGCGCAGAGCGGCTTCCAGAATGGCAGGCTCATTCCCGCGGGTCCGCTGCGCGAAGCCGTAGCGCAAGGGCTCGCCCGCGCGGATGGCATCGTACTGATGGGCGAAGGAACACCGCAGCTCCCAGCCTTTGCCGGGCCAATTCTATCGGCTTGCCTCGTGCCCACCGCGCCCGACGTCCTGCGCGGCCGCGATGTGTTCGCTTTCGCCGGTATCGGCCGGCCACAAAAATTCTTT
>DATHDZ010000027.1:0-2145 GCA_035318785.1 Micropepsaceae bacterium
CAGATTCTTGATGACGACCAAGAAGCTGACCGAGGATGAGGCGATCTCTTTAATTACGGTTGGCGTCGACTTCGGCATCACCCAGGTGGTTGATGGAAATTGGGGCGTCCACGCGGTCATCAAGAAGGATATCTTCGCCGGCGGCGAGACCTGATCCATAGCACCGACGCGGTCGGTTCCGGCACGAGCCTGGCCGCGTCGCGCTGCCGTTTCAGGGCAACCGCGCTGATGTCCGAGATGGGGTCAGACTCGGACGTGGGCGCTCGCAACCGCGAAGTCCGATTTACCCCGGTGAACAGACGTCGCCCACCACGGGCGCCATGTCCCTTTCGTGCCAACAACCGACATCGGTGTTTCTATTGCCGGTAAACCGCTGTTGTTCACGTTCACGTCGGGTTTTGCTTTCCCGTTCCTCTGAGCAAGCGAGTCAAGTCACGTACATCCTTCAGGTCTTCGAGGCCATCGACCATTGACACGACGCGCTCTGCGCCAGCCTTGCTAACGACAGGAACCGCGAAGTTCATGAATTTGCGTTCTAGGGATGATCGCGACAGTGGGCGCTCCGCGTCGCCTTCCGGAACTTCCACGGTCTCGCGCAAAGACTGACCGTCTGCGAAGACGATCTCTATGCCCGCGCCGCGTCCCTTGGGGAGTTTGGCCATCAGTGACGCTCCCGGTTTCACGGATGTCTTTTCGACCAGCGACATCACGTCCTGCGCCCGCCAGCGATCCTTCTCGAACTGTGCCACAGTTACATCGCCATCGAGCAGCGCCATGGCGAGGCAGACGGGAAGACTATGATCGGCAGTCCCCTTTGTCTGCGGCCGGAATTTCGCAGGATCCGCAACGCGCTCGATTATTCCGGGGTAGGTCTCAACCGTGATCGCCCGGATATCCTGTGCGCGGCCCCTGACCTTCGCAGAGAGCGAGGCGCCGGCCTCTGCCACGGACTGCAACTCGATTTGAATCGGGAAGCGCTTGAACGCCACCCGGGGCAGCCGGTACCGCGCAAGCTCGAGGTCAACGGCAAAACCTTCCTTGGCGGGTTTCATTTTTGACGCCAGCCACTCCAGCGTGCCGGAAGGGCCGGTAAAGCCCTGGGCGGCAAGCCGTGTCGCGAAAACGCCGTCAGCCGCGGTCGCAGCAAGCCCCATGGCTTTCATCATGCTGATCGCGCCGCTATTGACGACAAAGCTTGTGAAGCCACGTGCGCCCGATATTCCGACCGCGTTTGCGATGGCTTCCTTGGGAAGCCCCCAGATCTTGCCCGCAATCAGCGGAATGCCGTAAGAGGCCGCACACAAGGGATGGAAACCTCGCTCAATGAAGGAGATGGCATCATTGACGCGCATGCTCGCCTCATAGCCGGCGACCATCGCCTCGATAAGATCACGGCCGCTTCGTCCATTCTCCTCACACAGGGCGAGCGCCGTCGGCAGTACTTCGCTCGGATGAAGCGGCTCGGTACCGATGTAAGTGTCGTTTAGGTCGAGAGAGCGGACAAGGACGCCATTGACGAACAGCGCGCCTTCTACGGAAGCCGGTCGCTGATAGCCGATGACCGTGGCTGTATTGCCGTCTCCGAACGTCTTGCGGATGGTTGTCTCGGCAATATTTGCGGGCTCGGATCCCACGGATCCCAGTGCGCATCCGAGAGTGTCGAGAAGAACCCGCTTGGCCGAGGCGATGACGTCTACGGGCAGGTCCCCATATCTGATGGACAACGCGAATTCGGCGAATTTCTGCTCAAGGGTGACTTTTTGGTCGTCGCCGCCACCGGCCGCAAGCGCTGAACTGACGAAACGATAACTGTCGGACCTGAAGCTACCAGGAAGAAGACTTGCGGAAACGGCAGTTGCGGTTCGCACCAGAAAATCACGACGTTTCATGAATGTCTCCGTTATGAAATGGCAGCAACGATACCGATCAGCAAGCGCTCCTTAGAAAGACCCGCCACGCGAGCCATTGGAGGCCGAAGGAAACCGCGATAAGCCCATGGCGATGAAAATCAGAAATCGATGATGGGCGGCGCCGTCAAGCAATTAGGGGGGCGCGAACGCGAAGCCAAGGGCACCTCCATGCCCTTGCGAATTCCAAGTATGAGCGAGCGAGACGGCTTTAGAAAGCGCAATATGTCGGCTTTGG
>DATHDZ010000028.1:0-15398 GCA_035318785.1 Micropepsaceae bacterium
AGATTGGTCAGCGGCTCGTGCAGCGAAACGCGCTTGACACATTTTATGCCCAAGCCCTCGCGCAGACTCTGCAACAACAACGGCTCGAGCGAAACTCGCTTGATGAGACTGGACTCGCTTGGCGTGACTTGGCTGATGATCGAGGTGAGCACGGCATCCTTGCGACGCGTGATCGCCGTCACATCCATATAGGCGTTATATTCCTGCAAATTCACATGGCCGTGGGATTCGCCGAATGGCGCTTCGGGTTCCAGCCATTCGGTATCGATGAAGCCCTCGATCACGATCTCTGCTTCCGCCGGCACCATCAGATCGACGGTGATGGCTTTGACGACGTTCATCGGCGAGCCGACGAGGCCGCCCGCGACGTCCATTTCATCGAGGCTTTCGGAAATCTTCTGCGTGGACACGAAGGTGATCGCGGGGGGCGCGCCCAGCACGACCGCTGCCGGCATTCTTTCGCCGCGTTTCTTGTATTTCAGCCAATGCGCATAGATGCCTGGCCGCAGCTCCAGCGACGGATTCATGCCGAGGCGTCGCCGGCTTTTCACCTGCCCGCGATAATTCCCCATGTTCTGGACGCCGGTGTCGGGATCCTTGGTGATGTATTGCGACAGGGTGGTGTAGGGCGCGTTGTCCCAGCCGGGTGTCGAGATCGGCACGGGAATCCCGTCGAGCCCCTGACCCTCCTTGTTCAGCTCATCGCCGGTTATGACGATTTCGTGGCAGGGCGCGTTTTCGACCACACGCGGCGGGATCGGCGCAGCTGTCGCGCGCGCCCAGGTTTCATCGATTTTGTCGAGCTCGCAACCGAGCCCGATGCGATAGATCTCGCGGTTCGCCGCAAGCCCGCCGACAATGACCGGAATGTCGTAGTGCTTGCCCTTGCTGTCCACGACATTTGTGAACAGGAACGCCTTGCGCTCGCTCTCCTTCAGACCGCCGCGAAACTGCCACCGCACCAGCGGGTGCATTTCCGTGTCCTTGTTGATCGGGCGATCGACGCGGATAAGCTGCCCGGCTTTTTCCAAGGCCGCGATGTGGTCGTGAAGATCGGGATAGGCGCGCCGCGGTGGTTCGGTCTTTTTGCTCATGCCACAAATCTCCTTCGCAACGTCCCCTGCTCATGCGTGTAGTGGCCGCCAAAATCAAGCGGCGCGACGGATGAGGTGGGAATCCCGAGCGTCTTACAGGCTGTTTCGGCTCAGAAGCGCTTGTTTGTCCAGTCGCGGATGTAATCGAACAGATTGCGCAGCGAGTTGGAATATTGCCCGGGCGTCGTTTCACATTCCTTGCAGGCGGTGTAGTTGAGTTCCGCCCCTTCGATGACGACATAATCCTTATCCGTGGCGGCGGATTTGTCGTACATGGCCTCTTCGTCGCGCAGCATATGATAGGCGCCCATGGCGGCGATCAGGGTCGGGACCTTGATCGATTGGACCGCGCAAATCGTAGAATTGTTGTTGGAGCAATGATCGATGCCATCCGCCGAATTGGTCGAACGGACCGCGTTGGCACTCAGGTAGGATTTGATCGTCAGGATCTTTGTGCCCGCCTCAAAGGTGCGATTGAGCTTGGCCTGTCCGGGATGCGCGGGCTCCATGCTCTTCACCACTTGCATCACGATGCTCCCGTCATTCTTCAGCAATTTTTCCGGGCGCGCCGTGCTCATGAATTCGGGAATGCTGGGATCCATGAGGTCGAGACGAGCGGCACCTTCCTGATCGCTGAACGGCACCAGGACGATGTCGTCATCGGGATAGACGCCGTCGCCTTTTTTCATGCGCTCCTGTTTCGCCAAGACTTGGGCAAGCTGATCGTTCATCACCTTCGACTGGGCGGCGTAATATCGGTTGCGGAATTCCGGTGGATAATGCGAAGCGCCTTCCGGATTGAAACCGTTCTTGGGATTGAAAGGATCAAGCGCGGGATCGACGCGGGTTTTTCCGTCCACGATGGAGATCGATGGGTTGATGCCGCGTAAGGCTTGCGCGCCGTCTCCGGGATGCGCCTCGGCGAAGAGCAAACCGTCAGCCGGCTTCATGCCGGCGAGGTCGTTGCCGCATGGCACGATCTTGTTGGGACCTTGGCAGTAGCCGACGCCATTCTCCGCGACCGCCTGATAGAAGCTCATCAAGGGCGAGCCCCCGCTATGGCCGAGCAGGATCACTTTGGTGATGCCGGGTTCCTTGCGCGCATATTCAACCGCGACCTTGACGTCGAGCGGGATCTTCTCCCAATCCACGATGGAGTCATTGTTGACGAAGCGCGTGTTGAAGCAGACCGCCATGAAGCCGCGCTTGGACAATTCGCGGCACGCGACATTGTTGAGATTGTTCGCGCTGCGATGCGAGATCATGAATGCCACGTGAGGCGCCGGGCCGGAATCGGGCTTGTAGATCGTCGCACTGACGCGCCCGAGTTGCACAAACTCGGGATGGGTCTGGGCGAAGGCAGGCGCAGCCAATGCCGTCGCGGCCGCCACCGCGCTAACCGCCAGAAAATGTCGAAGTCTCATATTAAGTCTTTCCTTCATCCGGGGTTCTGTCGCGCCGCATTGTGGTCGGTGAAAGGCCAAAAGTCACCTAGCCTAACCCTCGCCGGGCATCATCGCGGCACAGCCGCCATCGACGAAAAGTTCTGTCCCCGCGATGAAATCCGAATCGTCGGACACCAGGAACAGCATGGCACGCGCGAGATCGATGGGTTCCCCCGGCCGGTTGCGCAGATTCACCACCTTGCGGTCAGGATTGAACTCGTCCTTGCCGACCGGCGAGCCGATCTTGTTCGGCACCACGCAATTCACGCGGATATTGTATTGCGCCAGCTGAATGGCGAGCGAGCGGGTGAGGTTGATCACGCCCGCTTTCGCCGCGGTATAGGCGATGGCGCGCGAACGCCCATAATGGCCGGAGGTCGAGCTCACATTGACGATTCTGCCGCCGCGTCCGCCGTCGATCATCGCCTTGGCGGCATATTTGCTGAACAGCATGGGCGCGGTGAGGCAGATTGCGAAGACGCGGTCCCATTCGGCTTTGGTGATATCGAAGACATGCTTGTTGTCGGAGATGGCGACATTGTTGATAAGGATGTCGACGCGTCCCCAATCCGCCGCAACCGCTTTGACCGTGCCGATGATCTGGTCTTCCTGGGAGACGTCGCAAATATAGGTCTTTGCTTTTCCGCCCGCGGCAATGATGGCAGCCGTGACTTTGTCGGCGCGCGCGCGGTCCATATCGACGACGGCGACGGCCGCGCCTTCCGCGGCGAACAGTTTTGCGGTTTCTTCCCCGATATTGCGCCCCGCGCCGGTGATGATCGCAACCTGATCGGCAAGCTTCATGTTCGTCTCTCGCATGGCTGATAGCGTCTGTGGTTAGCGAATAGCTGTTCGCGCGCCGGACAACAACCTCCCAATAGCCCGCAAAGAACGGTACAAAGAAGCACATACTCGCGCAAACGCGCCTATCCTCGCGTCCGAACAGCCGCGCGCGAGCCAAAAGGTTACACATGAGCAAGGACAAAGCCGGCGACAATCCATTCTCCTCGGGCATCGCCGATTTCGTTGCGGGCCTTCGCTTTGAAGATATTCCCGGCGAGGTGAAAGAGCGCATCAAGCTTCTGATTCTCGATTCGCTCGGCTGCGCGATCTTCGGTGTCCATCTCGAATGGAGCCGCATCCTCATCGAGACGCTTGCGAAACTCGACAGCACGGAAGGCTGCCGAGTTTGGGGCACTGAGCGGAGGCTTTCCGCGCCGCATGCGGTGCTGGTCAATGGCACGCTGGTCCAGAGTTTCGAACTCGATGATGTGCATCGACAGGGCGTGCTGCATGTGGGCGCGGTGACCTTGCCGCCTCTGTTCGCCGTCGCCGAGCTTAAACCTGACATGACGGGACGCGATTTTCTCACCGCGGCGGTGGCGGGCTATGAGATAGGGCCGCGCGTGGGCATGTGCATGGGCCAAGAGCACATTGTCCAGGGCTGGCACTCAGGTGCGACGGTGGGTGTGTTCTCTGCTGCGGCCGGGGCAGCAGCGGCCCTCAAGCTTTCTCCCGAAAAGACCGTCCACGCGCTCGGCATTGCGGGAACGCAAGCCGCCGGCCTGATGGCCGCGCAATTCGGCGCGATGGTGAAACGTATGCATGCGGGCCGATCCGCGCAGAGCGGCTTTTACGCCGCGGTCCTGGCGGAGAACGGATTTACCGGCATCACGGATGTCTTCGAGAATCCTTATGGTGGTTTCTGCACGACGTTTTCGCGCTCCACCGACCGTTTCAACCGGGATGAGCTCATTTCGGGTTTGGGGACACGGTTCGAGACCATGCGCATCTCGCTCAAATTCTATTCCTGCGTGAGCACCAATCACACCGCGCTCGATGCCATTCGAAACATGCAACAACGGCGCTCGTTTGGTCCCAACGACATTGAGAAAATCGTTGTGCGCTGTTCCCAAGCGACGCTCGAGCATGCGGGCTGGCCTTACCGGCCCGAAGGTATGACGGCCGCGCAGCTCAATCTCTCTTACTGTATTGCGACATTGCTGCTTGAGGGCGACGTTTTCGTCGATCAGTTTTCGGAAGAGATGCTGGCCGATCCTGCGCGCCTTGCGCTCGCCTCGAAGGTCGAGGTTCATGAGGACCCGGCGATCACGGCGCGCGGCTCGAAATTCCGGCACATGGTGTCTGTCGCCGTGCGCCTCACCGACGGCGCCGTTCTCGAAGAAACCGTAGATGCGCCCAGAGGCAGCGAGCGCAATTTCCCGAGCGCTTCGGATGTTGTCGCGAAATTCGCCAAACTTGCGGGCCGCGTGATGCCGCCGGCACAGGTTCAGCGCATCGAAGAGTTGGTGTTGAATTTGGACAAGCTCGCCGATCTTGCAGATTTGGGCGAAGCGCTCACGAAGCGTTCATAGGTCCGCGACTCCCATCGCGCCGTCTTGTCGGAGCGATGGCATTCGGGCTATTTACACGTTATCGACAGTGTGAAAGCCAGTGGGGAGGAGGACCCCAACGGTATGGCAGAGAGCAACGCGTTGCGTGCGTCAGGGTATTCGCGTCCGGTGTATTATGGCTGGTGGGTGCTCGCGGCTGCCGCTCTAACGGAAATGCTCGCGGTCGGCAGCACGAGCTATGCATCGGGACTCTTCGTGCTTCCCCTTCAGAATGAGTTTTCGCTTTCGCGGGCTGCGGCGAACAGTGCACTCTCCATTGGGCTTGCCGGCGCAGCTTTCATGGCGCCCATCGTGGGTTACCTGCTCGACCGTTATCCTGTGCAATGGGTGATAGGCCTCGGGGTGATCCCTTTTGGGCTGGGTTTCGTCACGATCTCCGTCACGTCATCCATTCCTCTGATGGCGGTTGCCATGCTGATCCCGGTGGGTTTCGGGGCCATGGCGATCGGGCCGCTCACGACATCCACATTGACCTCTCGCTGGTTCTACCGGCGGCGGGGACGCGCGCTGGGTTTGGCGACCGTGGCAACATCGGGCGGCGGGATTGTCGTTGTCCCGCTTTTGAGTTGGGCAATCGAAAACTATGGCTGGCGAATGGCTCTCCGGGTCGAAGCCGTTCTCATCATGGCCATTGTGTTGGCCTTGAGCATCCTGATCCTGCGGAGCGGACCGGCCGATCTTGGGCTTGAGGCGCATAAGGAAAACCGAGGCCGCCCTGCCAAGGACATGGCTGCAGCGCATCCCGGCGCGACGTGGCGGTACGCCAGCATTTTATCAAATCTGAATTTTTGGGCGATTGCCCTGATATTGGCCGCGATCAGCGGTATCGATCAGGCCATCATCGTGACAATTGTCCCCTACGGGAGCGGGTTGAATTACCCTGCCGCCTCGACCGCGTTTTTCATTACCGCCTTCGCGATCTCCGCCGCAATTGTCAAAGTTATGAGCGGGTTTCTCGCGGAATTTGTAGAACGCCGAATGATCATGCTGGCAGCGGCGCTCGCGATGATCGCAGCGCTGTCGTTTCTGCTGTTCTCATCGAAATATGAATGGATTCTGCTGGCTTGCTGTTTTGCGGGAATGGCTTTGGGTTGCGTCCTGCCGTCTTCGGCAGCTCTCGTCGCGGCGCATTTCGGCTCTCCATCGTTTGGCCGTGTGATGGGGATGATCTATGTTGCGGTGGTGGTGTCCTCGATTGTTTGCGTGCGCTTTATCGGTGGGGTATTCGATCGCACGGCTGGATATAACCCAGCGTTCCTGACATTTTTGGTGATTGCGGTCTTATCCGCGCTCGCGGTTCTTCTGGTCCGCGCGCCGCAAGAAATGACGGATGACGTTCAGGCGGCCGATTTGTCGCGCAACGAGCCTGGAAACATCGCCGCCAAGGGTTCCCCGCGGTAGACGTTCTGTAGTTCGCTGGGATGGATAAACTCATCCCGGAACCACGGATATTTCTGCGGCGAGAATGCCTGGATTGACCAGTCGATCAGGCGCGAGACGCGCGGGATCCGTTTTGCGTCCGGATGATAGGTGAGCCAAATATCCACGGTCTCGTGGATTCCCAGATCGAGCGGAACAATTTCGGCGCCGATCCACTGCGAATAGGTAGGCAGGAGTCCAAGTCCCGCTCCCTTGGCGATCGACCAATAATGCGCGCTGCTCACATTGGTACGCAGAGCCACCAGCGAGGTCGGAGAAATTCCCGGAAAGAGGCGGTCGTACAGTTCTCGCCACTGAATATTGTCGTCGGATTGCACCAGCAGCCGATGATGTACGAGATCGCGGATCGTCTTGGGACAGCCGAACGTCTCAAGATAGTTTGCCGCCGCAAAGGGAAAAAAGTGGAGCCGTCCGAGTTTGATGATGCGAAGGTCCGGTGCGGTGGGCCGCGTGATCTGGATTGCAACGTCCGCCTCGAGTCGCAAGACGTCTGCCGATTTCATCGCGCAATGAACGTCAACGAAAAGATTAGGGTTTGCTCGCTGGAATTCCACCAGACGGGGTGCGATCCAGAAGGTCCCAAGTCCTTCGGTTACGGCAAGGCGAACCTCTCCTGACAGGTTAGGTGCGCTCTGATCGCGTGCCTGCAGCAGACCGAACGACGCGGCTTCCATCTCATTTGCTGCCGCGAAAACTTTCTCGCCTTCTGCGGTAATGCGAACCCCGTCGACGTGGCGTGTGAGTAGCATGACGCCAAGCGACTGCTCGAGTTCTTCGACCCGGCGGCGAACCGCATTGACGGACATTCTGAGATGTTCCGCAGCAGCTCTGAAGCTGCCCTTGCGGACAACCTCCAAAGACACGCGCACCGCCTCCCAGTCCGGGATGACGCGGCGCGTCCCTTGCAACGCCTGTTCCGAATACGGAACACGCCGTTCCTTTGTGGTCTGCATACGAAGTCACCGTCCCTCGGTAAATTTCTAGCACGGTTGAATAAAAGTGGGGTGAAAAACATGACCGAACATCCTTTGGAACTTGTCCGGAGCGGAGGAAGGACCAGTGAGGCAAAGCCGCGTCGCCTCCTTACCGATCTCGATTCAGGGCGTTTTTCCAAGCACTTAGTCGTCTTCAAGGCGAGCGGTAAAGCGGTTGACGATCTGATGGAGAAGGCCCGCGCCAGCATTCCGGGTCTGACCGACGCCTCCGCTGTGCACCGGGTGCTCAAGCACAACCCTGACTGTATGATAGCCATTGCGCGCAAGCGTAAGTTTAATCCGGATGATCCAGTTGGGGACGGCTTTTTCGCGTTCCTGCCCCTCAACAAGGCCGGATTGTTTCAACTCGCGACTAACACGCTGAACACCCGCAATCCCGATGTGGCGCTTCTCGCTGGCCCGAATGAGCGCCCGGCGGGGATCTATGTCTGGGCGACCTATGCGCCGGGCCCGCTGGCCGCCGGCGTCGCGTTGGTTTTGGAGCAAGTAGAGACCCCCAACTACGCTGGCGTGGATCTCTATTCGCGCCCGAATACGCCGGCCGGTTTCCGCTTCAATGAAAATCTCGGCTGGAAAAGGGGAGCCAAGGTCGGCCCGATCTACGCGCCGCACCTCTACACCTTCCGCCGCGCACCTCTCACCACACCGCTGTACGACAGTTACCACCGCGATGCCGGCCAGCGCGAGCTCTCCGTAACAATCGCGCGGACCTTCGAAGATCTCATGCGCGTCGCCAGTCTGAGGAGCGCGGTCTATATCGGCGAGCAGGAATGTCCATATGAGGAGGAGTTTGACGGCAATGATTTGGCCGCCACGCACCTCATTGGTTATGTCGGCAACGAGCCCGCAGGATGCCTGCGCATCCGTTATTTCGCCGACTTCGCCAAAATCGAGCGCCTCGCGGTTCGCAAGGAATTCCGTCATACGCGGCTTTCGTTCCAATTGGTGCGCGCCGGAATCAAGCTTTGCCAAATGAAAGGGTATCGCAGGCTCTATGGCCATTCCCAAAAACGTCTGGTGAATTTTTGGAGCCGTTTCGGGTTCAGGCCGATCGAAGGCGCCAAAGAATTCGTCTTCTCGGATTTCGACTATGTCGAAATCGTTGCCGAGATCGAGAGGGATCCCGAAGCCATCACCATCGGTGCCGATCCGTATGTGATGATCAGGCCTGAAGGCCGTTGGCATGTGCCAGGCGTGCTTGAGCGTTCGTCGAGCCGCGAAGTGACACGCCCGTCGATCGAAGCGCGAGCTTCATGAACACGATCGTCAGCTTCACGGGGTTCCGGGAGCGTGGGCGCAATATGCCCACGCTCGTATTGGTTGATCTGCACCACGAACTCTCGGGCGGCATGGAAGCGCTCTCGAACACCATCCCTGCCGAAGTGATTGCGAATTGCCGTGCCGCTCTAAGACACGCGCGCGCATGTGGGATTCCCGTTGCCTTTACGCGTCAAGTGGCGCCGTCGGCAAGCATGTTGGCCTCACCGATCTACCCACGTTGGATCGAAGGGTTCGAACCCAAGCGGTGGGATATGGTTTTCGACCGGCCACGCCCGTCCTGCTACGCGAGCGCCGACTTCCGAGACATGGCGGACGACATCGGCGGCAATTATGTCGTGGCAGGTCAGTTTGGCGAATTGTCTTGTTTATCGACGGCGATCGACGCCCTTCATCGGGATCATCGCCCGACGTTTCTCACCGACGCGTTGGTCAGCTGCGCCCACGAGGACCTTTCGGCGGGCGCCATGCTCAGGGCCCTGGCAGGTATCCTTTCCCTTTACGCGGAAGTCACAAGAACCCAGCCGTGGATAGTCGCCACGTCGCAGAGAGTCGGAGTGCGTACATGACGACGTTCACCAGCCTGCATCCCCTCAAATATATCGCCGAGGCTTTGTCGCAAATGGCCGCGACGCTGCGCGATTTCGGCATGGTGGAATCGGCAGAGCTGCTCGAAAAGGCGAAGGTGGATATCAATCAGAAACTTACGGAGAAACCGAGAAAGGAAAACGTCCAGAATTGACAGTGTCCAACCTCGTTTTTTCCACGTGGGAGAGCCAAGGAACCATCAGCGAATCTCCGGCTTGGCCAGGCGATGACTTTACAAGGTTGCGCTCGAGCTTCCTCAAAGTGAAGTATCGCTAGCCAGGGTTGGGCGGTCGGCTAGTCCCCCTGGCCGACCGCTCTCCACGACCATAGGCTTGACCGAAAACAAGGTAATCAGATGCATGCAACACTTGTCTATATAACGAGTGCCACCGACGCTGCATCGTTATTTATCATTCACGTTAACGGCCGTCCTTGCGTGCGCCCACTACGATCGAGGGCGTGGCCCACGACGCGATAAATGAGCGGATTCGCGATCGGACTCCCGGAACGAAGGCCGTAATGCCCGCCTATTTCAATCTTACCGCGCGTGCGTGGCGCCAGCTTCGCCGGTCTTGGGCTGTGCCACGGACGGCCTCGCTGGAGAGCCAGACCTATCTTTTCGGCGCTTTGCGTTCGGCAAGGGCGGCCTTTCAAACCCGGATCGCGGGTGCGCAACGGGCGTTGGCCCCAAATGACGGCGCCGTTGTCATACTGGGATTTTGGCGCTCCGGAACCACATTGCTCCATGATTTGCTGTGCACCGATGACCGGTTTGGCTATCCAACAACCTATGCCTGCCTCAATCCCCACCATTTTGTCCTTACCCAGGCGCGGGCGCTGAAGCGGGCCGGCACCGAGCTTCAACGACCCCAGGACAGAATGATCGTTGGTCTGCAGACGCCGCAGGAAGACGAGTTTGCGCTGCTGTGTCTCGGCGCCAGGTCGCCCTATGAAGGGCTCCTGGCACCGCGCAATTTCGCCCAAGCGCTGGCTTTGGCGGACCCGAAGGATCTGTCTCCTGAGGACGCGCGGCGATGGCGCAGAACATTTGAGGAATTCTTTCGCGGCGTCTCTCTCGCGAGCGGCGGCAAGCCTCTTGTGCTGAAATCGCCCACCCATTCGTACCGGGTCGCCACGTTGCGGGAAATTCTCCCTGACCCCCGGTTTGTTCTGATCGTACGCAATCCTTATGAAGTGTTCGAATCGATGGTCCGAACCTATCGGGCCTTGACCGATAAATACGGGCTTGGCCAAAGCCTTCCGGATGATGAAGTCAGACATGTTCTTCTCTCCGAACGGCAGCGCTTCGAAGCGAAGCTGCTATCCGGGGTCACGGGGCTTCCCGAACATCGATTCGCTACCGTTAAATATGAGCAGTTGATTCGCGACCCCCTTTCCGTCATCGGACGGCTTTATGAGCAGCTCGATCTCCCGGGTTTCGAGCAAATGCGCCCTAAACTGGCAGCGGAGATCGCGAAAAGGAGCGATTACGTGCAGGCCGCGGTCAGGCCCAGCGAGATATGGCGGAATCGGATAACCGAACAATGGGCGGATATTTTCGAGCGTTACGGATATTCCCGCGACTGAATTGCCATCATGATGGGCATGGCACGCTCGCCGTTAGGGTGTGAGCGCGGTGTATGCCCACCCGCGTCGCGGCTTTGCCACGCGCCAATTGCAGGTTGTGTTTTCGTTAAGTTGCCCCTGATATAACGGCGTCGAATTCGGCCCATTATTCCCTTGTCTTATGCAAAAGCGTCGCCGACAGTTCGTTCGCCGGAGGGGGAATTCGATATTTTGATCCGAGCGTTTACGGCGCACGGCCCGGTACGCGGCGCGCGGCGAACTCTTTTCGCCATCGCTCGCGGCCTAGCGCTATCGTCGTTATGCGGCACTGCAACCGGTAACGCCGCCGACGGAAACGAGGATCGAACAGCGAAAGAATTCCTGGCCATCAGCGAAGGCAGTCCCGAAGTCGTCTATGTGACGGCGCGGCGCCGTACCGAGAGGGCGCAAGACGTTCCCATCTCGCTGACGGCCGTGAGTGGGTACACCTTGGAAGCCAATGGGGTCAGCAATGTTCTCAAGCTGAACCAATTTGTACCAACCCTTCAGGTTTTTTCCTTCAATCCGCGGAACACGTCCATCACCATTCGTGGTCTTGGCGCCAATATCGCCATCACCAATGACGGTATCGAACCGGGCGTCGGGGTCTATGTCGACGGCGTTCTCCAGGCTCGTCCCGCCGAAGCAATTTTCGATCTGCCGGACATCGCCTCGGTCGAAGTGCTGCGCGGCCCGCAAGGCACGCTCTACGGCAAGAATTCCGTTGCCGGCGCCGTCAACATCAACACGCTGAGACCAGGCCCGACATTCGAGGCTTACGGCAGGATCTCGTTTGGGGATTTTGGTTATAAGCAGTTTTCCGGAACGGTCTCTGGACCCGTCGACGCCAACGGCAAACTGAGCGCCGGGCTTTCCGCCCTGTATACGGACCGGGGTGGCTTCTTCAAAGACGTCTTCAATGGCAAGCGTCTTGAGAACTACCGTGACTATAGCGTCCGCGGTCAGCTTCTCTATCAGCCGACGGGCGATTTTTCCCTGCGCGTGATCGCCGATTATGCCTATTACAATTCCCTCAGGCCCGTCCGCGCGATCAGCGGAGTCGTGACGACGCTCGCAAATGGGCAGGCTTTGCCGCGCAATTTCTACCAACGCGCCGCGGCGGCTGGCTACACGCCACTGCCGATCGATCCCTATGCCCGCCTGACGGACGCCAATACTCCGATCTACTCCAAGATGGCGCAGGGCGGCGGGTCGGCCGAGGCGAATTGGAACGTCGGCGGTGTTCTACTCACATCGATCAGTTCTTATCGTTCTTGGAAATGGCGCCCAAGCAATGACGATGATTTGACGTCATTGGCCGTCATGGCGAAGGCGCAACAGCAAAACGACGACCGGCAAGTCACGCAAGAGCTGCGCGTTGCGTCAACATTGGGCCGAGCGGTCGAATTCAGCGGCGGCCTCTATTATTTCTGGGAACAGATCGACGGTTTGGGGCAATTGCAATATGGGCCGGATGCGCCGATTTGGATTTTAGGCTCCACGAGCCCCGTTTCCAAAGCGGCGCTGGACGGTTTCACCATTTCCGCAACATCCGTTCCGCGCATCAATTCCTACGCCGGCTATGGCCAAGCGACCTGGCACATCTCGCCCGATGTCGATCTAACGGGCGGCGCCCGGTACACATACGAATATAAGACGGGCGGATATGCGCAAACCGTGGCCGGAGCCTCCGTCAGCGGCTTTACCTCGGCTGAGCAGGCGACGATCCAGGCCACGCGCGCCCTGTTCGGCACCGCCAACAACTATAGCGTCCGCACCTCGAACAATCTGTTGGGCGGCTTGGCAACGCTTGCGTATCACGTCACCGACGGCGTCATGACCTATGCCACCTATTCGCATGGCGAAAAGTCAGCCGGGCTCAATCTTGCCAATCTGGCGATCGCGGTACCAAAGATCGTGGCACCCGAATCCGTCGACAATTACGAGATCGGTTTCAAATCTTCGCTTCCCGACGAACGGTTGACCTTCAATGCCGATTTGTTCTGGACCGATGATACGAACTATCAGACGACGCTCTTGGACACGTCCAATTTTGTCATCTATCTGGCGAACATTCCTGCCGTTCGGTCACGCGGCTTGGAAGCCGACGTCACCGCAAGGCCGTTCGAGGGGCTTTCGACCTATTTGTCTGCCGCCTATATCGACGCGACCTACGTGTCTTATCCGAATGCTCCTGCTCCGTTCGAGGCCTACACGGTCGTAGCCGGCAGGCTCAACACGAACATCACCGTAGACCTCAGCAACCGTCCGCTACCCGCTGTCTCGAAATGGGCGTTTTCGCTGGGCGGCGAATATTCGCAAAACCTTGGCGACTCGGGCCTTGGCAACATCGCCGGCTATCTCGGCATCGATGAGAGCTATAGATCCGGCTACTTCACCAACACCAGCCTCTCGATCTATTCGCGGGTACCAAGCTATGATCTTACCAATGTCCGGGTCGGACTGCGCACGAGCGACGGGCGCTGGGATGTGCAAGTCTGGGCTCGCAATTTGTTCGATCGAAAGTATAAAATTTCACAAGTCCCGCTTGTGTTCAATTCCGGTGCGCTGAGCGCTCTTTTGGGAGATCCGCGCACCATTGGTGTAACGTTCGGCGCGAGGTTCTAATGACCATTGGCGACACGGGGTTTGGTAGCATTAGCCTCTTTATCCCCGCTCGCACAGAGGAGCCGTAATGCACCGAGCGTCTCGCGCAGCCTTTGTCCTGATTGCCGCCGCGCTTCTCGGCTTTGGCGTACACAAGGCGACGGCTGCCGATTCCGATTCTGCGAAGCTGATTGCTAAAGCCTATGAATATGGCTTCCCGTTCTTCGAGCACGCCAGGCTCGTCTATCTGTACAGCTACAATCGGGCCAATCCACAGCGTGTACCCGTCAACAGTTTCGGCCATCGCCGTCAGCTCACCGATCACACCGCACGCACCGTCACCACTCCCAACAACGACACGCTATATTCCAGCGCTGTTATCGATTTGTCGGCGGGGCCCGTCAGGCTCGACGTGCCGGACTTCGGCGCGCGCTACTATTCCATCGCTTTTCTGGACGCCTACACGAACAATTTCGCCTATCTTGGTACGCGTGTGAGCGGAGGCAAGGCGGGCTCATATCTGATTGTGAGCCCCGATTGGCACGATCCATCCGGAGACGTTGCCACTCTAATCCGTGCGCCAGGCAATCACATCATCGCCATCGTGCGTATCATGATTGACGGGCCGGCTGACTATGACGCGGTTCACCGGCTCCAGGATGGGCTCACATTGACGCCCGTTGCATCGACGCCCAGCAGACCGGAACTCCTCCGACCGGCTCCCGGCAATGCCGAAAATTTCGTTGCGGTCGTCAATCAGGTGCTTCATGACGACCCGCCGCCTGCTGCGGACCTTCCCTTGCTGAAGGAATTGGCTGCCATTGGGATTGGACCAGGTGCGGCCCCTCTGACGCCCGCGCAGCGCCTTCTATGGACGCAAAACTTTTCGGCCGCTCGGGCCGGATTGGCCGCCGAGGACATCGGAACGCAGATTCAGGGCTGGGTGTATGGGCCGCCGAATATCGGGAATTTCGGAACGGATTACCGGACGCGGGCGCTCGTCGCTCTGCGGGGGATCTGGGCGAATGTCCCCTCCGAAATGCATTACGCGCTCTCGACGACCGACGGCAATGGCGCGCCGCTTGATGGGGATCGCCGCTATCGGCTGCACCTTCCAGCCGATACCCCGCCGATCGATGGTTTTTGGTCGATTTCCATATACGAGGTCACCAAGGAGGGCGGATTGTTCTTCGGGGACAATCCGATTCATCGTTACGCGATAGGAGACCGAACGGGAGGCCTGGTACGGAACCCGGATGGCAGTCTCGATATCCTGATCCAGAAGGACAGTCCAAGCGCGGATCGCCGGGGGAATTGGCTGCCCATCCCAGGCAAGAAATTTGCGCTCGTCGCGCGCGCCTATTTACCCAGACCCTCATTGTTGGATGGCAGCATCCGCTATCCGGGGCTTGAACCCGTGAATTAGAGCGCAATGCATTCAGAAGACATTTGTCATGCCCGGCGAGCGCGAAGCGCGAGGGAACGGGCATCCAGTCCGTGAAGAAGACACTCGATTTTCCATGAAATGGATTCCCTTTCCCCTAGCGGCGTGCCGCCGCTAGGCCGGGAATGACAAGGTTTCCATCTGATATGCACCACGCTCTATCGGCGGGCGTCCCGGCGCCAGCGGAAAAAATGCCGCTCCAGTCGCTGCAACACCGCAACCTCGATGATCAGCATCATCGCGATCTGCGCGATGGTCCAAGCGAAGACCTGATCGGTTTGGATCAGATCGGACGCCTGCTTCAGCCTGTAGCCAACCCCGCTCGCGGCCCCCAAAGTTTCCGCGACCAGACTGACCCGCCATCCGAAACCGAACGCAAGCCTCGCGCCGGAGAAAAAATAGGGCAGGATGGACGGCAGGTAGATTTTTGTGAGCGTCTTCGCACGGGAGAGCCTGAGCGCGCGCGCGAGTTCGACGAAATCGGCATT
>DATHDZ010000029.1:0-7590 GCA_035318785.1 Micropepsaceae bacterium
CCATGCCGTCGCAGCGCACGATGAAAAGCCGGTGATTTTTCCCGAGCATCTGCGTTTCTACGACGGAAAGTCTTCGCCCAGCGCCGCCGGTGATCCCCGGCAGACCGAAGCGTCTCAGCGCAATTCCGGCGACGCCGACAAGCGCCAGCACGATGGCGAGCGCGCCGAAATAGCGAAGAGCATCGGTCATATCCATAAAAGAGAGGCCTTTCGTCCGACGCTGATCGACGGATCGGCAAAATTCGCCGAGCCGCCATGCGTCAAGCGAGGGCCATCCTCGATGGACATGCTTAATCGCGGGTAAACAGACTAGGCAAAAATTTCTCGGTGCTTCGTCCTGGAATTAAGCGCGGATTAAGCAGACGCGCCGATGCTGGCTCGAACATGTCTGCCTTGCGTCAATGGAGTCTTTCATGGACTTGAACGGCATACCGCTTTTCTCGCTGATTTCCGGGCGCATGTCGTGGCTCTCCGCCCGCCAGTCGGTGCTGGCGGAAAACGTGGCCAATGGCGATACGCCCAATTATGCCGCGCGCGACATCAAGCCGCTCGATTTCCAGACCATCCTCGCCGGCCACGGAATGGGCACTACCAAGCTCGCCACCACCAACGCTCGCCACTTTGAAATTCGCACGAGCGGTAGGGCCCCCTACGAAGTGGAAGATGCGATAGGCGAAGGCGGCACGCCCACCGGCAATGTGGTCTCGGTCGAGCAGGAGATGATCAAGCTCTCCGATACGCAGATCCAATATCAGACCGCGACCAATCTCTATTCGAAAGCCGTCAACATGTTCCGCACCGCGCTGGGCGGACGTTCGGGCTGAGGTTAGATCATGGACTTCACGACATCGCTTTACATCGCCGGGGCCGGCTTGCGCGCCCAATCGGGGCGCATGCGCGTCATCGCGGAAAATCTCGCCAACGCGGATTCGGTTTCGGCGACGGGCAATGGCGAGCCCTACCGCCGCCGCATCTCCACCATTACCTCGGAATTCGACCGCGAGCTCAATGCCACGGTCGTGAGGCTGGGCGATCCGGTAAACGACCAGGCGGATTTCCGCATGCAATATGATCCGGGCAATCCCTCCGCCGACAAGCAGGGCTATGTGCATCTGCCCAATGTGAACGCACTGGTGGAGATGATGGACATGCGCGAAGCGCAGCGCTCCTACGAAGCCAATCTGCAGGTGATGGACGGTGCGCGCAATATGCTGACGCGCACGATCGATCTCCTGCGCCGCTGAGGAGCTAGGCCATGGCCGTGAGTCTTGTCGCAGCGAATGCCGCTTACCAGTCTGCCGCACGCGTGGGCGGCGTTTCGGAGGCCGCAGCCGCGCTCGGGCCGGTGCAGACATCGGACGGAAGTTTTTCCGATGCGCTCGCCTCGGCCGTGAAGGATGCAACCACCAGTTTACGTGCGGGCGAAGCAGCGTCGGCGCAAGGCGCGGCCGGCAAGGGCGATCTGGTGCAAGTGGTGAATGCGGTGACGGCGGCCGAGCTGACCTTGCAAACCGTCGTCGCGATCCGCGATCGCGTGATCAACGCCTATCAAGACATCATGAAGATGCCAATCTGATGAACTCTCTCGCCGGCATCGTGGCCCCGACCGTCACAAGGAATAATGCATGACCGGAGCCGAAACCTTGGATTTCGCGCGTGAGTCGATCTACTTGCTGCTCGAGCTCTCGGCACCCGCGATGCTCACCGCGCTCGTGGTCGGCGTGGCGATCGGGTTGCTGCAGGCCCTCACCCAGATCCAGGAAATGACGCTGGTCTTCGTGCCGAAAATTCTTGCGATCTTCCTGGTTCTCCTGATTGCGTTGCCCTTCGCCGGCGAGGCGATGGCGACCTATATGGAGAATGTCGCCGCGCGCATCGCTCAGCCATGACGATGATGCCATGACGGTGATCCTGCCCCAATTGCAGGGCGTGGTGCTGGTCTACCTCCTCACATTCGCACGAGCCGGCGCGATGATCATGCTGATGCCGGTAATCGGCGATGCGGGCGTGCCCGCGCGTGTTCGGCTGGCCTTTGCACTCGCGGTCTCCGCGGCGCTGGTCTCGTTCACGACGCAGTTCTACCCCACGCAAACGCCGCCACCGATCGAACTTGCGACGCTCGTCGCGCGCGAGGTCACCTCCGGCGTCGTCGTCGGCACCATGGCACGGCTGATCATGAGCGCGCTTGAAACCGCGGGGTTTCTCATCGCGACGCAAACCGGTCTTGCCTTTGCCCAGACCTTCGACCCCAGCCAGGGGACGCAAGGCGCCATGGTTTCGACCTTCCTATCCCTGATCGGCGCGCTTTTGGTGTTCGAAACCGGCCTCCATCACCTCGCGATCGGCGCCATAGCGGGCAGCTACACGCTGATCCCGCCGAATCAGGTCTTTCCGACCGCCGATGTCGCGGAATTGACGCTGAGCCTGGTTGCCGGCGCCTTTGCGCTGGGGCTGCAGCTCGCCGCGCCCTTTCTCGTCTTCGGCCTCCTGATTTACGTGATCCTTGGCGTGCTCTCACGCCTGATGCCGCAACTGCAGATCTTCTTTCTCGCCATGCCGATAAACATCCTGGCCGGTTTCGTCCTTCTCATGCTGTTCCTCGGCGTCATGATGAGCGCTTTCCTCGATTTCTTCGCCGCCCAAATGCGCCTCTTCGGAGGGTAGTCGCCGATGGCCGAAGAACGCGACGACTCGCAGCGCACCGAAGAGCCGACACAAAGGCGCCTGGACGAGGCGCTCAAGAAGGGCGACGTCGTCAAGAGCCAGGAGCTTGCCACCTTCGTCATGACGGCGGGGGGAGCGCTGGCGCTGGCGTTGTTCGCCCAGAGCGCCGCGCGGGAATTCACCGTCCGCTTCACGGTTTTCCTCGATAGCCCCGCGCAGATGTCGCTGGACGAGGGTGCCGCGAAATTTCTTCTCTACAAATCCGTCTTCGGGTTTTTTGCCATCCTCTGGCCTGCTGCGGGACTAATGATTCTTGCCGCTCTCGGCGGACATCTGCTGCAGCACCGGCTATTCTTCTCCACCTCGAAACTGAAGCCAGACCTTTCGAAACTGTCGCCCATCGCCGGCTTCAAACGGCTTTTCGGCCTCGATGGCTTCGTCAATCTCATCAAGGGCGTGGCGAAGATCCTCTTGGTCGGCACGGCGGGTATCCTGGCGGTATGGCCCGAACGGGCTCGCCTTGGCACTGCCATGGATATGAGCGTCAGCGGAGTAGCCTCGATGGCGCTTGCTCTGATCGGCAAGGTGCTGATCGCTGCCCTCATCGTGATGGCAGGGATCGCGGCGCTCGACTATTTCTATCAGCGCCAGCGTTTTCTGGCTCGCCACCGCATGACCCGTCAGGAATTGAAGGACGAGGTCAAACAGAGCGAAGGCGATCCCCAGATCAAGTCGCGCATCCGCCAGATCCGCTTCGAGCGCGCAAAAAAGCGCATGATCGCCGCCATCCCCGACGCGCATGTGGTTATTGTCAATCCGACGCACTATGCCGTCGCATTGAAGTACGAATCAGGCAAAATGCGTGCGCCGGTCTGTGTCGCCAAGGGCGTCGACCATTTGGCGCTCACGATTCGTAAGGTGGCCGAAGAGCATGATGTTCCCGTGGTCGAAAATCCGCCTTTGGCTCGCGCCCTCTACGCGGCCGTGGAGCTCGACGACGAAATTCCGCCGGACCATTACAAAGCGGTGGCCCAGATCATCGGCTATGTCATGCGGCTGGCCAACAAGAACAGCTTCTGGCGCAACTGATTTTGGGGTGCGCGAGTGAGCGCGCTCGCCCAGATTCTCGGACAGGCCTTTTCGCCGCGGGAGGCGGGAGGGCCCGCGCGCCTGGCGGCCCTGCTTTGCTTTATGCTCGCGCTGATCGGCGCCGGTGTGGTTCTGCTTCAACCGCAAGCGGCACATTGGGCCGGGGTTGCTCTGCTTGGCGCGATTGGGGCTGCGGCCCTGGTTCTGCTCGTCGGCGTCTGGCCGCGACTGCCGGAGGGAATGGAAGAAGCGCGCCGCATTGCCGAAGCTGCCGCTTACTCCAATGTCGCTTGGGCCGTGACCGCGAAAGACGGGTCGGTCGTCGATTGCAACATCGCTTATCGCTTTCTTGCCGGGGCGGGCGAAGGCGAGCCTCCGGCGCCGCCGCAACTGGCTTTTCCGGGCGAGGGGCCGGCAGCTGCGCTGTATCGGTTGGCACGCGCCGCGATCGAGGGGCGCGCCCGCGAAGAGAATTTCGAGACCGAATCGGGACAGAAATTCACCGCCGCTGTGCGTACGCTTAAGCGCGGCGAGTCCGCGTGGTGGTTCAGCCCTCGACTTCCGGAGGCCGCCCCCGTCAAAGGCACGACCGAAAAGCGCAATCCCTCCGCCCTCATCCGCTTTTCGGATTTCTTCCGCAACGCGCCGATGGGCGTCGCCGTCACGGCCGCCGACGGCGACATCGTGGAAGCCAATGGAGTCTTCGCGGAATTCTTCGCGCTCGGCGCCTATGGGGCGAATGCACGGCTGGACTCCCTGGTGGCGGAGAACGAGCGCGTCGCCACCCTGGACCTGATCGAACAAGCCGCGCGCGGCGAGGTCAGCCACGAGCCGGTGGAAATCCATTGCTCCGCCCCGGCTGCCGCGAACCGCACCGCGCAGCTCTTTGCCAGTCCCTTCATGCCCGGGCCCGAAGGCGAATTGCGCGCGATCCTTTACGTGGTCGACACCTCCGAACAGAAGGCTTTGGAATCCCAATTCAACCAGGCACAGAAGATGCAGGCGATCGGGCAATTGGCCGGCGGCGTCGCCCATGATTTCAACAATCTCCTGCAAGCGATCATGGGCAATTGCGATCTGCTTCTGATGCGTCATCCCGCTGGCGATCCTTCTTTCGCCGAGATCAACGAGGTGCGTCAGAATTCGGTGCGCGCCGCAGGGTTGGTGCGCCAGCTTCTCGCCTTCTCGCGCCAGCAGACCCTGCAGCCGAAGGTGCTGGCACTATCGGAGATGCTGACGGAACTTGCGCTTTTGCTGCGCCGGCTCGTCGGCGAACGCATCACGCTCAAGGTCGAGCATGCACCGAACCTCTGGTTCGTGCGCGCCGACGAGGGCCAGATCTCAAACACCATCATGAATCTCGTGGTCAATTCGCGCGATGCCATGCCGCCCGAAGGCGGCACGGTGGCGATCCGCACCTCGAACCTGACCCTCAGCATGCCGCGGCCCATCGGTCATGGCCAGATGCCGGTCGGGGACTATGTGCTGATCGAAGTGGCCGACACGGGTATGGGAATTCCCAAGGAGAACCAGGTCAAGATCTTCGAGCCCTTCTTCACCACCAAGCCGGTGGGCCAAGGCACGGGTCTTGGTCTTTCCACGGTCTATGGCGTGGTGAAGCAGTCGGACGGCTTCATCACGGTCGACAGCCAGCCGGGAAAGGGCGCCATTTTCTCCATTTTCCTGCCGCGCCATGTGGCCACCGAAATCGCTGCCGAACCCGCCGACGATGCCGACCGCGGCAACGCGCTACGCGACGTCACGGGCCAAGACACCATCCTTTTGGTGGAGGACGAGGACGCCGTGCGCAGCTTTGCCGCGCGCGCTTTGCGGATGCGAGGCTACACGGTGCTGGAAGCTTCGGGCGGTGAGGCGGGTCTGGAGATCGTCCGGCACCATCCCGAGGCGATTGATCTTCTCGTCACCGACGTGGTGATGCCCAATATGGACGGGCCGACTTTGGTGCGGGCGGCAAGGCGGCTGCGTCCGGAAATGCGCATCATCTATATGTCCGGCTATGCCGAGGACGCCTTCCGGCGCAACGAGGAGAAGGCCGAGGAACTGCACTTCCTGCCCAAGCCCTTCGGCTTGAAACAGCTCGTCGCCAAGGTGAAGGATGTGCTGCAGGGCGCCCCTCCTGCCGCTCTCACCGAATCTCTGCATGAGACCGGGACGTAAAGGGGCGCATCAAAAGCTCGCAGAAAACGAGCAGGCTTAGTGGGAGTGCTTGGAATCCCCCTGGCCGGTCCCCTCTGTCGCCAAGCTGAAGCTCTCCTCGGCGAAATCTTGAGGAACCATGCGAAGCCAGGACTCCGCAAGGCGCAGCCATGAAGCCCTTATGTCTTGGCTCGAGGTGGTGTGCGACATCCTCTCGCACACCATCGCGTTGCGGCGGTACTCTTCATACTTGTCAGACACCACACCCCAGCCCAAATCTATGCATCGCGCGAATCCATTTGAGTGAATACGTGGAGAGCGTGAAAACGATCCCAAGAACAACGAGATTTTCCAGAGCTCTACGTTCCCCTGAACGATACCGGAACGAAGAGCCAATTCTGAAAGTCGCTTCAGATGCTTATCAGGGGGCTTGCCAAAGAGAACAAAGCATGTACATTTGCAGTCATGGTCGGGCTCGGGGATGAAAATTCGAGGCCTGGGCATTTCGGAAACGCCATGAAATAAGGGAGCGGGCTCATGTCACAGGCGGTTCTTCGGGTGGTGGAAAGAGAAGACGGCGATAAGAAGCGTGCGCTCGAGGCTGCGCTTTCCCAGATTGATCGCGCCTTCGGCAAGGGCTCGGTGATGAAGCTGGGCCAGCGCGAGAAGGCGGTGGACGCCGATGCGGTCTCTACCGGCTCGCTGGGGCTCGACATCGCGCTCGGGATTGGCGGTCTTCCCCGCGGGCGGGTGATCGAAGTCTACGGCCCGGAATCCTCCGGCAAGACGACTTTGGCGCTGCACGTGGTGGCCGAGATCCAAAAGAAGGGCGGTGTCGCCGCCTATGTGGACGCGGAACACGCGCTCGATCCCGGCTATGCCAAGAAATTGGGCGTCGACATCGACGAGCTCCTGATCTCGCAGCCCGACACCGGGGAACAAGCCCTCGAAATCACCGACACGCTGGTGCGCTCTGGCGGCGTCGATATCGTGGTGGTGGATTCGGTCGCCGCGCTTACGCCGAGGGCCGAGCTCGAAGGCGAAATGGGCGATCAATTGCCGGGGCTGCAGGCGCGGCTGATGAGCCAGGCCTTGCGCAAGCTCACCGGATCGATTTCCAAATCGAACACCATCGTGCTCTTCATCAATCAAATCCGCATGAAGATCGGCGTCATGTTCGGCAATCCCGAGACGACAACGGGTGGCAACGCGCTGAAATTCTACGCCAGCGTGCGCCTCGACATCCGCCGCATTGGCGCCATCAAGGACCGCGACGAGGTGGTCGGCAATCAGACCCGCGTGAAAGTGGTCAAGAATAAGGTCGCCCCGCCATTCCGCCAGGTCGAGTTTGACATCATGTATGGCCACGGCATCTCCAAATCGGGCGAGCTTCTGGATCTCGGGGCCAAGGCGGGCATCGTCGAAAAATCCGGTTCCTGGTTTTCCTATGATGGCCAGCGCCTCGGCCAAGGGCGCGAAAGCGCGAAGCAATATCTGGAAGCGAACAAGGATGTGGCGGCGGAGATCGAAGCCGCGATTCGTTCGAATGCCGGGCTGCTGTCGGCCGGGCTCACGGTTGGGGGCGACGAAGCGGCCGCCGCCGAGGACTGACACCGTTCCTATCGGCATGGGAACGGCTCCCCCGAAGGCGCCCCGTGAGGGGCGCCTTCAACTTTTTGA
>DATHDZ010000030.1:0-2044 GCA_035318785.1 Micropepsaceae bacterium
GGAACCGCTTTCTTCAAGGCCACCGCCGCGCCGGTCTGGGCTGAAGCCACCGGGATCGAAGCATCAGAAGCAGTCGGGGCGCCATCGAAGGCGAATCCGGGGACCGCCACCGGCGCGGCCCCTAAAATCAACGCAAAAATGGTACGCTTAAATGTCCGCATAACACTGTTTCTCGTACGCACCGCCCGGGTGGGTTACCGCGCCGTCCACCGCCGGCCCGACCTGCTGGGCATATTTCCACAATGCACCTGACCTATGGTTAGTCGCGCGGGGCTGCCATTTGGTCTTACGTTCGGCCAGCTCCACGTCGGTCAACTTTACGTTAAGTGTCCCAACGTCGGCGTCGATTTCGATGATGTCGCCGTCCCGGACCAGCGCGATCGGCCCGCCAATAGCGGCTTCCGGCCCAACATGGCCGATGCAGAACCCCCGGGTCGCGCCTGAGAACCGGCCATCGGTGATGAGGGCGATCTTGCCGCCCATGCCCTGCCCGGTCAGCGCCGCCGTGGTCGAGAGCATTTCCCGCATGCCGGGACCGCCGCGCGGCCCCTCATAGCGGATCACGATGACCTCGCCTTCTCTGTAGGTTTTCTTCTGGACCGACTCGAAGGCATCCTCTTCGCGATCGAAGCAGCGGGCAGGACCGGTAAACTTCAGGCTCGACATTCCCGCGACCTTCACGATCGCGCCTTCGGGCGCGAGATTCCCCTTCAGGCCGACCACACCGCCAGTGACGGTGATCGGCTTGTCGGCGGAGCGCACCACGTCCTGGTGCGGATTCCATTTCACGCTTTTGAGATTTTCGGCGATCGTGCGGCCGGTGACGGTAAGGCAATCGCCGTGCAAATGGCCGTTATCGAGCAACGTTTTCATCAGAAGCGGTATGCCGCCAACCTCGAACATGTCTTTGGCGACATAACGGCCACCCGGCTTCAAATCCGCGACATACGGAGTCTTTTTGAAGATTTCGGCAACGTCGAACAAATCGAACTTGATACCGCATTCATGGGCGATGGCCGGCAGGTGCAGCGCAGCATTGGTCGAGCGGGCGGGCGCGAGATAGGAGCGATACGGCGCCCGTTCCGGCCCCGCCGTCACATGGCGGCTCGGAAGTCTCGCCTTGATATGGGTCTTCGCGTCCATCTCGAACCTGTTTCCCCGGTCAACTCCTGGACCTGGGAAATCAGGGATTCCCCTTCGCCTTCGCGAGCGCCGTGGCACTAAGCCTTGAAGGAATGATTTCACGGAGGGGTGTGGCTAAAAAGCGGCGCGCGCAAGAGCTAGCCGGAATAACGGTTAAATCTCCGCCGACTGTTGCGATTTGGTAACAATCGTGGCGTGGCAGCAACCATTTCGAACACAAAAAATTCGGATGTCGCCCAAGCTGCCGAGTGTTCCCCGACTACCCGCTCTGGCTCCCGGGGCGATTCGGCGTTCGCTGGGCCACCACCGGCAGCCGATCGATCGCCTTGAGACCCGGCCGCGTGCGCCAGGTGATATCAGACGGATCCACCGCAAGCGCCAATTGCGGCCAACGCCGGAACAGCGACTTCAGCGCGCATCGGCCTTCGATACGCGCGAGCTGGTGGCCAAGGCAGAAATGGATTCCGGTACCGAAGGCGATATGACGGTTCGGCTTGCGCTGCAGATCGAGTCGTTGCGGATCGGGATTGGCTGCTGGGTCCATGTTGGCCGCGGCCAGCATGGCCATGATCCGGTCGCCCTTTCGCAAGCGAACGCCGTCCAACTCAATGTCCTTCCGCACGAAGCGCGGTTTTGTAAATTGCACCGGCGTGATGAACCGCAGAAACTCCTCCACTGCCAGATCGACCCGGCTCCAGTCTTCTTCGAGCCAGTCGCGCAAGCCCGGATTCTTCAAGAGCTCGAATACCGATCCGCTGATCAGATGTGTGGTGGTCTCGTGCCCGGCGAACAGCAGCAGGAACACCATGCTGACGATTTCGTCAGGGCTGATCTGTCCGCCCTCCTTCTCGACACGCACGATCTCGGCGATCAGCCCCTCCCCACCCTGCCGGCGCACGGT
>DATHDZ010000031.1:0-4335 GCA_035318785.1 Micropepsaceae bacterium
TCATGCCGAAAAACATCCTTCTCCAAACCACCATTCCGCCAATCCGGGACGACTGGAGCATTGCGCGTTTCGGCCTCTTGTCTGAATTCCTGGATGGACAACGGGCTGCCGATGGAACTCGGCTTTTCACGGTAACGGCACGTGATCGCGATCGCGCGTCGGGTCCGGATCCTGTGCTGTCGAAAATCGATGAATTGGACTTCGACGAATTGTGGCTATTCGCCGTCGACACTGGAGAGGGTCTGTCGCCCGAGGATTGCGCAGCCGTCGGGCGGTTCCGCCGGCGGGGTGGGGGCCTTCTGGTCACGCGCGACCATATGGATCTTGGCTCGTCGGTCTGTTCGTTGGGCGGCGTGGGAAAAGCCCATCACTTTCACTCTCACAATCCGGAACCCGATCCGGCGCGTCAGCGGAATGATGATCCGTACACCAAGGCCATTCTCTGGCCGAATTATCATTCCGGCGCCAATGGCGATTACCAGGAAATCGAACCCTCCGGCGATGTACACGCGGTCCTTCGGGACGCCGAATCCGAGACCAAGCACATACGCTATTTGCCGGCGCACCCGCATGAAGGCGCGGTCAGCGCTCCGCCCGACGATCCAACGTCACGGGTTATTGCCGTGGGCCACAGCAAGGTCACGGGCGTGCCGTTCAACATTGCGGTTGCGTTCGAACCGGCCGGTGTGAATGGACCAGCGATCGCGCAATCCACCTTTCATCATTTCGCCGACTATAACTGGGACACCAACCGCGGCTGTCCAAGTTTCGTGGATGAGCCTCCGGGCCACGGCCTGTCGCAATTCCCCGAAGCGATGCGATCCACCAAAGCCTATATGCGCAATGTCGCTCTATGGCTCGCGAACGCGAAATAGGTACGTAAGCATTTCGCATTGACGCCGCTGCCTAGAAATCCGGCCTGTCCGCCATCGGGACGTCGGACTCCTTATTGTTATAATATTCATGGGTGTTTTCGGCGCAGGCGATTTCCTGCCACGGGGCCGGCGCGGGCCGATAGGTAATAGTGCCGGTCCAGGGCGTCGTGAAGACGCCTTCGTCCTCGACCGTGAATTGGACCTGCAGGAACTTGCCCCGATAATTGGGGTCGATGTCCCCCGGGACGCGTTGATTCTCCTTGGCGTCCCGTAGCAATCCTTCTTGCGCGGTTTCGTAATCGATCAACCGATAGCGTTCCACCACGTGTAGGGCCTTGGTGTAAGGCGTGCCGTACAAATCGATCATGGGAAAGGGCCGGTCGGTCCTGGTGCCCACGGTGTCGATCACCAGTGTGTCGCCCTCGTAATGGCCGACGGAATCGCCATACCAGGACGGTGTTAGTTTTGCGGGGTGCGGCTGGTTCATGCGCACATGGCGGACATCCGGACCCTCGTCGTAAAGGATCGTGACCTCTTTCGGCCGCTGCAGCAGCATCATTCCGAAATTCTTGAAAATGAATGGCACGGGTTCGGGCCAACACTGGTTGGCTGGACTCGGAAAGGTCACGCCGGCCAAAGAAAGTTCGCCCTTCTTCTTCACCATATCCGCAGCCTCGGGCTTCAGAATCGGATTGGTGTAATCGCCGACGAGCTGGTCGTAATTGCTGACGCCGTTGCGCCGCGACCTGTTCGTCACCGGGCCGGGGCCCGAAGCCGGCGGTTCCAAACCGGGAAGGGACTGGTGACGCCATACGCGCGACAGATCGGGGATGGATGGGGCGCCTTGCGTCTGTGTCTGGCCAAGAGCATGCGTGGCAATCGCAGCCGCCAATGTCGCCAAGAGAAGCAATTCCCGCCGCTGTATGCTCATGTCGGCACCCGCTCATGGTTCGCCCGGCCTCATCTTGGTGAGGCGCTATTGGTATTTTTACTACCAAAGCCGGAACGGCGCACGACCAAACCGAGGGCTGCGCGTCGGTACCTCAAGGCTCCGCGGCCCGATGTTCGGCGCGGGCAGCGGCAAACACCTCCCGCGCCGCGTCCGCGTTGAGAGCTGCGATGCCCAGGCCCACCACAACGTCCGGCCAAGGCGAGCGTGTCGCCGCCGTCAGGAGCCCCGCGCCGATGATCGCGATATTGGCGAAGGCATCGTTGCGAGCGGACAGGAACGCCGCGCGCGTCAGGCTTCCCGAATGATCGCGATAATTGGCGAGCATGAAAGCGCAGGACAGATTGACGCAAAGCGCGCCAAGGCCGGTGAGTGTCAGGGGGATCGGCGCGGGCGGCGCGAGATGCAGGAATTTCTGCCACGCCGTCCACAGCGTCGCCCCGCCCGGGATCAGCAAAATCCCGGCGAGAGCCATTCCGATCCGCGCCCGGTTCCGTGCCGCCCGCCCCAGCGCCGCAAGGATCAGAACATTGATCGAAGCGTCTTCCAGGAAATCGATGCTGTCCGCGAACAGCGACACCGAGCCGATTCCCAGCGCCACCGCGAATTCCACGCCGAAATAGCCAAGGTTGAGCGCCGCCACCAGCCCAACCGTTTCTCGCAAGCTTCGCGCCATGTGGCCCTGGCTGATCTCTTCGGCTATTAGGAATCCATGGCGCGAGGTTCCCAAGCATATGTCAACGATATCAATCGGCAGGCCGGCGGCCGCGCGCCTTCGAAGAAGCTGACGGCGCTTCGCGCACTCAAACCGTTCCTGATGCCCTATCGCGGCACCATCGCCGCCACGGCTTTGGCATTGATCACATCATCGGCCGCCACCTTGGTGCTCCCGGCGGCCGTCAGGGGCGTCATCGATCACGGCTTCTCGGCTGCGGATGCGGCCAATATCGGGCGCTACTTCCTGGCGCTGATCGCGGTTGCCGGCGTGCTGGCTCTGGCCTCGGCGACGCGGTTCTATCTCGTGACCTGGATTGGGGAGCGTGTCACCGCCGATGTGCGCTCGAGCGTCTTTTCCCATGTGCTGTCGCTCTCGCCCAGTTTCTTCGAAACCGTACGCACCGGCGAGGTTTTATCTCGGCTGACCGCCGATACGACGTTGGTGCAGACCGTCGTCGGATCCTCGGCCTCCTTCGCGCTGCGCAATCTGCTGATGTCGGTCGGCAGCCTCACCATGATGTTCGTGACAAGCCCGAAGCTTGCCGCTCTTTCGCTCGTCGGCGTGCCGCTGGTGGTGGCGCCGATCATCATTTTCGGCCGGCGCGTGCGCAAACTGTCGCGCGATTCGCAGGACCGCCTCGCCGACACCTCGGCCTATGCCGGTGAAGTGCTGAACGCCATCATGACGGTGCAGGCCTTCACCCATGAGGAAGCGGACCGCGGCAAATTCCGCCATGCCGTCGAAGACGCCTTCACCGCCGCCATCCGGCGCACCAGCATGCGCGCTTTCATGACCGCCATGGTGATTTTCCTGGTCGGCGCGGGCATCGTGATCGTGTTGTGGGTGGGGGCCTCCGACGTGCTGGCGGGCCGCATGACCGGCGGCGAGCTCAGCCAGTTCATCCTTTATGCCGTGTTCCTGGCGAGCGGCATGGGCGCGGTCAGCGAGACCTGGGGCGATGTGCAGCGCGCCGCGGGGGCGACCGAACGCCTGATGGAGATCTTGTCCACCGAGCCCTCGGTCCAGGCACCGCCCGCGCCGCGTCCATTGCCCAAGCCGGCGAGAGGCGCGATCGCCTTCGGCGATGTCACGTTCCGCTATCCCTCGCGCCCCGACAGCAAGGCGTTGCACGGCGTCAGTTTTGTGGTTCAGCCCGGCGAGGCGGTGGCGCTGGTCGGCCCATCGGGCGCCGGCAAATCGACAATGTTCCAATTGCTGCTGCGCTTCTTCGATCCGCAGGATGGCAGCATATTGTTCGATGGGGTGAATATCGCCGAGGTCGACCCGCGCGAGCTGCGCCGCAACATCGCGCTGGTAGCGCAGGATCCGGCGATCTTTTCCGGCACCATCTCCGAGAACATCCGCTATGGCCGCCCCGAAGCGAGCGATGCGGAAATCCGCCGGGCGGCAGAGGCGGCGGCGGCCGATGAATTCATCCAACGCCTACCGGAAGCCTATGAAACCAAGCTCGGCGAGCGTGGCATCACGCTCTCCGGCGGCCAGCGCCAGCGCATCGCCATCGCGCGCGCGATCCTGCGCAACGCGCCGCTTCTGCTGCTGGACGAGGCAACGAGCGCGCTCGATGCCGAGAACGAAAGGCTGGTGCAACAGGGCCTGGCCAATCTGATGAGCGGGCGCACCACCATCGTCATCGCCCATCGCCTGGCGACCATCCAGCGCTTGAAGCGCATCATCGTCATGGATCAGGGCCGCATCATCGCCGAGGGCAGCCATGCGGAATTGGTGGGACGTGGCGGCCTTTATGCGCGCCTCGCCTCGCTGCAATTCGACGA
>DATHDZ010000032.1:0-2355 GCA_035318785.1 Micropepsaceae bacterium
ACCTCCGCTGCCGCCGCACCGATGACATGCCCACTCGGTGTTCAACGGCTGGATCACCACCAGTTCCGGGTCGCGGCTTGCCGTTTCCGCCAGGCGTTCGCGCTTCTTCTCGGAGAGTTCGGGGGACACCCAATGGGTCCGGTAGAACTCCTCAATCGCGGGATTTCCATCTCGGCTGAAGCGCAGCGTCGGGCGGTCCGGCGTACGACCGACATACGCCGTCGGACTTGGGAACAATCCTTTCGCGATCGCCCAGGAACCAAATAGCCGCATGGCTTCCGCGATGCGCGGCGGATTGGCCTGGACAGCTTCCTCCAGACAATCGACCTGCCCGCGGCGCCAGCGCTCCACCGCTCCGGCGTCGAGCCACCCGATCCCGATGAGGATGTCGATGGCGCTCACAAAGTGCTGGGCGGCAAGTGCCGCTTCAGCGGCTCTGGCGATACGATCAGCAAGTGGGACGCGATTCTTCCGGCTCATGTTCGGTGCGGCGCAAGACTCGACGACACAACAGCTCCCGGCAGACTGGAGGCGTTCGCAGGGTTCGCAGTTTTAGTCTGAATAGCGGCAAAATGGCGCTCCCTAGGAGAATCGAACTCCTGTTTTCGCCGTGAGAGGGCGACAACAGGGCCCCAGCGGACAGCCCTGGACCGTTGCGGACAATGCAACTACCTGATTTAACTCGTATTTCATTTTTCCGTGCCACGATCGTCCAGCCTCGTCCACAGGTGATACTTCCCAAAACCTTCCCAAAAATAATCGGTCCCCCATGCCGCGCAGCGTCCAGGAAACCTCCATTCAATCCGCCACCGCCCGCTCCCGGTTGGCGGTGCGCGCCGAGCCATATTACAGGGGAATTCAACAGGGTCTTGCCCTCGGCTATCGGCGCGGCAAAAACGGCGGCTCCTGGCTGGCGAGAACCCGTGATCCAATCCGCGACAGCTATAACGAGACCAAGATCGGCCCCGCCGACGACCAGCCCGACCGGACGGTTCGAGGTTTCACCTTCGACGAAGCAACGCAGCGGGCACGCGAGATATTCGCCGAAGAAGAAGCACGCCGAACATCGGGGGTTAGGCCCGGCGCGAAAAAGAAGACGATCGGCGACGTCCTGGACGGCTATGTGGCCGGCTATACCAGCGGAGATGCGCGCAGGGACAAAAAACCGGGCCGCGACCTCAAGAATCTCAACAGCATTCTGGATTGCCACGTTCGTCCCGCTCTCGCGCATCTGCGGATCGAGCAGCTCAACTCCGACCTGCTGGAGCAATTCAAGTTCAATCTCGCAAGATCGCCTAGGTTGACACGCACGCGCCTGCCCAGCCGCGCCTCCGGCGCAAGCGGCTTGGCTCCTCTTCAAAACCTGTCTGCCGTGCAACCAACGGATGATCCAGAAGATTTCGAAGCCGCTCAGGAACGCGAGCGTAAACGCAAGGCGCGCGCCAATAGAATTCTGACGCCGCTGCGCGCCGCGCTCAATTTTGCTGTAACGAAGAAAATGATCGCGACCGACGTTGCCTGGCGAACGGCGCTGAAGCCATTCCCCGACGTCGATGCGGCGAGCGATCGTTATCTCAGCGAGGACGAGTGCCAGAGACTGCAACAAGCCGCCGATCCGGATTTTCGCCCCCTCGTGAGCGCAGCTCTCTTTACCGGCGGGCGCTATGGCAGCTTGCGGCTATTGCGGGTTTCGGATCTGCATTTGGTGCAGAAATTCGCAATATTTCGTGTCACGAAGTCCGGTAAACGCCAAAATGTGCGGTTGACGACGTCAGCTTGCAAGTTTTTCAGAGTACAGACTGCGAAAAAATCGCCAAATGATCATGTGTTCGTCAAGCTTTCGGGGGAGCCGTGGAAGCCATCCGACCAGGCGAGGCGCATGGCCGCAGCCTGTGAGAAAGCTGAAATTGATCCGACCGTGACGTTTCACGAACTAAGAGATACGTTTGCGAGTCTGCTCGCTCAAAAGGGCGTCCCCATTCTTACGCTGTCCAAACTCCTGGGACACGCCGACACCCGTGTCACCGAGAAATATTACGCCCACCTCGACGCCCAACACCTGCAACAGGCGGTCGATGCGAATCTTCCGGATTTCGGTGTGCTGCAAACGGGGCTTCTTCAGCAAGCTTCGGGCGAGCCCGACGACGAAAATGATGGCTTGACCAATATCGGAGAGGCGCCATTCGCTATCTCCGCTGACGTTCATCCTCGACACCAAAGGATTCCGAACCATGAAGCTTCTGCGTCGAAGCGTCCGGGCCTAGCATTACAGTTGCCATTTATGGAGGCTTCTGAATCCATGGGCAACCATGATTCGAAGATCGTGGACGCGGGCAGCGTCGATTGAAGAGACCT
>DATHDZ010000033.1:0-22977 GCA_035318785.1 Micropepsaceae bacterium
CCAGCAGCACAGCCGGAACTCAGCCCAAAGAGGGGATCAGAATGAAACTCATCACGGCTATCATCAAGCCGTTCAAGCTCGACGAAGTGCGCGAGGCACTGTCGGCGCTTGGCGTTCAAGGCATGACCGTAAGCGAGGTCAAAGGCTACGGGCGCCAAAAGGGACATACGGAAATCTATCGCGGCGCGGAATACGCCGTGAATTTCCTTCCCAAGATCAAGATCGAAGTCGCCGTGCGCACCGAAATGGTGGACGCGGTGGTTGAAGCGATCACCGCCAATGCCCGAACCGGACAGATCGGCGACGGCAAGATTTTCGTCACCACCGTGGACCAGGTCGTCCGTATACGGACTGGCGAAACCGACAACGACGCACTCTGAACACAAAACAATGATTCGAGGGGAAGACATTATGAACATGATGACGATGAAATGGCTGGGCCGCACCTTTGTCGCGGCTGCTGCCGCGTTTCTGATAATGGGCGGTGCAGCTCACGCACAGGCTGGTGCGGCGCCTCCGGATGTGACCGCGCAAGCAGCCCCCGCACCCGATGCAGCACCCGCTCCCGCCGAAGCGGCTCCCGCTCCTGCAGCGGCTGAGCCCGCCGCGGCGGCGGCTCCTGCCGCACCCCCTATGATCAATTCCGGCGACACAGCCTGGATGATCACATCGAGCGCGCTGGTGCTGATGATGACCATTCCGGGCCTTGCGCTCTTCTATGGCGGCATGGTGCGCAAGAAGAACGTGCTCGCCACGCTGGCGCAAAGCTTCGGAGCCACCTGCATCATCACCGTTCTGTGGATGATCATCGGCTACTCGCTGGCCTTCACCACCAATCCCGATGCGGGAACAAACGCATTCATAGGCAGTGTGAATTACCTGCTGCTTGGACCCATGGGATTGAACACGACCAGTGGGCTGGCGCCGACCATTCCCGAGTCGGTCTACATGTTCTTCCAGATGACCTTCGCGATCATCACGCCGGCATTGATCGCAGGCGCGTTGGCCGATCGCATGAAATTCTCGGCCTTCATGTGGTTCATGTCCTTGTGGCTGCTCTTCGTCTATTGCCCGATCGCCCATTGGGTCTGGGGCGGCGGCTGGCTCGGTGCGATGGGTGCGCTCGACTACGCAGGCGGCACGGTGGTGCATTTGAACGCAGGCACCGCGGGCCTCATCACTTGCCTCGTGCTCGGCAAGCGCGTCGGATACGGCACCGAGAACATGGCGCCGCACAATCTTGTGCTCAGCGTCATCGGCGCCTCGCTGCTGTGGGTTGGCTGGTTTGGCTTCAACGCGGGTTCCGCAGTGGCGGCCAACGCGAACGCCGGCATGGCGGCGGCGGCTACCCAGATCGCCACGGCTGCGGCCTCGCTGTCGTGGATGTTCGCCGAATGGATGGTCGCGAAGAAGCCCTCGGTGCTCGGGATGATTTCCGGGGCGGTCGCGGGTCTTGTCGCGATCACGCCGGCCTCGGGCTTTGTCGATCCGAAAGGCGCATTGATCATCGGCCTACTGGCCGGGGTCGTCTGCTACCTCTCTTCGGTGCACATGAAGAGGATCTTCGGCTATGACGATGCGCTCGATGCCTTCGGCGTACATGGCGTGGGCGGCGCGCTGGGTGCGATGCTGACAGGCGCATTTGCCTCCAATGCGATCAACTCGCTGGGCAAGGGCTGGCTGACCGACGGCAATGGCGGCCAGATGTTGATCCAGCTGTACGACGTCCTCGGCGTCTTCGTGTATTGCGCCGTCGGGACCTACATCATCCTCAAGGTCATCGACATGCTGATCGGTTTGCGCGTCAAACGCGATGTCGAGGTCGAAGGGCTCGACATCAATCTGCATGGCGAAACCGTGCACGCATAAACGCCGCTAACACTCCCCCAACTGCAGGGCGCCTTCGGGCGCCCTCTTTTTTTGTGCCAATCGGCGGCGAATTTGCGCCGGGATGACAGGACCGGCCGTCGCGGCTAATTTGGTCTTACGCTTCACTCTTGATTCGTCGAGGTATTCCCGGTGCTTCCCGGCCGTTTGGCCCTGACCCCTCCCTCCTCCTTCGAGCGGCTTGGCAAGCTGCTGCAGGGCACGGAGCCGCAAGCCTTTCCGATCGGCAACGCCCCGGTCGCTTTAACGGTGGGCGAGCCGCAAGACCCGCCGCCCGCTTTCATCGCCGAGATCATCCACGCCCATGCGCGCGATTTCGGCCGCTATCCTCCTATCGCTGGGACGATCGGCTTTCGCTCCGCCGTCGCGGATTGGCTGCGGCGCCGATTCAATCTCCCGGCAACGGCGATCGACGCGGATAAGCAGATTCTCCCGCTCAACGGCTCGCGCGAGGGATTGTTCTTCGCTGTCCCGCCCTTGGTGCCGGAGTCCAAGAATGGCGGCCGCCCGGTCGTGCTGGTGCCGAACCCGTTCTACGTCACCTATCCGGCCGCGGTGCTCGCGGCAGGCGCCGAGCCCTATTACGTGCCGGCCCGCGCCGCGACCGGCTTCCTTCCCGATTTCGCTTCTGTCCCCAAAGCCATCCTCGAACGCACGGTAGCGGCCTTTTTCTGCTCGCCCTCAAATCCCGAGGGGGCGTGCGCGACCGCCGCCGATTGGCGCCGTCTCTTCGATCTGGCCGACCGCTATGATTTCACCGTGCTGGCCGACGAATGCTATTGCGAGATCTACGATGCCGAGCCGCCTGTTGGCGCACTTTCCGTCCGTTACGCGATGAGCGGCGGTTCCGAGCGGCTTCTGGCCTTCCATTCCCTGTCCAAACGCTCCAGCGCGGCAGGCCTCAGATCGGGCTTCGTGGTGGGCCCACCGAGCCTCATCGCGCCCCTGACCCGGTTCCGCAACACCTCCGCCCCCCAGGTGCCCGTACCCGTGCTGGAGGCCTCTGCCGCGGCCTGGGCGGACGAGGCTCATGTCCAGGACATCCGCGCCCGCTACCGCGAACGCTTCGCCATCGCGCGGCGGCTGCTCGGCAATCACCGCGGTTTTCGCATCCCGGGCGGCAGCTTTTACCTTTGGCTCGATGTCCAGGACGGTGCCCGTTTCGCCAAGGCGCTCTGGCAAAAAACCGGCGTGCGGGTGATGCCGGGGGCTTTTATGGGGGTTGAGGAAATCCCTGGAAATCCCGCCAGCAATCCCGGCCATCCCTATGTCCGCGTGGCGCTCGTTCATGATTCATTAACCATTGAGGCCGCACTCGAAAGGGTGGCGGAATTTCTCCAGGGGGCTGAGCTGACATGAGCACCCAACGTAGCGCCGGGGTCTACCAGCCGCGTTCGCGCCGCGGCCAGATCGCAGATGCGATCGCGTCCTTCCGCGATTGGCTGCGCGATCTCGTCGCAGAAACATTGCGGCGCGCGCTTGGACTGGCTCTGGTCATGGTAGCGATCGCGATGATCGCCGCGCTTGCGAGTTACGATTCCGCCGATCCCAGCTTCAATGTCGCGACCGGGCGCGACGCCGGGAACTGGCTGGGCGCGACAGGCGCCTACCTGGCAGACCTGCTCTTCCAGATGTTCGGCTTGGCGGCACTGGCGCTCTCGGCGGCTTTTGGCGCCTGGGGGTGGCAGACGGTCACCGGCAAACATTTGAAACAAGCGGCTTTGCGCTTGCTCGCATTGGTGCTGGGCGCCCTGTTCCTGGCAGGCGGGCTGGGCGCCTTGCCAGGATTTGCATCGCTTCCCGCGGGGGCCGGGGGCATTCCGGGCCGCATGGCGCTCTTCTTCACGGCAAAGACCGCGACGGCCTTCTCGGCGCCTTGGCTGTCGATCCTGATTCCCCTGCTCTTCGCGAGCCTCGGCGCCGTGCTGACCTTCGTCGCTGCCGAGCTCAAAGGCCGCACGGTCCTCGCTCTTGCACGGAGCGCTTTTGATCTTTCTGCCGGCGCTGCGAGGTTTCTCGCGCGCCTGAGTTTCCGCCGCCCCGCCCGCGAGGAAGAGGCCACGGAGGAATGGGTCGGCGATGAGACGGACGAGGACGACGAAGAGATAGACGTCGAATCCGACGCGCCATTCGATGCTCCCGTTTCCCGTGATGCACCCGAAAAGCGCGTGCGCCGGGCGGAGGACCGCCGCCGCAAGGCAAAGTCCAAGGGCGATTCCCAGCCCGCCCTCAATCTCGCCGAGGGCGAATATCAATTGCCGCCATTGGGGCTCTTGATGGAGGTCCCTCCGGAAAGCGTGGCGCCGGCGTTCTCGGACGATGCGCTGGAAGAGAATGCGCGCATGTTGGAAGCCGTGCTCGGCGATTTCGGCGTGCGTGGGCGCATCGTCGCGGTTCGCCCCGGCCCGGTGGTCACGCTCTATGAGCTCGAGCCTGCGGCAGGCGTGAAATCCTCGCGCGTCATTTCGCTATCCGACGACATTGCGCGCTCGATGAGCGCCGTTGCAGCGCGTGTCGCCGTCATACCGGGGCGTAACGTCATCGGCATCGAGCTTCCCAATCTGAAACGCGAGACGGTGTATCTGCGCGAGCTGTTCTCCGCGCCGGAATATGAGAAGTCGCGCGCGCCTCTGACATTGGCGCTGGGCAAGACCATCGGGGGCGAGCCGGTGATGGCCGATCTCGCGAAGATGCCCCATTTGCTCATTGCCGGCACCACGGGTTCGGGCAAATCGGTGGCGCTCAACACGATGATCCTATCGCTGCTCTACCGCATGCCGCCGGAACATTGCCGCATCATCATGATCGATCCCAAGATGCTGGAACTGTCCGTATACGAAGGGATCCCGCATCTTCTCGCGCCCGTCGTCATCGATCCGAAGAAGGCCGTCGTCGCCCTCAAATGGGCGGTGCGCGAGATGGAGAGCCGCTACGGCAAGATGGCGAAGATCGGCGTGCGCGGCGTCGAGGCCTTCAACGACCGCGTAAGAAAGGCCAAGGAAAAGGGCGAGGTCATGAAGCGCACGGTGCAGACCGGCTTCGACCGCGAATCCGGGCGGCCGGTCTATGAGGATGAAGTCCTCGAACTCGAACCCATGCCTTTCATTGTCGTGGTGGTCGACGAGATGGCCGATCTGATGATGATCTCGGGCAAAGAGATCGAAGGGGCGGTGCAGCGACTGGCGCAGATGGCGCGCGCCGCCGGCATTCATCTCATCGCGGCAACGCAGCGGCCGTCGGTGGACGTCATCACCGGCACGATCAAAGCGAATTTCCCCACCCGTATCAGCTTCCAGGTCACCTCCAAGATCGATTCGCGCACCATCCTGGGCGAACAGGGTGCCGAGCAGCTCCTGGGTCAGGGCGACATGCTCTACATGATGGCGGGCGGACGCATCCGGCGCGTGCACGGGCCCTTCGTCACCGATACCGAGGTCGAAGGCGTGGTGCGGTTCTTGAAAACGCAAGGCCGGCCCGAATATCTCGACGCCGTTACGGAAGAGCCCGACGAAGACGAAGAAGACCCCTATGGGCTTTTGGGCGGCGAAGGGGGCGATGATCTCTACGACAAGGCCGTCGCGATCGTCGCGCGCGAGCGCAAAGTCTCGACCTCCTACATCCAGCGCCGCCTACAGATCGGCTATAACCGCGCCGCGCGCCTGATCGAGCGCATGGAAGAAGACGGCATGATCAGCAAGCCCAACCATCAGGGCAAACGCGAGATCCTCCTTCCCGAGGGGCGGGAATAGGATTCGCGGATCGCCGAACGCGCAAAGTATTTGCGCTACCCGTCGTTGATCTCAGCGTCATCAGATGGAATGCTCGCCCGGCATCGCGCTGATAGCGGCAATTGCGCGCCGAAATCCTCTGCAAAGGGGGGGGGAATCATGTCCTACATCCAAAAATCGCTCGGCGACGGCGAGCGCATCATCGGCATCGCGCACTTTCATTGGTGGTACAGCGTGGGAGCTTGGCTCGCGCTGATCGTGCCGCTGCTGCTGCTTGGTTCGATCGTCCTGTACGCCGACGACACCAATCGCGACTGGCTGGCGTTGGCCGCGCTGCTGCTGTTCGCGCTCGGCCTCGTCGTCTTTTTCCGCATGATGATCCGCAAATGGACGACGGAGATCGGCATAACTTCGCATCGCTTCGTCAAGAAGACCGGGTTTGTTTCCCTGCGCACCGATGAAATCGCGCTGCCCAATATCGAGGGCGTAAAAGTCACCCAGGGCGTCTGGGGCCGTATTTGGGGTTACGGGCGCTTGCGTATCGAAGGCACAGGCGTGGATGCGGTGACGCTCCCCACGATCGCCGATCCCGTCGGTTTCCGTCGTGCCATCGAAACGGCGAAGGGAATCAAGTCATAAGACGCGCCCGTGCGGCCGAATGACGCAGAATCCACGCGTAAACGACCATGAGCAAGGGCGCATCACGTGTTTGAGCGCTTCGTTGACAGGCGCGGGGCCGGCCCTTAGTTATTGCACCGCACAATTTCGGGGCAAAGACGGCCACGGAGTCCGAGCCGGCCATCAGCTCTGCCGAGACAAGGCATCTTCGCGCAATGAAGGTTCTCGTCCCCGTCAAACGGGTGATCGATTTCAATGTCGCCGTCCGGGTGAAGGCCGATAGGACGGGCGTCGATCTCACCAATGTCAAAATGTCGATCAATCCGTTCGACGAGATTGCCGTCGAAGAAGCCGTAAGGCTGAAGGAAAAGGGCAAGGCGAGCGAGATCATTGCCGTCTCCATCGGCCCGGCCGGCGCGCAGGAAACCTTGCGCACGGCGCTGGCCATGGGCGCGGACCGCGCCATATTGGTGAAGCACGACGGTGAACTGGAACCGCTTGCGGTGGCCAAGATCCTCAAGGCGGTCGCTATCGAAGAACAACCGGGCCTCATCCTTCTCGGCAAGCAGGCCATTGACGACGACTGCAATCAGGTCGGCCAGATGCTGGCGGCGCTGCTCGCCTGGCCCCAAGGCACCTTCGCGGCCAAGGTCGAAATCGAAGAGGGCAGCATCGCAGTGACCCGCGAGGTGGATGGCGGTCTGCAAACCGTTTCCCTCAGATTGCCGGCCGTCGTCACCACGGATTTGCGTTTGAACGAGCCGCGCTACGCTTCGCTTCCCAACATCATGAAGGCGCGTAAGAAGCCGATCGCGGAAAAAACCGTGGCTGATTACGGCGTGGATGCCGCGCCCAGGCTGAAGGTGCTCGAAGTGCGCGAGCCCGAAAAGCGCCGCGCAGGCGCGCGCGTGGCCTCGGCCACGGAGCTCGTCGGCAAACTGCGCGAGCGAGGCGTGATCTGATGGCCTCTCTCGTCCTTGCCGAGCACAACAATTCCTCGCTCGACGAAGCGACGGCGAAGACCGTGACCGCGGCCGCTCAGATTTCGCTCCCCGTGCATGTTCTGGTGGCGGGCGCAAATTGCGCTGGCGTTGCCCAGCAGGCGGCAAAGCTGGCCGGCGTCGAAAAAGTGCTTCTTGCCGACGATGCGCGATACGCAAATTTCCTGGCCGAACCCATGGCCGAGCTCGTGCTGGCGCACGCCTCAAGCTATGACGCGATTCTCGCGCCGGCCACCGCCAACGGCAAGAACATCCTGCCGCGTGTCGCGGCCAAGCTCGACGTACCGCAAATCTCGGAAATTCTTGCCGTCGAATCGGCGGATGTGTTCCGACGCCCGATCTATGCCGGCAACGCCATCCAGAAAGTCGAAGCCAAGGGCTTCAAGAAGATCATCACGGTTCGCGTCGCCGCTTTCGCCGCGACGCCATCGGGCGGCAATGCCGCAATCGAAACCATTCCTCCCGCCGACGATCCCGGCCGCTCGCGCTTCGTAACGGAAAATCTTTCGCGTTCCGAACGGCCGGAACTGACGGCGGCCAAAATCGTGATTTCGGGCGGCCGCGGTCTACAATCCAAAGACAATTTCGCGCTGATCGAGCGCATTGCCGACCGCTTGGGCGCGGCCGTCGGCGCCTCGCGCGCCGCCGTCGATGCCGGCTTTGTTCCCAACGACCGGCAGGTGGGCCAAACCGGTAAAATCGTAGCACCGGAACTCTACATCGCGGTGGGCATTTCCGGCGCTATCCAGCACCTCGCCGGGATGAAGGATTCCAAGGTGATCGTGGCCATCAACAAGGACGAAGGCGCGCCGATCTTCGGCGTGGCCGATTACGGCCTGGTCGCGGACCTATTTGAGGCCTTGCCTGAGTTTGAAAAGGCGCTGGATCGATGATCAGCCTTAAACCTTTGTGGGGTGTTTGGGGTGCAAAATAAAATGCTCGGAAGATCGGTAGGATCGGAATGAAAATCGAAAAGATCGGCGTCATCGGCGCCGGGCAGATGGGCAACGGCATCGCACATGTCTGCGCGCTCGCCGGCTACGATGTCGTCATGGAAGATATCAACGCCGAAGCCCTGGGCAAGGCCAGGGCCACCATCGAGCGCAACCTCAACCGGCAGGCGACGCGCGGGCTCATCACGCAAGCCGACGCAGATGCCGCGATGAAGCGCATCCGCATCGCGGGCGAGCTCAACGTCATGAAGGACCGCGATCTGGTCATCGAGGCGGCAACCGAGAACGAGCAGGTCAAGCGCAAGGTGTTTCAGGAACTGTGTCCGCGGCTCGGACCGAACACCATGCTGGCGACGAACACGTCCTCGATTTCCATCACGCGTTTGGCGGCTTCCACCGACCGGCCTGAACGGTTCATCGGCTTGCATTTCATGAATCCCGCGCCGGTGATGCAATTGGTCGAAGTCATCCGAGGCATCGCGACCGAGGATGAGACCTTCAACGCCGCGGTCGAGCTGGTGAATAAGGTTGGCAAGACGCCGGCCAATGCCGAGGACTTTCCGGCCTTCATCGTCAACCGCATCCTGCTGCCGATGATCAATGAGGCGGTCTATACGCTGTATGAGGGCGTGGGAAACGTCGAGGCCATCGACACCGCGATGCGGCTTGGCGCCAATCATCCGATGGGCCCGCTGCAGCTGGCGGATTTCATCGGCCTGGATACCTGCCTGTCGGTGATGCAGGTGCTGTATGAGGGCCTTGCCGATTCCAAATACCGGCCCTGTCCGCTGCTGGTGAAATATGTCGAAGCCGGTTGGCTGGGCCGCAAGGCCGGTCGCGGCTTCTACGACTATCGCGGCGAAAAGCCAGTTCCGACGCGTTGACGTTTGCTTGCGCGCGGGACTACGCCTCCCGCGCCATGGATGATTACCAAAGAGAAAATCGTGCCTGGTGGGATGAACTCGCGCCTCTGCACGTAAACTCACCGTTCTATAAGACCGGCGCATTCAAACGCGGTGAAAACGTGCTCGATCCGATTGCGCGCGAGCGCCTAGCAGGCGTTGCGGGCAAGCGGCTGCTGCATCTGCAGTGCCATTTCGGCTTGGACACGCTGTCCCTCGCCCGCATGGGTGCAGAGGTGACCGGTCTTGATTTTTCTTCCAACGCCATCGAGGCGGCGCGGGCCCTATCACAAGAAACCGGCGTGCCGGCACGCTTCATCGAGGCAGATGTCTTAGACCCGCCGGCCGATCTCAAAGGTTTCGATATTGTTTTTGCTTCATGGGGTGCGATCGGCTGGATCGGCGATCTCTCCGGCTGGATGCGCGCAGCCGCAGGGGCGCTGAAGCCCGGCGGTCGCCTGTTGCTGATCGAAGGGCATCCCGCGATGTTTTCGCTCGACGATCAGAGTGCACCCAATGGTCCGTTGACTGTTCGATTTCCTTACGATTCCACAGCGCCGATCATCGAAGATAGTCAGGGTCAGGGGAGCTACGCCGCTCCGGACGCAAGTTTGAAAGCACAACGCACGGTCGGCTTTGCCCATGGCCTGAGCCGCATCTTCACCGCTGCCATCGACGCGGGATTTGTCATCCGCAAGTTTGAAGAACTGGATCGTCTTCCCTGGGATGCGAGGCTGCCGCAACTGGCAAAGGTCGATGAATTTTACTGGGCCCTGCCGAGAGACGCGCCCTTCTTTCCCCTGTCATTCGCGCTCGATGCTAAACTGACAGATCCGCACGGCATTGCTCACGCCTGATGCGGCAAGGAACCCTGTCGGCGCGAGGAACGACACCCCGTGCCGAGCGTTGGAGACACAAACCCGCAAAGTGAAGGACGTGCAATGAAAGCGAACGGACACGCAATGGCTAAGAACACGATTTGCCTTTGGTACGATAAAGACGCCGAGGCTGCTGCCCGCTTCTACGCCGAGACCTTTCCCAACAGTGCAGTAGGTGCCGTCCACCGCGCGCCCAGTGACTTCCCATCCGGCAAGAAGGGCGACGTGATTACAGTCGAATTCACAGTTGCCGGCATCCCTTGTATCGGCCTCAACGGCGGTCCCGCCTTCAAACATAACGAAGCCTTCTCGTTCCAGATCGCAACCGACAATCAGCAGGAGACCGATCGCTACTGGAACGCCATTGTCGGCAATGGTGGCCAGGAGAGCGAGTGCGGCTGGTGCCAGGACAAGTGGGGCCTCTCCTGGCAAATCACGCCGCGGGTACTGACCGACGCGCTGGCGATCGGCGGCGCTGAAGCGAAGCGGGCGTTTGATGCGATGATGAAAATGAAGAAGATCGACGTCGCCGCGATCGAGGCAGCTCGGCGCGACTGACCTTATTGGCGATGTCCTTTCGGCAGTTTGAAGGCGGCCCCACCCGGCAACGTCTCATCCTGCTCCGACAGAGGAATGCTTCGCCCCGCTGTGACAAGGAACTCCGGGCGGAGTGAGGAACGTCACCCTGTGCCGAGCGTTGGCAATAGGGTTGGATTCATGGCGATTTCGGAGCGGAAATCGCTTTCAGATAGGCGGCCGATGCGGGATCGTCCCATTTCTGCCCCCCTGCGGCGCGCGCGACTTCGCGTCCCTCCGCATCGATCAGCACGGTCAAGGGCAGCTCATTGGCGATGAACCCGCGCTGCGTGGCGCGGTCGCGGTCGATAAAGACCGGCAAACCGGCGGCCTGATGCATCGTCAGGAACTCCGCGAGTTTTGCCGCATCGAGCTTTTCCAGCACGTCGACCGGCACCACGGTGATGCGATCCTGCGGCAATTCCTTCTGAAGCCGCGCGAGTTCCGGCAGCTCATTGATGCAGGGTCCGCACCAGGTCGCCCAGAGATTCACCAGCACATAGCGACCGTGGAAATCCGCCAGCTTGAGGGGTTTGCCCATGGCGTCGAGAAACCCGATATCGGGCGCCGGAGGCCGGCCATCGGTCAGTTTGAGCTTGTCCAGGACCGCCGGCGGTCTCGCTGTTGCGTGGACATCGCGCCCGATGATCCCGTATAGGACGGCGCCAAGCGCGACCGTAGCAAGACCCGCCGCAAGGGTCGCGAAAAGGCGCGTGCGAGGCTTCATCGTTAAGCTCCGAGGCGTGCAAGCCGATAGGCTCATATTATGACGACAAATAAAATGTGGGGAGGGCGATTCACCCGCGGCCCCGCCGCCATCATGGAGGAGATCAACACCTCCATCGGCTTTGACAAGCGCCTGGCGGCACAGGACCTGGCGGGCTCGCAGGCTCACGCGGCGATGCTGGCCGCGCAGGGGATCATCACCAAGGCAGATGCCGGTGCCATCGCCAAGGGCCTGACGGCGATCAGCGGCGAAATCGAGGCCGGCTCTTTCCCGTTCCGGCGCGAGTTCGAAGACATCCACATGAATGTGGAGGCGCGCCTCGCCGAGCTCATCGGGGAAGCTGCCGGAAGGCTGCACACCGCCCGCTCCCGCAACGATCAAGTGGCCACCGATCTGCGCCTCTGGGTGCGCGAGGCCTGCGCACGCGCCGATGCCGGGCTGCTCGCCTTGCAGCGCGCGCTGCTGGCGCAGGCGGAGCGGCACATTCAAACGATCATGCCAGGCTTCACCCATATGCAGCCGGCGCAGCCGGTGACGTTCGGGCATCATTGCCTCGCCTATGTCGAGATGGCCGCGCGCGATCGCGGACGGTTTGCCGATGCGGCCAGAAGGCTGAATGAATCGCCGCTCGGCGCCGCGGCGCTTGCCGGCACGTCCTATCCGATCGACCGCAAGATGACGGCGAAGAAGCTCGGCTTCGCGGGGGCCATGCGCAATTCGCTCGATGCGGTTTCCGCCCGCGATTTTGCGCTGGAGTTCCTGGCCGCTGCGGCGATCACATCCGCGCATCTTTCGCGGCTCGCCGAGGAGATCGTGCTGTGGGCCTCGCCCGCCTATGGCTTCGTCAGGCTTTCGGATGCGTTCTCCACCGGCTCTTCCATCATGCCCCAGAAGCGCAACCCCGATGCTGCGGAGCTCGTCCGCGCCAAAGTGGGACGGATTCTCGGCGGTTTCGTTGCCCTCCTCACCGTCGTCAAAGGCCTGCCTCTCGCCTACGCCAAGGATTTGCAAGAGGACAAGGAAGCGGTTTTCGCCGCCGCCGATGCACTCGATCTCTCGCTTGCCGCGATGACAGGAATCATGGCGGAACTCGAAATCGACGCCGGCGCGATGAAACGCGCGGCACAACAGGGCCATCCGACGGCAACCGACCTTGCCGATTGGCTCGTCGCCAAGCTCAACAAACCGTTCCGCGAGGCGCATCATATCGCGGCCAAGGCCGTGGCCGCTTCGGAGAAACTCGGCCTTGCCCTGGATGCGCTGCCCTTGAGCGAACTCAAAAAGATCGAGCCCAAATTCACCAAGGACGTTTATAAAGTGCTCTCGCTCGAGTCTTCCGTGGCCGCGCGCAGGAGCTTGGGCGGAACGGCGCCCGAACGCGTTCGCGAACAGGTCGCCTTTTGGAAGGGACAGTTGAAATGAGCACGCGAATTCTGCTGGCCGCTTCTATCGCGTTGGCTCTGGTTTCCTGCGGCGTGAAATCCGAGCTCGAGCGGCCCATGGGCCAGGTGTTGCAGCAGGATCGGAAAGATCCTTCCCGGCCGCCGGTGCCGCTTGGCCAGCCCGGCGGAACCACGCCGCCCTATCCGACCGGCCCATGAGCGCGACGTGAATCATTTCCAGTACAAGGATGGAGTCCTTTCGGCCGAAGACGTTCCGCTCACCGAATTGGCCGCTTCCGTAGGCACACCGTTCTATTGCTACTCCACCGCGACGCTGACACGCCATTACCGTGTGTTCGCCGCCGCTCTGCCCAAGGACGCCCTGATCGCGTTTTCGGTGAAGGCGAACGGCAATCTCGCGGTGTTGAAGACTCTAGGCAATCTCGGTGCCGGCGCCGACGTGGTGTCGGGCGGCGAATTGAAGAAGGCGCTCGCGGCCGGCATTCCCGCGCGCCGCATCGTTTTTTCCGGCGTCGGTAAGACGCGTGAAGAAATGCGGCTCGCGCTGGACGCGGGAATCTACCAATTCAATGTCGAGAGCGAACCCGAGCTCGATGCTCTCGGCGAGATCGCAGCGAGCATGGGAGTGACCGCGCCGGTGACGATCCGGGTCAATCCCGACATCGACGCCAAGACCCATGCCAAAATCACCACCGGAACCTATGAAACGAAATTTGGGATTCCCTGGTCACGCGCGCGCGCGACTTACGCGCATGCCGCGAAATTGCCCGGAATCGAAATCGTCGGCGTCGATGTTCACATCGGCAGCCAGATCACCGAACTCGGCCCGTTCCGGGAGGCGTTCAAGCGAGTCGCCGACCTCATCGCAGATCTTCGCGCGCAAGGTCACCGAATCGCGCGCGCCGATTTCGGCGGCGGCCTGGGCGTTCCCTATCGCCTGGACAATGCGCCGCCGCCTGACCCCGCCGCCTACGGAGAAGTGATCGCCGCGGCGACAAAAGGTCTCGATGTCCAACTCATTTTCGAACCCGGCCGGTTGATCGCCGCCAATGCCGGCATCCTGGTGGCGCGCGTGATCTATATTAAATCGGGCGAATCCAAGAGCTTCATGGTTTTGGACGCGGGAATGAACGATCTGATCCGCCCTGCGCTTTACGATGCCCACCACGATATTCTTCCTGTTTTCGCGCCGGATCCCAACCTTCCCAGACGGCGTTATGACGTTGTCGGCCCGGTCTGCGAAACCGCCGATTGCTTCGCCCAAGATCGAGACTTGCCGGAAGCCAATGGTAATGATCTGATGGCTATTATGACGGCGGGAGCCTATGGCGCGGTAATGGCATCCGCCTATAATGCTCGTCCGCCCGCACCGGAGATTCTGGTGAACGGGCGAGAGTGGTGTGTAGTACGGCCGCGATTGACGCTAGAGGCGCTTATTGCGCTGGATCGGGTTCCGGGCTGGCTTGAGCACTGAGAACAAAGACCTAGATCGGGAAGCGCGCCGCCAAAGAGCCGAGCGCTTCGTAGCGGTTGCGAGACTGATCCTTCTTTGGGAGAGGGTCTGGCCTGCGATGTGGCCGGGCATGGGCGTCGTCGGCGCGGGAATGATCCTCGCGCTGATCGGGCTCTTTGCCCTCATTCCGGGCGCGGTGCATGCCGTGCTGCTGCTCGCTTTGTTCGGCGCCATAGTGTTCGCCTTCTGGCGTTCGTTTGCGCGCGTTCGCGGGCCCGGTTGGGTAGATGGCGCGCGCCGCGTCGAGCGCGACAGCGAGCTTCCCAACCGTCCGATCACCGAAGGCACAGACGTTGTTGCCGCCGGCAAAGGCGATCCTCTGGCCGAAAAGCTCTGGCGCGCGCACATCGTTCGATTGCTCGCATCGGCAAAAAGCCTACGCTTGAAATTTCCCGCACCCGGCATGGCGCGGCGCGACCCGCGCGGCCTGCGCTTTGCGGTGCTTCTGGGTGTCGTTGTCGGTTTCATCATTGCCGGACCGCAATCCGGCCAAAGGCTGTTGTCGGGCCTGTTCCCGGTGTTCGCCGACAGCGTCGACAATTCGGTCTTCGTCGCCTGGGTCTCGCCGCCCGCCTATACCGGGCTTCCGCCCCGCTCCTTGACCGACCGCACGGTGATGAATTCCGAGGGCGACATTCAGGCCCCGATCAACAGCACGCTGGTGATGCGCCTTCGCGGCACGTCGAGCCGCCCCACCATCGACGCACGCCCGGTCCCAAAAGGTGGGCAGCCGAAATTTACCAAGGGCGAAGCGGGCTACGAAGCCAAGCTCGATGTCGTCACCAATTCGCACGTCTCGATCCGACTCGGCTCGCATGCCTATGGCGATTACCGTTTCGCCATCATCGCCGACAAGCCGCCGACGATCGCCTTCACCGAGGCGCCCGCCGCGCAGCAGAATGCGTCGCTGAAGCTCTCTTATAAGGGCTCGGACGATTACGGTGTGGTGAAGGCTGCCGCGCTCATCCGCCCGCTCGACGATAAGGGCCAGGAGATCAAGACTGCCGAAACCCTGACCGTCGAATTGCCGGTGCCGGGTTCGGGCAAAGTGGTGAGCGATACGGTGTTTCGCGATCTCACTGCGCACGCCTATGCGGGCTCGAATGTCCACATCTCGCTCGAGGCAACCGACGCCGCCGGCCAGATTGGCCTGTCCACGCCGCTGACGATCAAACTGCCGCAGCGCGTCTTCACCGAACCTTTGGCGCAATCGCTCATCGAGCAGCGCAAAACTCTGGCGGTGGACGGCGAAAAGTCGCGTCCGCGAGTCCAGACGGCGCTGGATGCTCTCAGTCTTGGTGCCGATCGGTTCTACAAGGACGATTACGGCAATTATCTCGCTTTGCGGGCGCTGAATTACCGCCTCGCCAAAGCGAAGAACGATCCCGGGTTCAAGACCTCGCAGAACTTCATGTGGGATATGGCGCTCGCCATCGAAGACGGCGATCTGGCCAACGCCGCCGAAGAACTCCGCCGTCTGCAGGATCAGCTTCAGGATGCGCTGGAACGCGGCGCTCCGGACGAGGAAATCCGCGGCCTTATGGACAAGCTGCGCGAGGCGATGGCGCGCTACATGCAGCAGCTCGCGCGCAACGCACAGCGCGGCAACCAGCAAATGGGCCAGATGCCGCCCGGCGCGCGCATGATGTCCCAGAAGGATCTTCAGGATCTGCTGAAAGCGATCGAGGATTTGGCGCGCACCGGCAATCGCGACATGGCGCGGCAAATGCTCGCCCAGCTGATGCAGATGCTGGAAAACATGAAGATGATGGCGGGCCGTGGACAACCCGGTCAGCAAGGCCAGCAGGGTCAACAGGGCCAACAGGGTCAGGGCAATCCGCAACAGAACGCCATGAACGAAGCCCTGCAAGGGCTTGGGGATCTGATGGGCGGCCAACGTCAGCTTCTCGACCGCACCTTCCGTGCGCAGCGCGGCCAAGGCCAGCAGGGTCAGCAAGGGCAGCAGGGCCAACAAGGGCGGCAGGGTCAGCAAGGCCAAGGCCAGCAGGGTCAACAGGGCCAAGGGCAGCAGGGCCAGCAAGGTCAGCCTGGTCAGGGTCAGGGTGGCCCGTTTGGACAGCAGCCGGGCCAAGGCCAGTTCGGCCAGCAGGGCCAACCCGTGCCTGGGATGGATCCCAATGCGCTGGCGCAAGATCAGCAAGGCTTGCGCGACAAGCTCGACAAGATCATCCAAGGCCTCGGACGCAACGGCGTGCAAATGCCCGGTGGCCTCAACGAGGCGGGCCGCGAGATGGGCCAGTCCCGCGACAATCTTTCGGGCAATCAGCTGCAAACCGCCGAGCAGGCGCAGCAGCGGGCGCTCGATCAGTTGCGCAACAGCGCCCAGCAGCTCGCCAAGAACATCATGACGGCGAATGGGCAGCAGCCGGGCAATGGCAATGATCAGCAAGGCGAGCGCACCGATCCGCTCGGCCGGCCGCTGGATCAGGCGGGCTCCATGGCGGGCGGTACGGTGAAAATCCCCGACCAGTCGGACTTGGCCCGTGCGCGCGAGATTCTCGACGAGCTTCGTCGCCGCGCCGGCGAAGCAAGCCGCGCGCAGGAAGAACTCGAATATATCGAACGGCTGTTGAAGCAGTTCTAAGAAACCGGTTTTCGACGAAAGCCCCCTGCCGCAAGCATGGGGGCTTTTTTTTGCTCAGCGGCGCTTCACTCTGATGTCCGGCACCCCGCGCCCAAGTCCCTCTCTGTCCATGCCATAGCCGAAGAGAAATTCCTCGCCCGCCGTGAACAGGGCGTGATCGGCTTTGAACAGAGGTTCGGGGTGGGATTTCACCACCGCGACCACGGAAAGAATCGAGGCGGCGCCCGCTTCGTCCAGCATCTCCTTCGCGCGCGTCAAAGTGAGCCCGCGGTCGAGCACGCCGTCGATCAAGAGGATCGTCCGGCTACGGACGATCTCCGTCGGCCGCTTCAGGACAGTCACCTCGCCCGGCGTTTGCGCGCGGCCATAGGAGCGCAGCCAGATGAAATCGGTTTCGAGATCGAGCCCCTCGCGGGCGAGCGCACGCAACAGATCGGCGGCGAAGACGAAGGCTCCAGCCAAAATCGGAACGGCGATCTCGGGGCGCAGCGGGCCTTGCGCAATCTCGCGCGCAACCGCCTTCACCCGCCGCGCAATCCTGGCCGGCGAGAACAGCGTAACGTCGTGCGCATCAGCGCTCATCGGCAGCGCCCGTTACGCATTCATCGCGCGTCGCCACTTTCCGCAAAACGAACGTTCAAATTGCGTGCCTCGGGAGGCGGGCTCGAAAGCCGCGTCACGAACGTGCTCTCGCCCCCCGGTTTCAGTGTGGGAATTCCAGCATCGAAGTTCCAGTGATACAATTCATGCTTGGCTTCATCGAGCAACACCACGCGGATCTCCGGGACCGGCAGCTCGCGGTTGCTGATGTTGACCACCTTGCCGGTCACCGAAAGCACCGGCTGGCCGTCCTCAAATTCCTGCTGATAGGAGATGTTGGTGAGTTCGATGCCGCGAACATTGACCGGAAGACCCACCGCCGCATAGAGCGAAGCTGATCGCGGCCAAACGCTGGCAATCGTCTGACGGTATTGCACGCTGGCCCAGCCAAGCGCGGCAACAAGGAAGATGAGAGCGGCCCAGCCGGCCGATTGCGCAAAATTGGCAACGCGCCGCGGCGGCGTCCTCTCTACCGGAGCCGAAATCGAATCCTTGGAGACCGGTCGAGCGGCAAAATTTGGCGAACTCCCTTCGGAGGGCGCAGCCTCCGCAACGGGCGCGGCGCTGGGGGCATAGGCTGGCGCCGCCGGGGGCGCGGCCATAATCGGTTCGGGCTCGAGCTCCGCGTCAGGGCCAGGAGCCGCCTGAAACCACACCTGCCCACATTTTGCGCACCGCACATTGCGGCCGGGCGCCACGAACTTGGCACTATCGGCTTGATAGCGCGTGCTGCAAGACGGGCAGGTTAGAATCATGATCTCTATCGCGTCCGGCGTTGCGCGAAATTGGCGCATCGCCCGCGTTGTGACAAGTCACATCGTCTTCTCGGGGACGAAGCTATAGGTTGGGAACAGGTTTTTGCGGCCGCTCGCATTGGCGTTCGGCGTGGCGTGCCGCTTCCGTGCTGGTTATGTTGCATCCAAGTCGATTCGTGATGGGCGCCGAGAGGCGCAATCCTTGAGAGGAGCATGGTCCGCTTCGAAAATGTCGGCATGCGCTATGGCGCGGGGCCCGAGGTTCTGCGCGATGTGAGTTTTGCGCTGGATCCGGGGTCCTTTACCTTTCTGACGGGACCGTCCGGCGCCGGCAAGAGCACACTTCTAAAGCTCGTTTTCATGGCCGAACGCCCATCGCGCGGATTGATCTCGCTGTTTGGACGCGACCTCGCGATATTGAGGCGCGCCGACCTGCCTGCCTTGCGCCGGCGCCTCGGGGTGGTATTTCAGGAGTTCCGGCTGCTCGATCATCTCTCCGCCTTCGACAATGTCGCGCTCCCCTTGCGCTTGGCAGGAAACCGTCCGGGCGATTACCTTCGCGACGTGGAAGAGCTGCTATCCTGGGTGGGCCTCGGTGAAAGAATGCACCACAAGCCCGCGACACTGTCGGGTGGCGAGCAGCAGCGCGTGGCGATCGCGCGCGCCGTCGTCGCCAAGCCTGACCTGCTGCTGGCCGACGAACCGACCGGCAATGTCGACCCTGACATGGGCGAGCGGTTGATCCGCCTGTTCGTGGAGCTCAATCGTTTCGGCACCACGGTGATGATCGCGACCCATGATCGGGCGCTGATCGAAAGCACGCGAGCCCGCGAGATCCGTCTGATTGACGGGCGCCTCATCGAAATGCGGGGGTCCGCATGAGACAGCCCGCGGCGGACACAGGCGAGCGCCGACGCATCGGCATCCTGCCGCGCGAACAGGGCGCAGGCTCGCTGGACCTTGTGATCGGAGTCATGGCGTTCCTCGCGGCCCTTGCACTTGGCGGCGTGCTGATCGCCAATCGCAGCGCGGAGACCTGGCAGGCGGGGCTCGCCGGTCGCCTCACGGTGCAAATCCTGCCGCAGGGCCAAGCCGCGCCGGAAAAGGAAGTGGGCGCCGCCCTCAAGCTCTTGCGCTCGACGCCGGGCGTGGTTTTCGCGGGGCCGCTTTCGGATGCGGACAATCTCGCCCTCGTAGAACCATGGCTTGGCCGCGATGCCGTCATCTCGGCGCTGCCCTTTCCCACATTGATCGATGTGCGTCTCGCGCCCGGCGCGACGCCCGACATCGCGGGGCTCGAAAGGCAACTGAAAGCAGCCTCGCCCCATGCCGTGCTCGACGATCATCGCCGCTGGATCGGCCGGCTGAGGAATACGGCAAACACCGTCGTGCTCAGCGCCTTCGCCATTCTTGCTCTCATTGCGCTCGCAACCGCGGCGACGGTCGCCTTCGCGACCCGCGCAGGCCTGGCAGCACATCGCGAAATTGTGGAACTCCTGCATCTCATGGGCGCGAAGGACCGTTTCATCGCTCGCGCCTTCGAATGGCATTATTTCCTTGCGGCGCTGATCGCCGGGGTCTGCGGCGCAGCCCTCGCCGTGGCGGCCTTTCTCGGCGCCGGCAGCCTCGACCAATTCGGCTTTGCCAGCGTTTCGTTCCTGCCGCCCCTTGGTCTGCCGCTGAGCGAGCTACCTTGGCTGGCCGCGGTTCCCGTGGGAGCCTCGATCATCGCCTGGGCAACGGCCCGCGCCTCGGTCATCGCGGCGCTGCACGAACTCTATTGAGCGCGCTAAGATCGGAATGGGTAGATCGGACGGCGTGATGGCGAAAAAACACCGCGATACGTTTGCAAATGGCTCAAAGCGGTCCCGGCGCCGGTTTCATCTGCTGTTCGCGACGGCGCTGGTCCTGCTCCTCTTGTTCGGAATCGGCTTTGGGGGGTTTCTCGCCAATTTGCCGCCCGCCGCCTCGGGTTCGGCTGCAAAGGCCGACGCCATCATCGCCTTGACCGGCGAAGGCGGCCGGCTCACCCCCGCGGTAACGCTGCTGGAGAAGGGCAGTGGGAAGCGGCTTCTCATCACCGGGGTAAACCGTCAGACGTCCAAGCCTTTCCTGAAAAAGCTCCTTCACGGCGGAGAGTCCTTCGACTGCTGCGCCGATCTCGGGCTGGCGGCATTGGACACACGAGGCAACGCCGAGGAAGCGGCAAGGTGGGTGACCGCGCGCGGCTACCACAGCCTCATCATCGTCACGGCCGATTATCATATGCCGCGCAGCCTGGTGGAGTTCGGCGCGCAGATGCCCGGAGTGCAGCTCATTCCCTATCCCGTGGCCGCCGATAACCCGAGATCCACGAGATGGGAGAGTGCGAGGCGGCTCAGCGGCGAATATGTGAAATATCTCGCAAGCGTCGTTCGCGTCTCGCTGTTCGGTGTCCGGCGCGATGCGTGACGCATGATCCTGTATCTGCGCTCCGCATTGTTCCTCGTCTGGTTCATCGTCGTCTCCGTGATCATGAATGTCGGCGCCTTGCCGCTCCTTCTGCTGCCCTACCGCTTCACGCTGAAAACCGCGGGGCTATGGGCTCGCCTGGTCCTCTTCGGCTTGAGGACCATCGCGGGAATGGGCATCGAGGTGCGCGGAGGCCTGGAAGACCCGCATGTTCTCGTCGCCGCCAAACATTTCAGCATGTGGGAGACGGTCGCCCTGCTCGCTTTGCTGCCGGCACCGGCCATCGTGCTGAAGCGCTCGCTCTTGCGCGTTCCGTTCTATGGCTGGTACTGCCGCAAGATGCGCATGATCGCGATCGATCGCGCGGCGGGGTCAAAGGCCATCCGCCTCATGCACGGTGAGGCCGGCCGCGCCCTGAAGGAAGGCCGGCCTATCGTCATTTTTCCAGAAGGCACCCGCAGGAAACCGGGCGACCCGCCGGACTACAGGCCCGGCGTCGCGGGGCTTTACATGCAGCTTGGCGTCCCCTGCGTGCCGGTCGCGCATAATTCCGGCCTGTTCTGGGACGGCGGCTTCTTCAGAAAGCCCGGTACGGTCATTTTCGAATTTCTTCCTGCCATCCCGCCCGGCCTCTCCCGTCGCGACTTCATGGGTTTGCTGGAATCGCGCATCGAGGAGGCCAGCAACCGCCTGCTCGCCGAAGGAAGACGCGGAACCGGGTTCGCGAAAGAGCCCGAATGGACTATGAATCAGCGGGGATAGGAGAAGCGCCGATGAGCACAGAGGCGACAAGCCGGCACGACGAGCATCGGACTGACCTTTACGGCGTTCGCGGCTGGCTGCTCTTGCTTTGCCTCTACCTGATCATCGTGATGCCGCTGATCGCATTTCTGGGGGCGATCGGCGCGTTGCAGCGTGCGGCGACGGCCCCCGCGCTGAGAGGTGCTTTGCTCACGGAAGTCGTGTTGGAAATCGCGCTCGCAGGTCTCGCTGCCTATGCGGGTTGGGCACTGTACCGGATGCGTCCCAACGCCATAAAAATCGCGAGAGTCTATTTCATCATCATGTTTTGGCTCGCGATCTTGGGATTGGGCATGCTCGTGGCCACGGCGCCCGCCCCCTCCCAGACGCCAGACAATGCGTTGTTCAATACGCTGCGAGCCCCCGCTACGGTTGCGAGCATAAGGCAAGCCATTCTTTCCGCCGTGTGGCTCATTTATCTTCTGCGCTCGAAACGCGTGCGCGCCACTTTTGCCCAGACGTGATCTCTTTCCTTCTTGATCGTGGAGGAGCACCGATGTCGCGGATCTTTTTAGGACCTTTCGTCAGCGCGCTTGCCATTCTTGCATTCACGGTGCCGGCCGCGCGGGCCGACACCATCATCGAGCAAAACGTGGAACAGCGATTCCAGCTCGATTTCCATGTGCCCGATGCGGCGCTGAAGAAGATGCTGCCGGAAGGGTGGGAACCTGTCGTCGCCACCGCGGGAAACGCAAAAGACGCCAATCTGCGCATGATCTTCATCGACCGCGTCGCCATTCTCGGCCCGGACGCCAAGCCACGCGGTTCGACGCAAATGGTCTATCTCGCCATTCCCGTGAAGCAGACGGCAGGGAGCGCAGCGGGGCAGATGATCATCGCCGGTCTCACCAAGGATGCCGCCGACGCGCCCGGCGCTTTCGGCGTCTATCAGCCCGCGAGCACCGCCAAGATGGCTCGGTCGCAGACGGTGTCGGGCGGCGCGATGATTGTGGACGAGGATTGGGATTTTGCCGCCGCGAGCGGCGAACACATGCAGGTCCATGTCAAATATGAGCGGGCGCCCGCGAACAAGGGCGGCGGCGAGGTGAGATTCTTCAATCCCTCCGATCCGCGCAAATATCAAACCTTCGAAACCGAACAGGGCATAGACATCACGCGTAACGTGACGACCAATCCGCCCGACCGCGTGAAGGAGTTCTCCTACAGAGCGGGCGGCGGACGCATCGCAGCTTTGTTCGACGGCACGGAAAAAGTCCTGAGTTGGGATTCCTTCCCCTGGTACAACCGCACTGTCCTCGCGCCCTAGGCGCGCGACGGCTGCACTTTGCGAGCGCCCATCTTGCGGCCCATCACCAAGACGATGATGGCGGAGATCATCATCGCTGTGGCCATCGCCGCCATGGCCGAGGCATACCCGCCGCTCGATTCCTTCAGAACACCCACGCCATACGGCCCGATAAACCGCCCGAGGCTGCCAATGGTGTTGACGAAGCCAATGCCGCCGGCGGCCGCGGTGCCGGCAAGGAAGGTCGAGGGCAGGCTGAAGAACGGCCCGTTATAGGAAAGCGTCCCGACCAGCGCGAGCGCGAGCGACAGCAAGATCAGCAGGTTGGATTGC
>DATHDZ010000034.1:0-2358 GCA_035318785.1 Micropepsaceae bacterium
AGAGATTCTCGAGCCAGCAGCGCCGCGATCGGAAACACACCGCCGCCAAGCCCTTTGCCCAGCACCAGCATGTCCGGCACGACATCGTAATGCCCGCACGCAAACATTCGACCGGTGCGGCCCAGGCCCGTGGGAATCTCGTCGAGAATCAGCAAGGCCCCGTGCTTGTCGCAGGCGGCCCGGACGCGCTTCCAATAATCCGCGGGCGGGATGAACGGTGTGCACCGGACGGTCTCGCCGATGACCGCGGCCACGTCGCCCTCCTGCTCCAGCACGTAGTCAATGTAGTCGGCGCAGGACAGGTTGCAGGCGGTGCCACACTTGAACGGACAGCGCCGCGGCTCCGGGGGCGGAACGTGTTCGCAACCTGGCAGCAGCGGGCCGATGCCCTTGCGGAACACGGCTTCGCCTCCGACCGAGATCGCATCCAGCGAGGCGCCATGAAAAGAATCCCACATGGAAACGAACTTGAATCGGCCGGTGGCGACGCGCGCGAGCTTGAGGGCCATGCCGACGGCGGATGTTCCCCCCGGGGCGAACAGCACGCGCTTCAAATCGCCGGGGGCGATTTCGCCGAGGCGTTTGGCGAGTTCAACGGCGGGGTCGCAAGTGTAACGGCGCGTGCAAAAGCTGAGTTCATCGAGTTGCCGTTTGATGGCAGCGATGACGCGGGGATGCGCAAAGCCGACCTGATGAACGTTGTTGCCGTGGAAGTCGAGATACCGCCGGCCCTCGACATCTTCAATCCATGCACCTTCGGCTTTCGCCAGGGCGTTGAGGCACGGCGTCGAAAGGGATTGATGCAGGAAGTGGCGCGCGTCGGCTTCCAGAAGCGTTCGCGCCCGCGGCCCAATGTGTTCGGTGGACCAGGCGCGGCGACGGGGCGAGAGATTCACATCGCCCTCCGAACGGAGATGATCGAGGTCGTCGCGGTCCGGTCCGGTCACAGTTTCACGCCCATTTCTTCAATGGTTTCGCCGATGGCACTTACGACGCAGCGCATGTCGGACTCGAAGAGGCGGCCAATGTTGCCAATGCGAAACGTCGCGGCCTGACTGATCTTGCCAGGATAGAGGATAAAACCCTTGTCCGCAACGCGGCGATAAAATTCCGGGAAGTCAAATCGCGGATCGGCCGGGTAAAGAAAGCTGGTGATGATCGGGCTTTGCACCGCGGGCGGCAGATAGCTGCGGAAGCCAAGCCGCTTCATGCCGGCGAGCAGTGTCTCGTGGTTGCGACGGTAGCGGGCGCCGCGCGCGGCAAGGCCGCCTTCGAGGTCGAGTTCACGCAACGCCTGATCGAAGGCCAGAATCGCATGGGTGGGCGGCGTGTACCGGAATTGGCTGCTTTTCTCGAAGGCCTTGAACTGGTCGAGCAGGTTCATGCTCAAGTTGCGCGCGAACCCTTCGCACGCCACGAGCGCAGCGCGGCGGCAGAATACGAAACTGAAGCCGGGAACGCCTTCGATGCACTTGTTGGCCGACGAGATGAGGTAATCAATCCCGCAGGCGGCGAAGTCAATCGGCAGCGCGCCGAAGCTGCTCATGGCATCCACGACGTAAACGCGGCTGTGTTTCTTCGCGACGCGCCCGATGGTTGCGATGTCGTTCAGGATGCCGGTGGTGGTCTCGCAATGAACGGCAGCGACGTGGGTGATGGCTTTGTCGCGCGCGAGCAAGGCGTCGAGCGGCCCAGGATCGCCGGGCGTGTCCTCAGGCGTCCGCAAAACTTCGTGCGCGATGCGGGCGTGCTGCAGCATGAGCACCATGCGTTCGCCATAGGCGCCATTGGCGAGCACCGCGACCTTGCCGTTCGGCGGGACGGTGGTCTGAAACACGGCTTCGACGCCGAAGGTCCCGCTGCCTTGCAACAGGACGCATTCCCAGCCTTGCTCGCGCGAAAGGCCGGCCAGCGTCACGAGACGTTCGCGCACGCTGGTCACGAGGGCGTTGAAATCGTAATGCCATGAGCCAGCGTCGCGGAGCATGGCCTGCTTGACCGTCTGCGAGGTGGTCAGCGGGCCGGGGGTGAAGAGAAGTTTGTCGCGGGCGGTCGGAATCGCAGGTGAATCCATGGCAGGATGGGAATCAGTTCGAGGCGGCCTTGAATGCTTCGCGCACGGGGCGGCCGATCCACACGTCGGGTTGTTTCAATCCGAAAACGTAGGCAATCGTGGCCGCGGTGTCGCAGGTGCTGATGGGGGACTTGATTTCGTGACCGGCTTTCACGCCGGGGCCGGTGATGATCCAGGGAATCTCGATTTCGGCCATCGTCGCGCCGCCGTGGCCCTTGCCTTTGCCACCGTGGTCGGCGGTAACGAGAAGAATCGTACTCTCCCACATACCCGCGGAACGCAGC
>DATHDZ010000035.1:0-5974 GCA_035318785.1 Micropepsaceae bacterium
CTCATGCACCGGGATCTGGCGCGCCTTGGCGAGCGCGATCACCGAACGGCGCGTGATGCCGTCGAGGAAGCAATCGGGCGTCGGCGTGTGCAGCCTTCCGTCCTTGACGAAGAAGATGTTGGCCCCGGTCGCCTCGGCGACGAGGCCCCGATAGTCGAACATCAGCGCATCCGAATAGCCTTTGGCTTCGGCGGCGTGCTTCGACATGGTGCAGATCATATAGAGGCCCGCGGCTTTCGCTTTGGTGGGCGCGGTGTCGGGCGCCGGCCGCCGCCAGTCGGAAATGTCCAGCCGGATGCCTTTGAGCTTTTCCTTGGGGTCGAAATAGGATGGCCACGGCCACACCGCGACGGCCACATGCACGCCAGCATGCTGTGCCGAGACCGTCGGCATCGTCGAGGCACCGCGGAACGCGACGGGGCGCACATAGCCGTCCTTGAGGCCCTGCACCTCGGCGGCCTGGTAACAGGCGCGGTTGATTTCCTCTTCCGTATACGGAATTTTGATGCCGAGGATGGCGGCCGAGGCGAACAGCCGCTTGGTGTGCTCTTCGAGCTTGTAGATGCGGCCGGAGTACATGCGCTCGCCCTCGAAGACGCAGGAGGCGAAATGCAGCCCGTGGGTCAGCACATGAATATGGCCTTCGCGCCAGGGCACGATTTTGCCGTCCAACCAGAGCGAGCCGTCACGTTCGTCGAATGGGATCAATTCAGCCATGAAGTCCTCGAAAACACCAAATATGCGCCTCCCCGCAACCCTTTACGTTACGGTATCGTGGCTGCTACGCCTAGAGGGGCGAGTTATTGATGTCAACATAACGCAACCGAGGCGGTTCTCCTTTACCATGAGCCGATGAACGCTTCCGACAGCCCGCATCTTCTGGTCGTGGACGACGATCAACGCCTGCGCAGTCTTTTGCAGCGTTATCTCTCGGCCAACGGCTTTCGCGTCACCGCCGCGGCCGATGCGGCCGAGGCGCGCACGTTGATCAAGAGCATCGCCTTTGATGCGCTGATCCTGGATGTGATGATGCCGGGCGAAAACGGCCTCGACTTCGCGGCGGATTTGCGTGCGCAGTCCGACGTGCCGATCCTGATGCTCACCGCACTCGGCGATTCGGGAGACCGCATTGCCGGCCTCGAACGGGGCATCGACGATTATCTGCCCAAACCTTTTGAACCGCGCGAGCTGATGCTGCGCCTTGGCGCCGTCATCCGGCGCGCCCGCAACAATCAGCCGCCGCCGCACCGCGAAGTGCATATGGGCAACTGCGTCTTCGATCCAGAGCGCGGCGAGCTCAAGCGCGCGGGCAAACGCGTGAAGCTCACCGGCTCGGAGGCGCAGCTCTTGAAGCTCTTCGCCGCCAATGCGGGCCGGGCGTTTTCGCGCACCGCACTGTGCTCGCGGCTGAACATCCAATTGGAGCGCTCGGTCGACGTGCAGGTCACGCGACTGCGCCGCAAGATCGAGGAGGATCCCAAGCTTCCGCTCTACATCCAAACCATCCGCGGTGTCGGCTATGTCCTGGTCCCAGACCGCGTTGGATAATACCAGGCGCACGCTGCTGCGCTCGCCGCTGCATCCGTTCCGCGCGCTGAAGCGGCTGATGCCGCGCCGCCTGTTCGGGCGCTCGCTGATCATCATCCTAGCGCCCATGCTGATCCTGCAGGCGGTCATCACCGCGGTCTTCTTCGATCGCCATTACCGCATCGTCACCGCCACCATGACGCGCGGCGTCGCCAATGACGTCGGCTATATGGTGATGCTGGAAAACAGACTACCGCTCGGTCCCGAACGCGACAAGGAACGCCAGACCGCGGCGCAACTCTTCGGCTATCCCGCCGAGTTCATGCCCGGCGAGCGCCTGACGCGCACCGCGTCCGCGACCGACACCGTGCTCGACCGCCAGCTCGCCTTTATTTTCTCGAGCCAGGTGCCGCAAGCCATCACTTTCGATACGCAGGCCTTCCGCGACTATGTGGATTTGCGTCTGCAATTGAAGGACGGCGTGCTCAGGCTTCTGGTCCCGCGCGAACGGGTCACAGCGTCGAACGCCGATATTTTCATCCTCTGGATGATCGGCTCTTCGCTGGTGCTGATTGCGATTGCAGCCTTGTTCCTGCGCAATCAGGTCAAGCCGATAGAGCGGCTTGCCTATGCGGCGGAGAATTTCGGCAAGGGCCGGACGATCGCCGAATTCAAACCACATGGCGCGACCGAAGTGCGCCGCGCGGCAACCGCGTTCCTGGAGATGCGCGAACGCATCGACCGCTTCGTGCAGCAGCGCACCGAAATGCTGGCCGGCATCAGCCATGACCTGAAGACGCCGCTGACCCGCATGCGGCTGCAGCTTGCCATGATGCCGCACGACGAGGACACCGAGGCGATGGAAGGCGACATCGCCGACATGGAGCGCATGCTCAACGAATATCTCGAATTCGCCCGTGGCGAAGGCGGCGGCGAGGCCGAGCCGGCCGATCTCGCCGTGCTCGCTGCCGAAGCCGTCGCCGATGCCGGCCGCGCCCATGATGCCCAGAGCCGCATCGCGCTTACCGTCACCGAACCCATGACGGTGGCGATCAAGCGCAACGCGCTCAAGCGCTGCCTCGTCAACCTCATCGACAACGCGCTGAAATATGGACGCCGCGTTCAGGTGGGCCTGCAGCGGGTCGGCAGAAACATCGAATTGTCGGTGGAGGACGATGGACCCGGCATCGCCGAAGACCGCCGCGAGGAAGCCTTCCGTCCCTTCCACCGGCTGGATCAGGGGCGCAATCTGCAGACCGGCGGCGTGGGACTTGGCCTCGCCATCGCGCGCGATATCGCGCGCGCCCATGGCGGCGATGTGCGGCTGGAGAAGAGTTCGCTCGGCGGCTTGCGCGCCACCATCCGATTACCGATTTAAATCCTGCTATGCCCTTGGCATCGAACGCATCGCGCTCCAGCGCGGGAATTGCGTTCGCTCGGCAAAAAATCGACATTGCGGTTTACGGCGAAAAAATCCCCGTGGATCGCGCGGGAATCGATCCTTAACAAACCCGAGGACAGAAGCCTAAATGCAAATTACTGCATGTGTGACTGGAGATACGCGCCCGTAGATTATGTGCGATCGGACGGAGCGCGCGGGTGGGCCGTGCCCGTCGCGATGCGCCTTCCGATTTGAGCTCCTGCCTATCTCGTCGATCGCAAATTTGGAGCTATTTGCGATCAAGTGCCACTTGAAATTCACCTAACCCGAACATGCCCAGGCTGAAGCCAGGCAAAGCAGGAAAAATCGCTTCATACTCGACTTGGAATTCGCCCCCGAAAATTCCGTTTTCGATATGTCCGAGTGCCTGGCCCCGATAGCTCATCGCCATCGCGATTCCAGCTACTATTGTGTCCCATCGCAAAATATCAAACAGCGTCTCGCCCTTAACGACGCTCACATCTCCAACGACGTCAAATACTGTCGGCCTCTTTACGTCACTCGATATTACTGACGTGAGAGAAACATATTCGGCATCCATTAGCTTTTTATCCTGCGCGAACTTCAACAATTCATCATGCGGTAAAGCCCAATTTAATTTGGCCTTGATCCTTGACGAGTCATCCCTCCAGATCAACCCGCCGATGATGTTTGAACGAAACCCACGCATCATCCGGCACATCTCATCCAGATGGGTGTGCTGTGCATCAGGGATCGAAAAATTGCATTCCCAATTGAACTCTGAGTAAGAAATTACGCCGTTATTTACTTGAGCAGTTGACCGGAACCCGTCGATGAGAGGCTGCCCTAAGTCCACCTTTGGGGCACTGCAGTCCCTTCGTATTGCGGACGGAGAGAGTAATGCACTTAACTTCGACGCAAGTTCTTCCGGAGTTGAGACCTCAATATCCACGATTGGAACATCGTTTGGACGTTGAGAATTATGGAAGACGACGATTCGTACGCCATTCAGTACGGCCGCGTAGGTGCCCGATACGGCTGGGTGCCTAGCGTAAGAAATCGCCTGTTCGATTGTATCATGCGTAATCAGCTCAGATGGTGCTTTAATTTCTAACACCCATCGCGCTACGCCCGTGACAGAAAGTACGTAATCGGCTCTACCGCGGAGGGGCGGATCATTTTTCTTTTTTCGTCCGAGAAAAACGCGTTCATATGCAATAGATATTTCCCGGAGGATATCGTTTTCAGTGCCACGACGATAACCCAGCGCCGAAAGAAACGGCGCGGCTATTTCTTCGCGAATATCAGCTTCGTTTGCCCCGTTCATATTCGCTACCGTGAACACGCGCTAAATTGAGGAATCGTGTCGGACCTTGTCTCATACAAGAAGGGAAGGTGCCGACTGGTCCGACCCCGGATGGAAATCGAACTTCATCGTGGGCGCTTCCGTAATCAACTTAGAGCCATGCGATCAGACACAAGGATTACTGTTTGCTCGGCGAACCGCGCGGGTGCGCAGCGGACAGCCCCATCCTAGTTAGATTTCAACTGGCACCGCATCAATTTGCGCTCCCGGTTCGATCTGGGGGCCAGTGAGTCTTCTTGGTTCGGTCGACGTTTGTTCACGAATCCAAGAAAGAGATGTTTGACCCCATTGATAATAATCCGAAGTGGCGATCGCGACATCATGCGGCACGACTAGACAGTTCACGAGCAGGCTGATTGCGACTGCTGCCTTTCGCCAAGCTTGCCCGGCGGTGGTATTAGGATTTCGAGTAGCAGGATCATCCCCAACGACTTTCAACTGCAAACCAGCTATAATCAGTTTCTCGGTCAGTTCATCAATTCCAAAGAAATCCAATTTTTCAAGCAACAATTTCAGAGTTGCTAATGTGTCGACAAGCATCCCTGCGCTGATATCTGAAGCGCCAGAGAAAGCTTCAATCGCCTCGTCGAGTTTGCTAACAAACTCCCGCCGTTCAGCGTCTGTTGGCACAATGAATTTTGCTATTTTAGCAATCGCATCTCCCGTGTATTCCAATGCAACGAGATGTTCTTCTCGAAGCGCATCATCCCGTGATGGACTCCAGCTCTGATTCAGATGTGTGATACGAACAATTCGCTCCAAGCCGGCAATTGCAGTTAGTGACCGGCCTTTGCGGGCATCGGAAAGATCAGGAGCTAACCTCACCAATTGGTCCAACTTTTTGAATCTAGTTTTCAGCGCCGCTAAAACTAAAAAAAATGCTGCGGAATTGGCGTCGACTTCAACGACTCGTGCCAATGCGCCATAGCCATTTTCACCGCTTTCGTAAGTTTTGAGCTTCCTACAAAGCGCAAGCATTTCTGCTGCCGGATTAGTAACTTGAGGCATCCCACCCTCATACATCCAATGTGGAAAATTCCCTCACCCCGGGGCGCTATAGGTACGCTTAACGGGCGACATCTCCCGTCGCGTCGGAGAGGCAACCGGACTTTCCTATATTCGGCCCTAAACTTTCAAGGGGAGAGGAAGTCAAAACTTATTCGGGTAGAGCTCGATGAAGCCGTCGCGGTTGGGCATGCGCACTTTGGCTAGCGTGTCCTTGTTCAGCACCTCGCCGTCCTTGACGATCCCGTTGAGGTTCAGGACATAGGCCACGACCGCGTAAGTCTCGTCGCTGGTCAGCGTCTTGGGCTGATTCCATGGCATGGTCCGGCGCACATAATCGAACACCGTCGTGGCATAGGGCCAATAGCTTCCCACCGTGCGGATCGGATTGGGATTGGGCGCCGGCAGCGAGCCAATGCCACCGACAAGCGCGGGACCCTGCCCGCCCTCGCCCTTGGCGCCATGGCAGGCGGCGCATTTGGCGGCAAAAACCGTGGCGCCTTGTGCCGGAGTGCCGGAGCCAGCAGGCAGGCCCACACCGTCGGGTGCGATGGAAATATCCCAGGCCTTCAAATCGCCTTCCGAGATCGGCTTGCCGAATTTGGGCATCTCCGCGGCAGAGACAACACCCGCGCCCATGGTGAGCGCGGCGGCAAGACCGAGAGTCTTACGCG
>DATHDZ010000036.1:0-11256 GCA_035318785.1 Micropepsaceae bacterium
GCTCGCCGCGTAAGGTTTGGCGAAGTTGCTCGCAACCTTGCAATCTGGATGGGCGTCGCCGCGGTTCTGGCGATCGGTTTCGCGTTCCAGAGCGAACTGACAGATATAGGTCTGCGCTTGCGGTCAGAATTGCTCCCCGGCAATCCGGTCGCCAGCAATCCTGATGTCGTCGTTCTTTCGGAGAGCGCGGACGGGCATTTTTATGTCATCGGCAATGCCAATGGCAGCCCGGTCCGCTTCCTCATTGATACGGGCGCAAGCGAAACCGTTTTGAGCCCGTCCGACGCAAAGCGGATCGGTATCGACACGGAGGCGTTGAGCTTTACCCACCCTTACGAGACAGCCAACGGGATCGGACAGGGCGCGGCATTCACTTTGCGAAGTCTCTCCATTGGCCCCATCGAACTATCCAACGTGCCGGTCTCGATAAACCAAGCGGAGATGAACACGTCGCTCCTCGGCATGTCATTCTTGAGAAGGCTGCGTTCCTTCGAGTTTCAGGGAAGGAGGTTGTTTCTTCGGTGGCATTAGATTTTGGAGCAGCCTCGATGCGTCATCTGCCCGGAGTTGCGCTGTCATGCGCTATGCTGAGCGTCATGATCGGGCACGCGCATGCGCAACAAGCGCGTCCTTTTCATCTGCAGGAAGCGACGATCGCCAGTATCCATGACGCTTTCGCCGCGCATCAGCTGACCTGCACAAGGCTGACCAGGCTCTATCTCGATCGGATCGAGGCCTACAATCTGCGCGGCCCATCGCTGCACGCCATCATCACCGTCAATCCCAAAGTCATGGAGCGCGCAGCCGAGCTTGATCGTCAGTACACGGCCAATCCCTCCGCTGCCGGCCCGCTGCACTGCATTCCGGTCATCCTCAAGGACAATTTCAACACCGCCGATATGCCGACCACGGGCGGCAATGTCGCGATGAAGACATCACGACCGCCGACGGATGCGTTCGTCGCGGACAGGATCCGCAAGGCTGGCGCGCTGATCCTGGCGAAAGCGAATCTGCAGGAATTCGCGCGCGGCGGGATGTCGATCTCCAGCCTCGGGGGGCAGGTGAGGAATCCCTATGATCTCAGCCGAACCCCGGGCGGGTCTAGCGGCGGGACCGGCGCCTCGATCGCCGCCAATTTCGCGGTTCTCGGCACGGGCAGCGACACGGGCCAATCGATCCGTTCGCCGGCCTCGGCGAACAATCTGGTCGGCATTCGCCCGACGCGCGGTCTCGTCAGCCGGCGAGGCGTGATCCCCAACAGCCTGACCCAGGACGAGGTCGGCCCGATCGCGCGAACGGTTACGGACGCGGCACTGCTGCTCGATGTGATGGCAGGCTATGATTCGGGCGATCCGATCACCGCCTTTGGTAAGGGGCATATGCCGAAGAGCTACACGCAGCTCTTGAACAAGGATGCCCTGAAAGGCGCACGGATCGGGGTGATGCGGAATCTCTTCGGCGCGGCGGAGCGTCATCGCGAGGTCAACGCCGCGATGGAGGCCGCCATCGCCAGGATGGAATCGCTGGGCGCAAAGATCATCCGCTTCGACCTTGCCGAATACGATGCGCTGTTGCCCGCTATGGATACACAGCCTTATGAAGCGCGCGCCGCCATGGAACGCTATTTCGCGGCGCTCGGACCCGGTGCGCCGGTCAAGACCTTCGCCGATCTGGTCGCGACCAAGACCTCTGCCGTGCAGAAGACGCTGGAGATGGAGATCGCGATTACCGACGGTATGAACAATCCGACCTACAAGGACCGCATGTTGAACCGGGACAAATTGCGCCTCGCCGTTTCCAAGACGATGGCGGACCTCAATCTGGATGCGATCCTCTATCCGCTGCAGAGAGTTCTGGTCGCGCCGATCGGCGCCGCCGATCAAGCGGAACGCAACGGCGTGCTCTCCAACGGTACCGGTTTCCCGGCGGTGACTTTCCAGGCCGGGTTCTCCGCGCCGACGGCCTCCGCCCCGCTCGGCGTTCCTGTCGGAGGCGAACTTCTCGGCCCCGATTTCTCGGAAGGTCGACTGTTCTCCTATGCCTACGCGCTCGAACAGGCGAATCCGCCTCGCAAAGCACCCGCGAGCACGCCTGCGCTACCGAACGAGCCCTGAAACACGGAGTTTCGCATCTTCTTGAGTTGCCTTCTTCATGAGTCTGGATCGCGAGTGTATGCTTCGCGAATGCGGCTGCGTGGCTGAGTAGCCTGCCAACGGGGAGCGAAGGGATTGCGCGCGAATTGGAGGAAATGTTTGAAAGCGTCGGCGTCGGCGGTCGGTCTATGCTGCATTTCGGCTTTCGCCGTCAGTGTTGCGGCGCCGTCAGAAGGTCCTGCGAAAAATCGCTATGATCCGAGGACATCATGAACATAGTCGTGTGGCAACTCGACCGCCAGACCGGTCAGGTGGTGCAGAAGATCGGCCGCTTCGGCCCCGAGGGTGGCGCGTTCAGCTTCCTGCATGTCGCAACAATGGATTCCAAGGGCAATCTCTATACCGGCAAGGTCGCGACGGGACGGCGCGTCCAGAAATTTTCTCCGGCGCAATAGCTCGGTCTACAAGCAAGGAGGAACAAAAATGTCCTCGTTCACATGGAGCGTTCTCGCAAGCAGCCTCCTTGTCGCCCTCGTGGGAGTTCCGGTCGCATCGACCGTGGCGCAACAAAAGCCGACTCCGCCGGATTTCTCGTCGAATTTTGCCGGCTGGGTCGGCCTTAACGGCGGCGGTCCGTACTTCGAACCTGTTCCCGGCCGTCTGCCGCCCGCGGTCAGCGATCCGGCGCATCCCTTCGTTCCCAACGGCGCCGGCGCGCAACCGAGTTTCCGGATCGCCGATCTCTCCAATCCGAACCTGATGCCCTGGGTGAAGGAACAGATGCAGAAGGACATCGACGACGTCCTCGCCGGCAAGAAGAGTGCCTTTACGGCGCAATCAAGCTGCGTGCCGGCAGGCGTTCCCTTCTTCATGGGTTATGGCGGACCCGACCCCGTTGTATTCCTGCAAACTCCCAAGGAAGTCTGGATGATATGGACTGAAGACAATCAGCTCCGGCGTGTCTACATGGACGTGCCCCATTCGACGAATCCGAAGCCGTCCTGGTACGGCGAGTCGGTCGGCCATTACGAAGGAGACACGCTCGTCATCGACACGATTGGGCAGAACGATAAGACGGTCGTCGACATTTACCGCACGCCGCATACCCAGAAGCTGCACGTCGTGGAGCGCTGGAGAATGGTCGAGGGCGGCCAGGCGATGGAAGTGGTCTTCACGGTAGACGACCCTGACGCTTTCTATAAGCCCTGGTCGGGAATGCGGCACTATCGGCGCGTGCAGCAGGAGTTCATCGAAAAAATCTGCGCAGAGAACAATACGAATCTCTTCGATTATCATATGCCAATGGCGGAGAAGCCTGACTTCTGAACGGGCAGCTAGGTAGGCCTGTTTCAGCGGGCCGGCGTTCCATTTCGTAGAGCCGCGATTTCTTCTCGCAGCTTCGAAAAATCGTGGAGATTATTCAGGGCGGGCTCCGCGGGAGTGAAAGGCGCAAAATAGGTCGCGCGCGCTTCCGCAAGCGAGCGCCGGTTCTCAAGATGGGTTTTCAGGTCGGCGTCCGGGGGCATCATAGGCATGTATCGAGGCTCGTGAGTGAAGTTGCGGCAGGGGTTGGTCGTTACGACAATCCTTTAGCAGCGACCGTAAAACTTCCAGCATGAACTAGGGATGAACGATGGCAGTGCTGCCCGCAGCTTGCGTGCAGTTGCCAACCGAGGGGTCCTGTCATGGGCGATTGATGTAACCAAGGCCAAACTGGAGGGCAGAATGAGACCAATCAAGGCGCTAGATAGAAACTCGTATGAAATACAGTGTGCAATCTCCTAAAAGAGAATGGCAGCATTTATTTCAAATCTTGGACCAAGCGCATATAGAAGCTGACCGCAGGACCAAGATCGCTCACGGCGACACGCTCATTCGTGCCATGCACGCGGGCAAGATCGGCGACCTCTTCATGATAGGGTCGGAAGCGAAGAACCGCATCGGCGATCGGCAGGAAATGTCGAGAATCAGTGGCGCCGGTCATGATATCGGGGGCGATGGGGACGCCATATGTCGCCGTGATCGCGTTCGACAAATAGACGAACGCGGGGCTCTTCATATCCACGACCTTGGTCGCTTCCGAGAGAGTCTCTTCTCGCTCGACGACGTCCACTTTCGCATCCCCGATGGCCTGTTTCACATGCGCGGTGACCGAGTTAATAGTGTCGCGTTGATGGAGCCGGAAATTGATGATGGCGCGCGCCGTTGGTGGGATGACGTTCTCCTTGATGCCCGCGTTCAAAACCGTGGGTGAGATGGTCGTGTGCAGAACCGCCGCCGAATCCGGCACTGCCTCCATCCGCCTGAGCACAAGCGCTTTCATCAGCCAGAGATTGGCGAGCATGAACCGGTCGGCAAAGGGGACGAGCGGTGCCAGCACGGCGAATTTCGCGCGCTGGATGTCGTCTAAATCCGATTCGAAAGGGCTTCCGATCACGTTGAGGATCGCCGCGGACAGGCGAGGCAGCGCCAGATCGAGCGAGGGTCGTGCGGCATGGCCGCCTTCGCCATGGGCGGTCAGTTCGAGGCTGAGATAGCCTTTCTCTGCGTTGGAGACGAAGGCGACCGGTCGGCGCACACCGGGATAGGGCTCGTTCATGATCGAGCTGCCTTCGTCCAGCACCCAGGCGAAATGCGCCCCGCGCGAGGTGAGCGCTTTGGCGATTGCCGCGTTGCCTTTGCCGCCGCCCACTTCCTCATCCTGGCCGAACGCGAACATGACCGTGCGCTCCGGCTGGAAGCCGGCCATCGCGAGCCGGTTCATCGCTTCGAGGATGGCAACGAGCTGACCTTTGTCGTCGAGCGTGCCGCGGCCCCAAACGAAGCCGTCGGCGATATCGCCGGAGAATGGCGCGTGCGTCCAATCTTTCTCCGTACCTGGAACGACGGGCACCACATCCATATGCGCCATCAACATCACCGGTGGTAGATTCGGGTTCTTGCCGATCCAGGTGAAGAGAAGGCTCTCGCCGAACTTCTCTGGTCCTGCTGCTTCGTGGAAATAGGGATACGTCTGCTCCATCCAATCATGCATGGCTTGGAGCGCCATGGCCTTTTCGTTTTCCTTAATGCCGTCGCCATAGGAAATGGTTTGGAACCGCACGGCCTGAGCGAGATGCTGGGCGACCGCGTTCGACTCTACGGGAATAGGAGGCGCAGCCGCTTGATCGGACGGTGCGGCGATCATCAAAGTGCGCGCGACCATGACGACGAAAACCATAAGGAGAAGCGTCGCGATCCCGATGAATATGCGTTTCATGACGTCCCCGCTCGCATTTTGAATTCGCCTAGATTTTCACCGGCAACGGTGTGTTTACAAGGAAACTCCGTGTTTCGGCGATGGCTTCGGCAAGGCCACACCGTATCACAGGCGCTTCGGGAGGCAGCGCGGCAAGGAGCCGGCTCGGGCAGGCGGCATCCAGGATGACGAACACACCCTTGTCGGTTTCGCTGCGGATAAGCCGACCAAACGCCTGTTTCAACCGAAGCCGGGCCAAAAGATCGTCATAGCTCTTACCGAAACGCGCGCGCCGAGCTTTATGCAGGATGCTGGGCTTGGGCCATGGCACCTTGTCGAAGACACAAAGCCTGAGCGAACGCCCGGGAACGTCGACCCCGTCGCGGAGGGCATCCGTGCCCAAGAGGCAGGCATTTTCCTCGGCGCGGAAGAGGTCGACAAGTGTGCCCGTGTCCAGCGCATCCACGTGCTGCGCATAGAGGGTCAGGCCCGCGGAGGCGAGGGGCAATGCGATTCGCGCATGGGTGGCTTTGAGCGTTCTGACGGCTGTGAACAGGCCAAGTCCGCCGCCTCCGGCCGCTAGCAAGAGCTCGCGGTAGGCGGCGGCGAGCTGATCCAAGTCGCGGCGGTCGATATCCCGAACGACAATGATGCGCGCTTGGTTCGCCCAGTCGAACGGAGAACCGAACAGGGCTCGCTGTGGGGGTTCGGGAAGGTGATGGGCACCCACGCGCACTTCCGCGGTACGCCAATCGCCTTCGGAATTCGCGTGATTGCCGCCATCGCGCAGGGTCGCCGACGTGATCAATGCGCCATGCGCCGGCTTGAGGATGGTGTCCGCGAATGGGATCGTCGGGTCGATCCAGTGCCGCTTTAGCCCGACATCGGCGTCGCGCGCATCGTCGCGCGCGATCTCGAACCAATCGGCGAATTCCGTCGCTTCGTCGGCTTCCTCGCCCAACGTCGCCAACATGGCGCGCCAAGCCGGCAAAAGCAGATGCGCGCGTCGCTCCAGTCCACGCGAAGCTGCTTCCAACCGCACGCGCATGGGGGAATCGAGCTCGGCTGCCTCGCGCGTCAGCCGCGTGCGCAAGGAGGTCGCCAGCCGCCCCAAAGGCGTGGCCAGGCGAATGAGCCAGTGATCGAGCGTGCGCGCAGCGTCCAACAGTTCCACCGGCAATGGTCGCACATCGGCTTCGATGCCGTATTGCGAATCGCCGTCGGTGCTACGCGCCCGCACATGGGCGTAGAGATGGGCGAGGAAAACCTCTCCTGGTCCCCGCGCACCGCCCCCCTTTACCCTGGCAAGCCAGCCTTCGCCCGCCAAAGCGCCGGCCGCCGCGAGCGCCTCTTCAAGGATGCTTGCCCCGTCTTCGTCGGTCACGAGATCGCGTGCGCGTTCGCTAAGGCCGCGCGCGCGCGACGTCCTCCCCTCGGGACCGCGGATCCAGCGCCGTAGTTCCGCCATCTCCATGCCTGAGAGATGCCCCGCGAACGCGGAATCCGCGGCATCGAAAAGATGATGGCCCTCATCGAAAACGTAGCGCACGCGACGTTCGGGCGCGACATCGTCCGTCTCTTCGGCCTTCACTCCGTCCTGAGTCGCCTGTGCCATCACGAGGGCATGATTGGCTATGACGATGTCGGCCGATTGTGCACGGCGTAGACCGCGTTCGATGAAGCAGGTCCGGTAATGGGGACAGGCCGCATAGATGCATTCCCCGCGCCGATCGGTCAGCTCGCGAAGCGGAACGAAAGCGGCAAGAAAGGCCGGAAATCCTGCGCCGGAAAGATCGCCGTCCGGGGTCGCTGCGACCCATCGGGCGATCAGGCCCAGCGCGACGGCGCGCTGGCCGGACGCCATAGCGTTGCGTTTGGCGGCATCCTCGAAATTCAGCAGGCATAGATAATTCTCACGGCCCTTGCGCAGCACGGTTTTCAAGTCCCGCGTGCGCGGATCGCGCTTGAGCTTGTCCATCTCTTGCAGGATCTGACGCTGCAGGTTGCGCGTATAGGTCGAGATCCAAAGACCCGGACCGTTCTTTTCCGCCCACAACGAGGCCGGCGCCAGATAGCCGAGTGTCTTTCCCGTGCCGGTGCCCCCCTCCACCAAAGCAATCCGTGGCGAACCTATTCGCACCCTAGGCGCAAAGGCGGCCGAGGCCGCTGCGGTGAATTCCTGCTGCTGCCGGCGGACAGCGCCATCCGGTCCGACCAATGCGGCGAGTCGCGCCTGTGCTTCTTCTGTCTCGACAGGCTGACTTCCTGGGCGGGTGGGCGGTGCTTCATCCTCCCATTCCGGAAGCCTGCGCCAGCTGTCAAGACCGGCCAGGGGGCTAACAAGGCGTTCGGGTTCGCCCAGGACAGCGAGCACACTTGGTCCCCAGCGCCACCCGGCCTTGTTCATGAAAGAGGCGGTCTTGCGTGCACGTTCCTTTTGATCGGAAGGCAGCCCGACTAGCCCATCAAACAAAGCTGCAGCCGCTTCGTGCAACCCGTGCGCCGACTCCTCTGGCGTACGTGGCTCCTTCAACTTCAAGGCGCGCGCAAGGCCGAGTGGGCTCGGCAGACAGGGTTCAGCGGGGCGCGCGAAGGCGAAAAGCTCGAGCACATCAAAGACGGGTTTGCCAAGGCGTGTGGACAGACGCTGCGCCACGAAAAGGGCATGGCAAGTCAATACGTCGCCTCGAGCGAGCACATCGCGTGCTTCAGTCGCGGAAAGTGCCCGCGTTTCGCCCGCCGGCTCAGCCATAACAGCCCCGCCACCCGTGAGGGCCAACGCCGGTAACTCCAATTGTGGCAAACGCACTGCTGACCTCGCGTGAACACGACGCGAAGCGAATATGGCGACTTCGGCGTTACGCCGAAAGGTCGGGATAGAGGCGGCGTAATGCCTCGCGGACGCGACGATGTTCGGAGAGCACATCGTCTGTTGCCGTTGACAATATTTGATCGTTGGCGCCATCGCGCGCGCCCTGCGCAAGCAAACGCGAGGCGGCGGTGAGCGCGGTAAGACCCAATCCGCCCGCGGCGCCGGCGAAATCCTGCGCCAGACGCCCCGCTTGACCCCAATCTTCCTTATCCGAGGCAGCCGAAAGGGAGGCCGCCAACTCTTCCCCGGTGTGCAGATAGGATTGCAGAATATCGATGAGCGTCTTGAATCCTAGGGATTTCTCAAGCTCGGAAATGGCCTTGGCGTCGAACGCGGCGTCCATCGCATCATCGTTCGACCCGTCCGCGGTTTTTCCACCTTCCCCCGTGATGGATGAGATCATGGAATAGAGCGCGTTGTTCGTCGCTGGCCAGCGCAGAACGGCGTCTGCCCCCCCGGGCAGGCTTTCCTCGTTCGTGGTCAGAGCGAGAATAGGCGTCCGTTGGCCGGGTGTTGCAGCAAGAGCGTCTGCGCTTGCTGTGGAGGTGATGATAAGCGCAAAGCCTCCCCGTGAGGAAACGGTTGCGGCCTGCGCCAGCGTGCCGGCGAGGGTAATGGCGTTTCCGAAAGGCGTGAGCAAACGCTCGATAGACGAGCGCGTCGGATCGTCGGGCAAATATACCAGGACAGACAGCCCGCTCGGGACTTCCACCTGATCTTCGTGGCGGGTTTCACTGGCCGCGCGCGCCTCGAGGGCGGGCATGATGATCCAGAAGCTCGCCCCCATTCCCGGCTCGCTTTCCACACCGATAGTGCCGCCAAAGGATTCGATCAAGCGCTTGGCAACTGCGAGTCCTACTCCCGCGCCCGTATGACGCGCCGCGTAAGACTCGTCTGCCTTCGCGAACGGCTCGAAGACCGTCGCCAGCATATGATTGGGAATGCCGGGACCCGTATCCGTAACTGCGAAGCGCACCTTTTGTAGACCCGTTTCATCGCAGAGCGAATCCAGTGAAATCCCGATATTGCCTCGTTCAGTGAATTTGATCGCGTTGCCGACCAGCTTCAAAAAGATGCGACGCAGCAACCGGGAATCGGCTGCGACCCGGGGCAGCCCCGACGCCACATTGATGGAAAGACGCAGACGTTTCTCCCAAGCGTTTGGCTGCAACAGCCGCGCGACGGTTCGCGCCGCCTGACCCGCGTCGCCTCCCGTTTCCGGGGAAGACAGCGGACTGTCTGCTTGTTGGGCGAGGGCGATGATGTCGTCGAGCAGCGTCTTTAGACCACGCCCCGCTTCGAGCAAGACCTTCACATGATCGCGTTGTGCCTTTTCCAAATCGCTTCGCTCCAGAAGCTGCGCCATGCCGAGGATGGCGTTGAGAGGAGTCCGGAGCTCATGGCTGATATTGGAGATGAACGCCGATCGGGTACGTTCGCTCGCCTGCGCTGTATCACGCCGCCCTTCGGCTATGCACTTTTCCTCGCTCAGCCGCGTGATCAAATCGGCATTGTCTTGGCGAACATGAATGCTGGCGTTGAGAAGTTGCGTCACCGTGCCGCTATAGCTGTAGAGCACGCCGCCGAAGAAAAGCACGAGATTGGCGGACAGCATCTGATACATCCCGCCTTCCAACACCAGCAGCGCAGCCAATGGGAGAAGCGATCCAGCAGCATGCGCGAGATAGGCCGGCCGATGGGGGGCGCGGCAAACGAATTCCGTTGCTGACATGCCCAGGAATGCAAGCACCAGATAGGCTTGTGCGGGAAAGGAGCCCGGGACGAACCAGATGATGGCGCCAATACCCCAGACCAGGCCGGATATGCCGGACAGGATCGTATAGCGGTTCGCCCAAAGAGCCGGGTCGTCATCCGGTTTGCGGCGGTCATATGCCGCCCTCAATCGGCTGCAGACAATGGTAATGGCTATCAAGAGGATGAACGGGATCGCTGCGTAGGAAAGGGCAATGTGAGGTCCGACCAACGCCGCGACCGTGCAGAGGGCGGCAAATGGAAGAAACAGATAATGATCGCTCAGCGCATAAAGGATGGCGACCCTATCGCGCAGCAAGGCTTGGTCCCGCAAAATAGATTGCGCGCCGGGCTCGATGATCACCCCACCCACTCCTTCGCGGGCAATTCGCGCCCGTTGATTAGCCCGACGCTCGCGTTGACCTCGGTGAACGCTAAGCCTAGCTTTCCCGCCTTTCGATACGCTTAACGCTAAGGATTCCGATGACATCTGGCTCACGCTGCGAGCTTGCGACGGCCGCCCGCGCTTGGCCCTTCGAGGAAGCGCGAAAATTGCTTGCGCGCGTCGAAACGCGTCGCGCCGCTGGCCAATCGGTAAATGAAGTATTGTTCGAGACTGGCTATGGCCCCTCGGGCCTGCCCCATATTGGGACGTTCGGGGAAGTTGCTCGCACGAGTTGGGTTCGACAGGCCTTCGAGATGCTATCCGAAGTGCCCACGAGGCTGATCGCCTTTTCGGACGACATGGACGGCTTGAGGAAGGTCCCCGACAACGTACCCAACCAGGACATGCTGCGTGAGTATTTGGGCAAGCCCCTGACCGCCATTCCCGATCCCTTCGGCACCCACCCGAGCTTCGGCGCCCATAACAATGCGAGACTCCAGGCGTTCCTCGACCGCTTCGGGTTTCGCTACGAATTCTTCAGTTCGACGGAGTGCTACCGGAACGGCCTTTTCGACAAGGCGCTCCTCGCGGTGCTTCGCCGATACGAGAACGTGCGGGACGTTGTTCTCCCGACGCTCGGTCCCGAACGGCGAGCGACCTACAGTCCGTTCCTACCGGTTTCTCAGGAGAACGGTCGTGTGCTGCAGGTCCCGGTGGTCGCCTGGGACGCCGATGCCGGAACGATCATCTACGAAGAGGAGGGCAGGCGCACCGAAGTACCTGTCACGGGCGGGCGGTGCAAACTGCAATGGAAAGCAGATTGGGCGATGCGCTGGCTCGCGCTCGGCGTCGATTACGAGATGTCCGGCAAGGACCTTATTCCCTCGGTCGACTTGTCGACGAAGATCGTGAGGGT
>DATHDZ010000037.1:0-6759 GCA_035318785.1 Micropepsaceae bacterium
ATGCGCACCATCTCGTGAACCAAAGCGAATCGGATGTGGTCTATTTGGAGGTCGGCGACCGGACGCTCGGCGATGGAGCCCACTATCCCGATGACGACATCGTGGCGGTGAAAACGCCGGACGGCACGCGCAAATTCACCCGCAAAGACGGAACTCCATATTGAACTCTCGATCCGCTACGAATTCGCTTGCTCGCTGAATCCGAATATGATTCCGTGACGGCCATGCGAATACATCGCCGCATCGGCCGAAACGTCCCGTTCATCCTGCTTCCTGCGATCTGCTGTGCGGTGAGTGGTTATTTCGGCTACAGCTTCTTCTTCGGCGAGCGCGGCCTCTTGGCCTGGCACCAGACTCAGGACGAGCTTGCCGTGGCCCAGCAGGACCTCGCGGCCGTTCACGCCAAACGTGAAGCGCTGGCGCATCGCATCTCCCTCCTTGACGGCAAGGCCATCGATCCCGATCTGCTCGAGGAGGTCGCCCGCGGCGTGCTGCTTGAGTCGCGCTCGGACGAGGTAGCGGTCCCGCGCGAAAAGCGTTAGGATTCCGGGGAGTTAAGTTCGGCCTTGCCAAGGGCAATTCACCCTTGTCATAAGCGGCGTCCGGTCGCGGCCGGAGGAGCCAAAGCCACAGGGTGAGATATGGCGCGTGCGGAAGCGACGGCGGCCGCAGGGAGTGAAAGCGAACTCGGGCCGGCGAACGGAAAGCTCGTGGACCCGGCTGAGTTTGAACGCCTGAAAAAATTCTATCGCGACATGCTGCTGATTCGGCGCTTCGAAGAGAAGGCCGGACAATTATACGGCATGGGTCTGATCGGCGGTTTCTGCCACCTTTATATTGGCCAGGAGGCCGTGGTGGTCGGCATGCAGGCGACGCTGCAACCCGCCGACCAGGTGATCACCACCTATCGCGATCACGGACACATGCTCGCCTGCGGGATGGAACCCTCCGGCGTGATGGCCGAACTCACGGGCCGCGCGACCGGCTATTCCAGGGGAAAGGGCGGCTCCATGCATATGTTCAGCCGCGAGAAGAATTTCTTCGGCGGACACGGCATTGTCGGCGCCAATGTGCCCATCGGCACCGGTCTGGCTTTCGCAAACCGCTATCGCCAGAACGGCGCGGTCTGTCTCACCTATTTCGGCGATGGCGCGGCCAATCAGGGGCAAGTGTTCGAGTCCTTCAATATGGCCGAGCTATGGAAGCTCCCCGTCGTCTACATCATCGAAAACAACCAATACGCGATGGGCACGGCGGTCGATCGGTCCACGTCCGAAGTTCATCTCTACAAGCGTGGCGCGGCGCAGAACGTTCCGGGCGAAGCGGTCGATGGCATGGACGTCGAGAGCGTTTATGAGGCCGGCAAGAAAGCCGTCGCCTGGGCTCGCGAAGGCAAGGGTCCCTATATCCTGGAGCTGAAGACCTATCGCTATCGCGGCCACTCGATGTCGGACCCGGCAAAATATCGCACGCGCGAGGAAGTGCAGCAGATGCGCGAGAAGCATGATCCGATCGACACGTTCGGCGCGCGTCTGGTGCGCGCAGGAATCGTCAGGGAAGACGAACTCAAAACCTATGACCGTGAGGTGCGCCAGGTCATCAACCACGCTGCCGAATTCGCCACCGAATCGCCCGAGCCCGCGCTGGAAGAACTCTACACGGACATTCTGAAGTAATGACACAAATCCTGATGCCCGCACTGTCCCCCACCATGGAGGAGGGCAAGCTCGCCAAGTGGCACGTCAAGGAAGGCGATGTCGTAAAGGCCGGCGATATTCTGGCGGAGATCGAAACCGACAAGGCGACGATGGAGTTCGAATCGATCGACGCTGGGCGGATCGCGAAACTGCTCGTTGCAGAAGGCGCCGAAGCGGTGAAGGTCAATGCACCCATTGCAGAGCTCGCGATGGACGGTGAAGACACCGCTGCCCCGCCGGCCCGCGCCGCCATTGCATCACAACCTAAGCAAAGCCCTCCCGTTCCCCTCGTGCTGGAGAAGGTGCCGCCGAAGGCGCAGGTCAGCGCGGCTGAAACGCCGCCGGCTCGTACCGGCAATGGTTCTGCCGCGCTGTCCGAAATTCCCCACGGCACCGAACTCGTCACCATGACGGTGCGCGACGCCTTGCGTGATGCCATGGCCGAAGAGATGCGCCGCGACGAAACCGTGTTCCTCATGGGCGAGGAGGTCGCGCAATATCAAGGCGCTTACAAGGTGAGCCAGGGCTTGCTCGAAGAATTCGGCGAGCGTCGCGTCATCGACACGCCTATCACCGAACAGGGTTTCGCGGGCCTCGGGATTGGCGCAGCGTTCGGCGGATTGAAACCGATCGTCGAATTCATGACCTTCAACTTCGCCATGCAGGCGATGGATCAATTGATCAACTCGGCGGCGAAGACGCTCTATATGTCAGGCGGCCAGATGGGCTGTTCTATCGTCTTTCGCGGTCCCAATGGGCCCGCCGCGCGCGTGGCTGCGCAACACAGCCAGGATTACGCCTCCTGGTACGCGCATATTCCGGGATTGAAAGTGATTTCGCCCTATTTTGCGGCCGACGCGAAAGGTTTGTTGAAAGCGGCGATCCGCGATCCCAATCCGGTGATCTTCCTGGAAAACGAAATCGTCTATGGCCGCTCTTTCCCCGTGCCGAAGCTCGATGATTTCGTGCTCCCTATCGGCAAGGCGCGAATCATCCGCGAAGGAACCGACGTGACGCTGGTTTCGCATTCGATTTCGGTGGGCCTGATTATGGATGCCGCCGAGGCGCTGGCAAAGGAGGGTATCGAGGCCGAACTCATCGACCTGCGCACGCTGCGCCCGCTCGATACCGCGACAATCATCGAATCGGTGAAGAAGACCAACCGCCTCGTGACGGTGGAGCAGGGATGGCCGGTCTGTTCCATCGGAGCCGAAATTTCCGCTGTCGTGGTGGATGAGGCCTTCGATTATCTCGACGCGCCGCCGATGCGCATTGCCGGCAAAGACGTGCCGATGCCTTATGCCGCCAATCTGGAAAGGCTGGCGCTGCCGACGGTCGAGGACGTCATCGCCGCCGCCAAAGCCGTTTGCTACCGATAGACATGTCTACCAACATCCTGATGCCCGCGCTGTCGCCCACCATGGAAGAGGGCAAGCTCGCCAAATGGCACGTCAAGGAAGGCGATGCCGTGAAGGCCGGCGACATATTGGCGGAGATCGAAACCGACAAGGCTACGATGGAGTTCGAAGCCATCGACGAGGGCCGCATCGGAAAAATTCTGATTCCCGAAGGCGCGGAAGGCGTGAAGGTCAACGTCCCCATCGCGGTGCTGGAAACCGAGGACGGCGCGCCCAATCCTCAGGATATTCCTGCGACGATGCAGGCCATTCGCGAAGCGCTCGCTCCGGTGTCACCAATTGCCGCGCCGAAGGCGCCGCCTCCCGTATCGCCCGCGACGCCAACCGCGCCCCGGGGCGGTAACGGCGCCGCTGCTCCGCATACGGAGCACACGGGGCAGCGCATCTTTGCCTCGCCATTGGCGAAAAGGATCGCGCAACGCTCCGGTGTCGACATCGCCTCGGTGCAGGGCTCGGGCCCGCGGGGGCGGATCGTTAAATCCGATGTCGAAGCTGCCGCCAAAGGCGCCCCAGTGAAACCCGGCCAGGCTCGCGAAGAACAGGCGCCGGCGAAACCTGTTGTCGCGCCCGATGTTCACGCCGCACCTGCCGGTCTGGCGCCTTTGCCCGATGCGCGCCTCTTCTACAAGGAGGGCGAATACGAGGCGGTTCCAAACGATTCCATGCGAAAAGCGATTGCGCGCCGGCTCACCTCGGCAAAGTCGCTGATCCCGCATTATTATCTCACCATCGATTGCGATATCGGGGCGCTCATGCAGCTCCGCGCCCGGCTCAACGAGAAATCTCCCAAAGCCGAAGGCGCCTATAAGCTCTCGATCAACGACTTCGTCATCAAGGCCGCCGCCATGGCATTGATGAAGCATCACGACGTCAATGCGAGCTGGACCGATGCGGCCATCCTGAAACATAAGCGCGCCGATATCGGCATTGCCGTCGATCTCAATCCCGGTCTGATCACACCGATTGTGTTCGGCGCCGAAGCCAAGGGCCTCGTCGAAATCTCCAACGAGGTCAAGTCGCTCGCCGAACGCGCCAAGACAAAGAAGCTGAAGCCGCAGGAATATGAAGGCGGGGCCTTCTCCATCTCCAATCTCGGTATGTTCGGGATCAAGGAATTCACTGCCATCATCAATCCGCCGCAGAGCGCGATCCTCGCGGTCGGCGCCGGAGAAGAGCGCGCGGTCGTGCGTGATGGAAAGATCGTCGCTGCCACGATCATGGCCGTGACCATGTCCTGTGATCATCGCGTCATCGACGGTGCGACGGGTGCGCGCTTCCTGCAGACGCTCAAGATCTTCATCGAAGAACCGGCTTCGATGCTCCTTTGAACGAAAGCCCCATCCTCTCTTGAAGGAGGGTCGAATTGCCTTACGTAAGCCGGGCAGGGGTTGTGGTGCGGTTCCATGGCTGAATCTTTCGACGTGATCATTATCGGAGGCGGCCCCGGCGGCTATGTCTGCGCCATCCGTTGCGGTCAGCTCGGCCTGAAGACCGCCGTGGTGGAGCGCGAAAACCTCGGCGGAATCTGTCTGAACTGGGGCTGCATCCCGACCAAGGCGCTGCTGCGCTCATCCGAAATCTGGCACCTGTTGCACCGGCTGAACGAGTTCGGATTTTCCGCTAACGACATCACCTTCGACCTTCCCAAAATCGTCGAGCGCTCGCGCAAGGTGGCGGCCCAGCTTGTGAACGGCGTCAAGGGCCTGATGAAGAAGAACAAGGTCACGGTCATCGACGGCGAGGCGACGCTGAAGGGCAGGAACGCCATTACGGTGGTCAAGAACGGTCAGTCCACGGAATATTCCGCCAAGGCCATCGTGCTCGCCACTGGCGCGCGGGCGCGCGAATTTCCCGGGCTTGAGGCGGACGGCACGCTTATCTGGACCTATCGCCACGCCATGGTGCCGAAGGAATTTCCCAAATCGCTCTTGGTGGTCGGCTCGGGCGCCATCGGCATCGAGTTCGCGAGCTTCTATCGCACGCTCGGCGCCGAGGTCACCGTGGTCGAGGTCTTGGATCGCGTGCTTCCCGTCGAGGACGAGGAGATCTCTGCCTTCGCCGCCAAAGCGTTTCAGAAGCAGGGCATGGTGATCAAGACCGCAACGACGGTCGAGAAATTGCAGAAGGGCGCGAACGACGTCACCGCCACGCTGAAGACGAAAGATGGCAGATTCGAGACCCTCACCGTCGATCGCGTGATCCTCGCGGTCGGCATTGTCGGCAATGTGGAAAATATCGGCCTGGAGCAGGCCGGCATCAAGGTCGAGAAGACCCATGTCGTCGTCAACCAATGGTGCGAGACAGGGGTTCCGGGTATCTACGCCATCGGCGATCTGGTTGGGCCGCCATGGCTCGCGCACAAAGCGATGCATGAGGGCGTCATCGTCGCCGAGCGTATTGCCGGCGTGAAGGGCGTGCACCCCCTCGATATCTCAAAGATTCCCGGCTGCACCTATTGCTGGCCCCAGGTGGCGAGCGTCGGCCTCACCGAATCCAAGGCCAAAGAGGGTGGGCGAAAGATCAAAACCGGCAAGTTCCCCTATATCGGCAACGGCAAGGCCATCGCGCTGGGCGAAGTCGAAGGCTTCGTCAAAACCGTATTCGATGCGGATACCGGCGAGCTCCTAGGTGCGCACATGATCGGCGCGGAGGTCACCGAATTGATCCAGGGCTATACGATCGCGCGCACGCTCGAAGCCACCGATGCTGAGCTGCAGGTGAGCATCTTCCCGCATCCGACGCTGTCCGAGATGATGCACGAGGCGGTACTGGCCGCCGACGGCCGCCCCCTGCATATCTAAACCCGTCAATCGCCGGGAGGGTCGAGCGCGTAGGCGGCGTTGGCCTGCGTCTGGACCTGGATGTAATCGGAAAGCCCGATCGCCGCGATCAGCCTCTGCTGAGTGCGCAGATAATCGATATGCTCTTCCTCGCTCTTCAGGATGCTTTCATAGAGCGTCCGCGAACCGTAATCCCTGACCTGTTCGGCATGCGCAATCGCGTTGCGCAAATCGGCGATCGCCCTCTCCTCGAATTTCAGATCGCAAGCGATGACTTCTTCGACGTCTTCACCGATCAGCAGCTTGTCCAGATATTGCAGATTGGGGAGTCCGCCCAGAAACAGGATCCGCTGCACCAGCGAATCGGCGTGTTTCATCTCGTCGATGGATTCCTCATACTCTTTCTTGGACAGTTCCGAGACGCCCCAATTCGCCAGCATCCGCGAATGCAGGAAATATTGATTGATCGCGGTGAGCTCGTTCTTGAGAATCAGGTTCAGGAATTCGATCGACTTGGCGTCGCCGCCTACTCCGCGGCTTGCAGCAGATCCTGAGGCTCGCGCTCCTGTTGGAGCATTGTTGCGATCGTTTCTTGGCATGTGCCGCAGACCCTTCTGACGCCGTTATGGGCATAAACCTGATCGGGCGAGGAAGCGCCACACGCAATTGCGCCGCGAATCTTCGCTTCACTCAGCCTATTGCACACACAAACGATCATCAAAGAGGACCGGTACCAAACCGCGGGTTATACATGGCCTAGATGCGAATGATTGTCAATAGCGCTCGCAAACAGGGGGGCGGTCTTGGCGCCGGAAGAGCCGCTCGGAAAATTGCGCAACTCACTGGTTTGACATGAGATTTGTG
>DATHDZ010000038.1:0-15101 GCA_035318785.1 Micropepsaceae bacterium
TTGCCCGGATATTCGACGCCGTGTTGGGAGAACGATATATCGCTCTCGTCCAGCAGATCCGCACCGGAATGGACCTCGACGATTCCCTGTTCCTCGTCGGCGAAGAGCTGTTCGACCAGCATTGACAATGCGCCGATGAGATCGGCTTGCGGCAGCACCTTGGCAAGCTCGGAGCCGAGATCCGCGGGCACGGGATAGACATAAACGCTGACCCCGATTTCCTGTCCGGCGACGTCGAGAAGATAGTCCGCGCTTTCATCGGTGCCCTCGGAATTGTAGCGGACGATTCCGTTTCGCGCGAAACCAGCAACTGATTCGGGAAACACCATGCCCGAAGCCGCTTGGGTGTAGGGCCCCATCACATCCAACTCGCGCGGAGAATCGTAATAATTGGCGCGGGCGGCGGAACCGGCGCCTATCAGGATCACCCCGCACAATGCGATGCGCGCTATCAGCATGATCGACATGTCGGCTCCCGGCTGCGGGTGCATGTTAGCAGAATCGTATGGCCTTAACGCAGCTTTTCTAAAGCTGGCGAGAGCGTGCGTTTCGCCGCGTGATGATCTGTACAATGACGGGTTGCACGAACCGGCCGAGCACACAAATTCATAGCGGAACCAGCGCGATGCTGAACCGTTATTTTGGCGAGGGGCTGAGTGGCCAGGGGAGAGGAAAATCCTTTGGCTGCAGCCTGTTAGGTAAAATATAGGGAGAAACGCACCATGAGAAGCCCTCGTCTTCTTGCAATGGCCGCGATTCTGTTCTCGAGCGTGGCCGTGCCGGCATCGGCGGCCTGGGATAGGATCGGATCAGTTGATTTTTCAAGACGCGACAACACCGACACGCAATACGGCAATTTCGGCGGCCGGGTGGAATCGCTTTCCTTGGTTGCCCGCAATGCCGATGTGCGCTGCCGTGACGTGACGGCGACGTTCAACAATGGGAACAGCCAGCAAATCTTCCGTGGCTCCCTGCCGCGCGGCCGCAATGTCGAGGTGACACTGCCGAACGGGCGAATGATCCGGCGCCTGGATTTCAACTGCCGCGTGATGGATCGCGACCGTGCGACGGTCGATATCGCCGCGGACGTCGGCCGTTATCAGGCCGAATGGCGGCAGAGCCCCGACTGGGATCGCACGTGGTCACGCATGTTCCCATGGGCGAACGATCGCAACGGCAACGACCGTTACGGCAACAATGATCGTTTCGGCAATGACCGCTACGTGACCGGCCGCTTGGATACATCCGGCTGGATCACGCTTGGCAGCGAGCAGTTCAACGGCCGCAACGATCACGAGATGACGTTCGGCGGCTGGCGCGCCCGCGACGTCTCGAGTATTGCGCTTCGCCCGCTCAATGACGACGCGCGCTGCACCGATGTCAAAGCCACATTCGCCAATGGCGAGACGCGCGATCTCAACATCGATGGAAGAAACATTCTGCGGCGGGATCGGGTTACCACGCTCGACCTCCCCGGGGATCGCCGGAACGTCCAGCGCATCGACATGACCTGCCATGCGGAACATGGCGGCATGGTCACCATGCAGGTCTTGGCCAGCCGATAATTCCTGCGTGGACTTACGCAAAAGGGGCCGGAATTCCCGGCCCCTTTTTTCTTGCCTCACTGATTTGTTCGGTCAGTTCACCCGCGTGAATCCTCCCAGCCTGCAGACCATGCCGCTCGCCACCGTGATGGTCTGGGTGTAGCCGCAAAGATAGTCGGTGTGCATCTTCTGCGCATAGGAACCTGCCGAAAAGCTCACAAGTTCAGGACATGGTGCCGCCAAAGTGTTGCGCCACACTTTGCCATCCTTCATGTGATAGACGATCGTTTGATTGTCGACCGCCTGGCTGCGCAGGATTTCGGTGACGTTCAAGCAGACGTTCCCGTCTCGCGTGCTTTGCGCCTGGACCGGAACGGCCGTGGAAAGCGCCAGGGCCATGGACGCCAATAGGGTCGAACCGAACAGAATTTTGAGGGATTTCTTCATCGCTCGTCTCCATGGGAGGGTGTCGATATATCTTGACGTATATCACCCACATCTTATTCCCGAGCTTACCACAAAGCCGCGACAGACGATGCCCCCTATGCTAGAAGCCCCACGTGGGGACAGGGTGCCCCAGAGCGAGCTTTTGTGCCGAAAAAGGAACGCGCCCATGGCTGAAAAATATTCCCTGCGGGTCAACGGAGCCGCCCATACGATCGAGGCGGACCCGGACATGCCGCTGCTCTACGCGCTGAGAGACGATCTTGGCATGTCCAACCCCCATTTCGGCTGCGGCCTATCGCAGTGCGGCGCCTGCACCGTCCATGTCGACGGCGTCGCGACGCGCTCTTGCGTGACCCCGGTGTCGAAGGCCGCAGGACACGAGATCACCACGCTGCAGGGCCTCGGCACGCCGGAGCATCCCCATCCGGTGCAGACCGCCTATGTCGAAGAGCAAGTGCCGCAGTGCGGCTATTGCCTAAATGGCTGGATCATGACGGCGGCGGCGTTCTTGAACACCAAGAAAAAACCCACCGACGCGGAAATTCGTCAGGCCCTGACGGGTCTCAAATGCCGTTGCGGCACCCACACGGCGATCATGCGCGCGGTCAAGCGCGCCGCCGACAAGATGGCGTGAGGAGCTACCGATGAACGCCAACACCGAACTCTCGCTTTCCCGCCGCACGATGCTGCAGAGCACCGGCGCGCTCGTCGTCACGTTCTCGATGTCGGAGGCCGGCGATGCGCTGGCGCAAATGGCGGCCGTCGGCGGTGGCAAGCCGGCGCTGCTGCCGACTGAGCTCGATTCCTGGATCGCCATCGCGCCGAACGGCGCGGTCACGATCTTCTTCGGCAAGATCGACGGCGGCCAGGGCACAGATCTGGCCATGGCGCAGATCGTCGCCGAAGAGCTCGACGTGCCGATTCGAAGCGTGAACGTCGTTCAGGGCGATACCGCGCGCACGGTGAATCAGGGCGGCGCATCGGGCAGCACGGGCGTTCGCTTCGCAGGCGCCGCGCTGCGCGTCGCGGGCGCCGAAGCGCGCCGGGTGCTCGTCATGCGCGCCGCCGAGAAGCTCGGCGTTGCGCCCGAGCGCTTGACCGTGAACGATGGCGTTGTCTCGGTGGTTGGCGATCCGGCCAAGAAGGTCAGCTATGCCGAAATGATCGGCGGCGGTCTTTTCCATTCCCAGATCGGCTGGAACAATCAATATGGCAACCCGCTGGCCCTGACGGCGCCGGCCAAACCCAAGACATTCGATCAGTACAAGCTCGTCGGCACGTCGCCGCCGCGCTTCGACGTTGCGGGCAAAGTGTTCGGCACCTCCCCCTGGACATCCGACATTCGCGTCGATGGCATGCTGCACGGCCGCATGATCCGCCCTGCCGTGGCGGGCGCGTCGGTCGTTTCGGTCGACGAATCCTCCATCGCCGATATCCCGGGCGCGCGCGTCGTGCGCAAGGGAGATTTCATCGGCGTTGTCGCGCCAAAAGAATGGGACGCGATCAAGGCATCGCAGAAGCTGAAGGTCACCTGGTCGCAAGTGGCCGATCCGTTTCCGGATCAGGCGCAGCTCTACGACTTCATCCGCAAAGCGCCGGTGACCAAGCGCGATAGCAATGAGAAGGGCGTGGTCGATGCCGCCTTTGCGGGCGCGGCCAAGATCGTCGAAGCGGATTATGAATGGCCGTTCCAGTCCCATGCCAGCATGGGTCCGGGCTGCGCGGTGGCCGATGTCCGCGCCGACGGCGTGACCGTCTGGACGGGGACGCAGAAGCCGCACTTCGCGGCCCAGGGCGTCGCCGGCGTTCTTGGCGTGCCGGTCGAGAAGGTCCACGCGATCTGGGTCACGGGACCCGGCTCCTATGGGCGCAACGATGCGGGCGACGTCACCATGGACGCCGCGGTTCTCTCCCAAGCGGTGGGCAAGCCGGTTCGGGTCCAATATATGCGCCATGAGGGTCATGGCTGGGACCCCAAAGCTCCCGCGTCGGTCCATCATGGCCGCGCTGCGCTGGATGGGCAGGGCAATGTGCTGGCGATCGATTTCAGCTCCAAGGGCTTCTCGCGCCTCGAGACCAATTCCACCGAGGCCGCCCCCGGCGATACGCTGGCCGGCATGTTGCTAGGCCATAAGGGCGCGCGCACGGCCGCCTTCAATCTTCCCGACAACGCCTACAATTTCGAGAACAAGCGCCTCTCCTGGGAATGCGTCGCGGCGCTTCTTCCCGGCGCCTCGCCGTTGCGCACCTCCCATATGCGCGATCCTCTGGGGCCGCAGATCACCTTTGCCCATGAATCCTTCATCGACGAAGTGGCCTATGCGGCAAATGCGGACCCGGTGGAATTCCGGCTCAAATATTTGAGCGAACCGCGCGACCGCGCCGCCCTGCAGGCGGCGGCGGAGAAGGCGGGCTGGAAGCCGGGGCGCGCCGGCACGCGGCGCACCACGCGCGGCGATGTCGTGACCGGACGCGGCGTTGCTTATACGCAGCGCACCAACACGATCGTCGCGATCGTAGCCGATGTCGAGGTCAACACCAGGACGGGCGCGTTGCGCGTGCCGCGCGTCACGGTCGCCCATGATTGCGGTCTGATCATCAACCCCGATGCGCTGCGCCGCGTGATCGAGGGCAACGTCGTGCAGGGCCTCTCGCGTTCGATCCACGAGGAAGTGCAATTCGATCGCCGGAGCGTGAAGAGCGTCGACTGGCTCACCTATCCCATCGTCGACATCACCGAAGCGCCACCGGTCATCGACATCGTTCTGCTCAACCATCCCGAAGCCATTGCCACGGGTGCGGGCGAAGCCACGATGCGGCCGCTGGCGGCTGCCATCAACAACGCCATCTTCGAAGCCACCGGCACGCGCATTCGCCGCGCGCCGTTGAACCCGGCCCATATCAGGGCCGCGGCGGTCTGAGACGCGTCTTTTGCTTGGAAAGCGGCCCGGTGATTCCGGGCCGTTTTCTTTTGGTGTGGTCACGCCCCGCCCGGCCTTGAGCCGGGGAAGCGGTGGGGGCGAACGTGCGTCAGGATTTAAGGGTGGCTCTCAAGCGCTGCATCAGCGGGTTGACGTCGCCGAACACATAATCGACCGGTTCTGCGGCGATGGCTCCTTGCACGCCGTACTCGCGCAAAGCGCCCACGGCGTCGGAAAGCTGATCGCGCCGGCAGAGAATCATATGCTGACCACCTTTCTCCGCAGGCTTCGACAACACGGTGCAGCCAAATTTTGCCAGCGCCGCGAGGACACGGTCGGCCTTGCCGCCGATGGCAGCGCGCAACAGATAGGAATTGCGGGCGAGTTCGCGCGCCGCGATCCGCGCCGTCAAGCGGCCCGCCGCGGCGAGAGGAGCCCTGCCCCATTCGGCCTTCAACGACGCGGCAAGCTGGGCTTGGCTCTTCAGGATGACGCCATCGTCCAGCACTTTGAGATCGTTGGCGGCGAGCGTCGCACCGGTGGTCGTGATGTCCACGATCGCTTCGGCGAGGCCAGCCGCGGGCGCCCCTTCGGTGGCGCCCAGACTCTCCACGATGCGGTAGTCGGCGATGCCGTGGGCCGCGAAAAAATTGCGCGTCAGACCGAGATATTTTGTCGCGACGCGCAGGCGGCGGTGATGGCGGGCATGGAATGCCGTGCAGACATCGTCGAGGTCCGCCATGCTGGCAACATCGATCCACGCGCGCGGCACGGCGACCACCACATCGGCAAAGCCGAGCCCCAAGGGCTGCAGCAGGGCAATCGCGGCATCGCTTCCCGGAACGGTTTCGCGGATCAAATCCTCGCCCGTGATGCCGAAATGCACTTCACCCGATGCCAGCGCGTCCGCGATCTCGGCCGACGACATCAGCTTGACGTCGATGCCCGGCTCGCCCGCGATCGTCGCGCGATAATCGCGGGCGCCCGTCACTTGCTTCAGCACCAGCCCGGCATCGGCAAGATAATGCATCACCTGCTCTTGGAGCCGGCCCTTGGAAGGAATTGCGAGAGTCAGAAGCGCAGTGGCCATGTCAGAGCGCCCCCGTAGCGCGGCGCGCCGCCAGCACGCGCTCGCTGCGGATGGCGCAGCCGACGGCCGGAACATCCCTCTTCGCACCGAGCGTGCGGAGCAATGTGTCGTAGCGTCCGCCGCCCGCCACCTGGACCGGGCCTTCGGCATCGCGCGACCACAGCTCGAAAACGAAGCCGGTATAATATTCCATGTTGCGGCCGAAGCGCGCGGCGAAACTCACGCGCTTCTCCGAAAGTCCCAGCTTCGCCAGCGCCGCAATGTGCGATTCCATCAGCGCAAGCGGCGCTTCGAGCTTGATGCCGTTCTTCTTCAGAAGCGACCGGATCGCCGTCACGCTTTTGAGTGCCGGACCCGAAACGGACAATACCCGTTCGATCAGCGCGACGGCCTTCGGGTCGAGGCGAATGGCAGCGGCCTCGGCCGCCTGCTCCATCAACCGCTCGACGATTTCCTCGCGCGTACGCCCGCCGAGCACCGCGCCTTGCTGGGCGCCGCCAAGATAGTCCATCAGGCCTGACAGCGCGGCGCGCGCTTCCTCGTCGTCTGCGGAACCGAGATGCGCGAGATAGCGTTCACCCGGAACCGATGCGCCATTCGAGAGCCGCGCCAGAAGCTCGCGGAAATAGTCGGGCCTCCAGAAATGGCGCTTCAGCCGGCCGCGCCATTGCGCGGGAATATCGAGCGCATCGACGAGTCCCGCGAACAGCGCCAGATCGCCGATCTGGACCGAGAAATTTTCCAGGCCCGCCGCGCGTACGCCTTCCACCGCAACGTTCAGGATCTCGGAATCGGCGGTTTCGTGATTCTCGGCCCCCAGGCACTCGGCGCCGGTTTGCAGAAACTGACTCGGCCGTTCCGGTTGGTTGGGCTGAAAACGGAATGCCGGCCCATGATAGGCGAGCCGCGCTGGAAACTTCCCGCCACCGGCAAGATGCATGCGGCATACCGGAATGGTGAGCTCCGGCCTTAAGCAAAGCTCCTGCCCGCCCGGATCGGTGAGCACGAAGGTGCGGCGGCGGATCTCCTCGCCCGAACGGTCGAGGAACAATTCGGCCGGCTGAAGGATCGGGGGCTCGACGCGGGAATAAGAGCGTTTCGCGAGGACTGCCAGGATGGATGCGGCCTGCGTATCGAGGAGCTTGAGCAGCGCGGCGTCATATTGCGGGAAGGACGGCATATCAGCGTGCCCTCGCGTTGAGCATCGCACGAATGGCCGGGATGATCTGGTCGCGCTTTGCCGCTTGCTGCGCTGGCCGGTCCTTGACCCAGGCGGCGCGGTCCTCTGTCGATTTCGCCAATTCCGCCCCGAGCGCGAGATCCTTCAACGTCACTTCGCCGCGAGCGCGTTCGTCGCCCCCTTCGATGACGGCGATCGCGGCGCCGCGACGGTCGGCATATTTGAGCTGTGCCTTCATGCCCGCTTCGCCAACATAGGCTTCGGCCCGCAAGCCGGCGGCGCGCAAATCTCGAGCGAGCAGGAAACTCTCGGCGACCGCCGCTTTGTCGAGCACCAACACGATGATGAGGGGCTCGGTTTCCCACACTTCCGCGCCGGCGCGCGCGCGAAGCACCGACAACAGACGGCTTACGCCTACGGAAAAACCAGCCGCCGGGACCGATTGACCGGTGAAACGCGCGATCAGATTGTCATAGCGTCCGCCGCCGCCCACCGAACCGAAGACGACAGTTTCGCCCTCTTCGTTGGTGGCCGGAAACGTGAGTTGCGCTTCGTAGACGGCGCCCGTGTAATAATCCAGGCCGCGTACGATTCCGGAATCCACGCGCACGCGCTCCGGGCCATAATCCGCGACGTTCAGGATACGGATGATTTCGCGAAGCTCCGCAATGCCCGCTTCCCCGATCGCGCTGCCGCTCACGGTGTCGGCAAGCGAAGCAAGAACCGCCTCTTGGGACGTATCGGCATTGTTGGGGGCCACGAAGGCGAGAACCCGCGCGACCTGATCGGGCGAAAGCTCTGCGCCCTTGGTGAAGTCGCCCGATTCGTCCTTCCGGCCGGGGCCGAGCAGCGCACGAACACCCGCCACGCCGAGCCGGTCGAGCTTGTCCACCGCGCGCAACACAACGCCGCGCCGTGCGCGATCCAAAACGGCGACTCCTGCCGCCTCCAGCACGCCGTCGAGCAGCTTGCGGCTGTTGAGCTTGATGACGTATTCGCCGCGCGAAAGACCGAGCGCCTCCAGCGTGTCCGAGAACATCATCAGCAGTTCGGCATCGGCGGCCGGCGAAGCGGAACCTACAGTGTCGGCATCGAATTGCGTGAATTCGCGAAACCGGCCCGGTCCCGGCTTCTCGTTGCGCCAGACCGTGCCCACCTGATAGCGCCGGAAGGGCTTGGGCAGATTCTGGAAATTCTCCGCCACATAGCGGGCCAGCGGTGCCGTCAGATCGTAGCGCAGCGACAGCCACTGTCCGTCATCATCCTTGAACGAGAACACGCCCTCGTTCGGCCGGTCCTGATCGGGCAGGAACTTGCCGAGCGCATCGGCATATTCCAGCGAAGGGGTCTCGAGCGCTTGGAAACCATAGGACGCATAGACGCGCCGGATGGTGTCGAGCATACGCGTTTCGGCAGCCAGCTCGGCTTCGTCGCGGTCTTTGAATCCCCGCGGCAGCCGCGCCTTGGGGCGGAAGGGCTGTTGCTCGTTCATGACACGCGGAGAACCTTGTGAAACGCGGCACTCCCATAGCGGCTCGGGATAGGGGCCGCAAGAAAACGCCGGACCGGAGCGGCGACACCAGAGCGCATTTGCCTTTGGTCAACCATGTGCAAAGCCCAGCAAAGCCCGGCCAGACGTGGTGAAGGAACCGATAACCATATGATATTATTGGAATTTCTTGAACGTTTTAAGATTTGCTTCAAGCTTGATCGTTAGCCTGACGCGCATCGAAATTGGGCTTGTTCATATGACGATGAAAGGGACATCGCCAAACGGAGTCGGCCCGCCCCTTTGAAAGAACGGCGGCAATGAGCGCTGAAGGCCAACGCCCCATCCCCGATAAACTCGCGCTCGCGAAGCTGGTCGGCAATCCGACATATTTCTTCGACACAAGCTTTCTGCTCGCCAATGTCGCTTCGCTCGCGGGTTGGAATCAGAGCCGGCTCGAAGCTGCCATCGACCCGCGTCTCGATACGGCGCTCAGCCGCGCCGATATGCACTACTCGGTCCCCAACGGCTTCTATGTCGTCTTCGCGAGCCCGAATGTGGCGGCAGCGCATGATAAAGCGATGACGATCTGCGCCGACATCCTTCGGCATTTTTACGGCGACGGAAAATATAGCCCCGAACATGCGGCTAAGGTCTGCCGTCTGTCTTCGGTTCAAAGCTTGGCCGATGAGATGGGTATGCCGCTTGGGACAATCGGGACTGGGGCGGAGGCGCCTGCGCTGGAGAGAGTGCACACGCCTACGGTCGTCGAGGAACCGAACAGCGGCGAATTAGAGAAGGAAATCTTCAAGCGGGAATTGATGGACCTGTTCCGCACTCAGCTTGACGCCCCGAGCGACGGAACGAAGTTTCTGTTCACGCCCTGCTGGGACAGCAAGAAAGAACAGGTCACGTCCTTTGCTTGCGAAGCCAGTGCGCCTCCCATCGATCAGGCGACCGGGGATTCGAAGGTGGCGTTTCCTCAGGCGGAGGCAAGGTGCAAGCTCGACGTCAAGGCGCTCGCGGTCGCGACGATGGGCGTTCGGCACGTTATCGCTCGCGGCGATGTCGCCCTGGTCAGCGTGCCCCTGCAGGTCGAAACCTTGTCGTGGGCCAAGACCCGCAACGCTTATCTCGACATGCTCCGCCAGATCGATCCGCGTTTCCTGGCTTTTCTTGCGCCGCGCGTGGTGGGTTTGGACGCAGGAGCCAATCTCAATCCCGTCGCGCAATGGATCGCCGGAATCCGCCGCCGGACCCGCTGGAGCTTCGTCCACTTGCCGAATCTCCATTTGGATTTCTCGCGCGTTGGCGTGCTCGGAGCGACCGGATTCTCGTTGGCGGCGCCTTCCTTGTCGGGAAGCAAACAGGCCCGTCTTAAGGCGCTCTCGGACGAAGCGGCCAGGCTGAAGCGCATCTGTTCGGCGCAGAACGCGATTGCTTGCGTTAACAATGTCGTATCAAGCCAGGAACTCCTGCAGCTCAGCTGTCAGGGCGTGCGGATCATCGCCGGTCCGGTCATCGGGCGGCCGTCAGAATTGCCCGGCCCGACCCAGCGCCTTTCCTTTGGGGACTGTTCGGATCACGCCGTTACCGCTGCAGCGTCCTGAGAAGACAGCCCAAAAAGACACCCGCGCGTGAATTGTCAGACAGCGCCGGTGGGCGCGGGGGGCGGGTCGATCAAAGAACCTCGCTGCACTTAAACCTTTGTTGAAACATGCGCTTTAGGCTGCCGTCCCATGCGGACGGAGGCCAGGACACGTCCGGCATGACCGAGGGGAGCATTGCCGATTTTGGCTGTCCGCCTGTGAAAGGGCGAACAATGAGGGAGCCTGTGACAAGGATCGGCGGAATGAGCGAGGCTTCGCTGCAGCTCTGTTCCAAAGCTGTCCAACGCAGTTTTGCGTATCGAATCTTGCCCGATCGCCTTGGCGCAGTGGTTTGCTTCCGAGCGCCTCCACCCCACTGATCGATTCAAGAGAAGCTTTGTCATGGAAGAATTTGTCGAGCTGTATCACGCGTCCCTGGCGGCGCCACAAGACAGTCAGAATTTTCAGTTCGCGCCGTGCTGGGACAGCAAGCAGGAACGGATCACCACGTTTGCCTGCGAACTTCCGGGCGGTCTGGGCGATGCTGTACTGCCGGATACTGCAACGATGGGTGTTGCGAGTGCCCATTGCAAAATCGACATCTTGGCTCTGGCCAGCGCTACAAGAGGTGTGCGCCACGTCCTGGAGCGCGGCGATGTCGCCGCGATCAGCGTGACCGTGCATGTGGCGACGCTGTCCTGGTCAAAAAGCCGCGCTGGGTATTTGAAGGTGCTTGGCCAAATCGAGCCGCAGATTCGTGCTCTTCTGGCGCCGCGCATCTTTGGCTTCGGTGCCGGTTCGAATCTCTCGGTCGTGTCCCAATGGACGATGGCGATGCGCGGCTTCGTGCCATGGAGTTTCGTGCATCTGCCCAATCTCAATCTCGATTTCTCCCGGTTGGGAACTCTTGGCGCCAGAGGCTTGGGCCTGTCATTGGGTTCCTTGGGATCCGTCAAAAACGGGCGCAAGGCATTCGCGGTCGAAGTGGACCGGCTGGTGCGCATCTGCTCCACCCAGAAGGCCGTGCCCTATATAGACGATGTCCGGTCGGCCATCGAAGCCGATGTCCTCAGGACCCAGGGGGTTCGCCTTCTCACCGGCCCGATCGTCGGGGTTCCCTCCGACCTTCCTGGCCCCGTGGGACCGCTGTCGTTCGAGCAATTGCAGCATCAGCAAAGGACCATGTTGCAGCAAGAACGTCAGACCGGGTCGTAGAATGTCCCTTACGGCGGCGAATTCCAACGAGGCAAGCCCATCTGCAAAACGGCTTCTGGCCGTCGATGACAGCTCGGAGTCGGCGGAACTTATCGCGCGCATCGGGACCGGTTGCGGCTATGAGACCAAGCCCGTCATGGATCCGCGTTGCGTCCCGCAAATCCTGGAGGATTGGAAGCCGGACGTCCTGACTCTCGACCTTTGCATGCCCCATCGAGACGGGTTTTCGATTCTCGCGTCCCTTCAAGAGGTGGGTTTCAAGGGTTCTTTGGTCATCATTAGCGCTCAGAACGATTGGCTGCGCAAAGCCGCGTGCCAGCTGGCCGAAGTCAATGGCATCGAAGTCACTTCGCATCTGGAAAAGCCGATAAACCTCCGCGCCCTGCGCGACCTGCTGAACACGCTCAGGCTCGTCGGCTGAGCCCCGGCCGGTGATCGTAGGGACACGATCGGCCAGCAACGTTTGTCATTCCTTAATTTCGCGCGGGTATTTTGAGCGCTCCCGCGTGGCTTTCCTCGACTTCCTTCGGCGGCCCGACACGGGAATCATTGAGCGGAGATGCCGTTGAGCGAGACCGGTACCAGTCGGAGACCTCGCCTCCTTGTCGTCGATGACGATTCCGATGCCTCGGGACTCGTGCTCCGTATCGCGCTCAGATGCGGTTACGACGCGGTCAGTCTTGTGGAGATCAGCACACTCGACAGCGTGCTGCGCAGCGTCCAACCGGACGTGCTGACGCTCGATCTCTGCATGCCGAAAATGGACGGAATTGAAGTCCTGTCCCATCTCAGGGCGCAAGGGTTCAAGGGCCACCTCATCATCATCAGCGGGCAGGACGACTGGCTCCGCAAACAAGCCAGAGATCTGGCTCGGACTTACGGCCTGAACGTTGCCGACGAAATGGCCAAACCGGTCGACCTCACCGCTTTGCGAGGTTTGCTCGCGCGACTGGCGGCGTGACCGTAACGGTACACGCGATCACACCTATCCATGAGCTGTCATAAGGGAACCTTGGCCCCGCCTCGCGGGTTCTCAAACCATGGAACCGACCGACGAGTGAGACAAGTCCTGCTGGTACAGCTGGGTGGGCTCGAACCACCGACCTCCGGATCCACAATCCGGCGCTCTAACCAACTGAGCTACAGCTGCACAGGCGCCGCAGGCGGCGAGAAGGGCCGAAACCTAGGGGGGCGATTCGGCAAATGCAAGCCACTGGGCGTGCGATCCGTCCGCGCGCCCACCCTATAGGAACGGCAGCTCGACCACGCGTCCTGTGTTCTGCCGCCACCCTGCAGACTCCAGACGCATCATGGTGACGGCCGTGCCCGCGGCGGCGCAGTCGGGGTCCAGCTGGGCGAGCGCGATGGCGCATTTCAACGCCGGAGAATAGAGCGAGCGCAAGGTCCGGCCGATCTCCTTGCCGCCCGCAAAGACTGGGGCAAAGGGAGCCGGATCGCCATCCCATTCGATGCCGGCAAGCACGCGCTGTTCGCCTTCCTCGGCACTGCTGAACCTAACCCCGAAGCCGAGCGATGCCGGCGATGGCTCTCGCGTCAGAGCTATCCGTGCCGGCGCAAAATCCGCGTGAGGAAGCGGCAAACCCGCTTCGAGCTGCAGGAGCTGCAGGGCTTCCTCGCCCAACAGGCGAAGCGCCAACAAAGGCCCGTGACGGACGAGCCGATCGAAAACCGCAATCGCGTCTTCGGCGCTGCACGACAATTCATAACCGGAGATGCGCGTGCGGCGAAAGATCGTAACGGTCAGACCGCGCCAGTCATAATCGCTGTGATGGTTCTCCTTCAGGTCGGAGATCTCCAGCCCCGCTGCGATCAGCACCGGGAGGGCGAGCGGCCCGGTGAAGAACAGCAGGCCGCGCTCGCGCGTTGCATCGCGCAACGAGACGTCGAATCTCGGCGCAGCGGACTCGAACCAGGCAAGATCGATATCGGCGCTGCGCAGCAGGAATTTGTCCTCGCCCAGCCGCGATACACTGCCATAACCCCGCAACCCGTCGCCCTCCGCGCACCAACGCGCAGAACGCGAAGCACCGATGTCCATTCCCGCAAACGGCGTGCCGCAAGCCGTTGCGAGGAATGCAACGGAGCCCTGCCCGTCGATGATGAGATCTTCGGTGGCGGAAACGTCGCCCATCGCGGCGGTAAGCCGTGCGGCCAATGCTTCCTGGCGGGGATCGCCGTAATGCGCCGGGACCGTAAAGGAGCCGCGGATCATCCAGGCATTCACGAGATTGCGCATCGCCGTGCGCGCATGAAACGGCGTTGGCAGCAGTTCACCCGTCATGCTCTCCGACCTTTCTGCGCTGCCCAATCGGCGAAGACGAGCCCCGCCGCGAGACGTGCTGCGCGCCCCGATAGGTTGCTCACCGGTTCCGCGGCCGCGCCGCAGAGATAAAGCCCGGCAATGGACGTGCGGATGCGCGACTCATAGCTCCCCAGCAGCCGGGACAATGGCGAACCCAACTCGCCGCCGTGCCCCGCATAGCGGGCCGCGATATCGTCGGGCGTCATCATCCAATGCGTCACCACCCGATCCTTTAACCCAGGCGCAAAGCGTTCCAGCGTGGCGAGCGTTCGCCGTCTCAATGTCTCGCGGTTTGCTTGCCACCCGCCTTCGATGACAACAGGCATATAAGGCAAGAGAGCGATCAGCACATGGCCCCCTGCGGGCGCAAGATTCGGATCGGCGATGCTCGGAATCGACACCTCCATGACGAGCTCTTCCGGCAACCGGCCCAAAAGCGCCGCGCTCTTCGCTTCGGCGGCGATCTCCGAGCGTTCCGCGATGACGATGCGCGATAGCAGATCTCGCCCGTCCAGACCCGCGAAGGGGGGCAATCCATTCAATCCTACGATCAGCTGAGCGGTGCCGGTTCTCTGGTAATCCGGCAGGGCTGCCGCCGCACCGAAGCGCACGCTTTCCGGCGGCAGGAGTTCGAGAAGCGTCTGTCTTGCATCCAGGCTGGAAAGAACCGCGCGCGCGGCAATGATTTCCCCGCTCGCCAGCAACACGCCTACGGCGCGCTTGTTCTCCACGATGATCAGCTTTGCGCACGCGTTCCTGCGAAGCTCAGCGCCGGCGTTGCCAGCGGCCGCTTCAAGCGCCGCGGCAAACGCGCCCGGGCCGCCGTGCACGCGCGCCGAGGCCCGCCGTTGCGGACTGCTCGCCTGCCCATAACGCCAGACGAGCACGAGTGCCGACCCCGCTTCATCCGGACACAATCCGCTGGGAAACACCTCAAGCGAGAGCGCCGCCTGCGACGCATCGTCTTCGAACCAGCGATTCAGAAAACCGGACGCGCTCACATGGCCCAAATCCCTGAATCGTTCCCAGTGGGAATCGGAGAGTTGCAGCCGGCGGGCGATGATCGCGAGGTCGGATTCCTGGCCTGGCGCGGCAGGGAGATCGAGCGTCCCATCCCACACCCGTCGCAGCCGCCGCGCCCATCCGAGCACCTCTCGGCGAAACGCCGTGTACTCCGAGCCGCCCTGACGGCCATCCATCCGGAATTTGGCCCGAGGGGAGAAGTGGATGTGCTTTCCGCCAGGCCGCAGCGCGACCAGCTTTGTCTCTTGGTTATCGCGCCGCAGGCCGTGCCGGCTGAGAT
>DATHDZ010000039.1:0-10168 GCA_035318785.1 Micropepsaceae bacterium
GGGACCGGGCGGTTAGCTCAGCTGGTAGAGCACTTCGTTTACACCGAAGGTGTCGGCGGTTCGAATCCGTCACCGCCCACCAGCCTTCGCTCGCGAAGCGAGGAAGGCTGCCGCGCCGGAGCCCGCAGGGCGAAGGCGGGCCTTGATTTCCGCGAGCCTACGGCTCGGCAAGCCGCGTCGCAGCGCTGCCGACTTTGCGACGAATTCATATTCCCGCTCACAAGGGCAGGGTAGAAGAGGTGGTATCGCATGGCCGGTTGCCTATGATTCGCGTCGCCCGATTCATCGCTGTTGGCAGTGCTGTCCTCATTGTCGCGGCGGCCTGCGGCGGGATGCGTGGTCCCCGGCCCGGAATGGGCGGCCCCAATGGCGGTATCCGCCCCATAAGCGAGCAGGAACAGAACATCAGGATGATGCTGTCCTTCGATGGAAACAGCGACGGCACCGTCACGCGCGACGAGATGGAAGCTGCGCTGAGGCGGCAGTTTGCCGCTTGCGACACCAATGGCGACGGACGCATCGACATGAGGGAGATGCAGGCGGAGAATGATCGCCGCTTCAGGGTTAATGGCGCAGGCGCCTCGCCGCTGATCGATTGGAACCAGAATGGGCAGATCGAATTCGACGAATTTGCGACCACGGCACGCTCTTTGTTTGCGGAGCTCGATCGCAACATGGACGGCAAATTGACCTCGGACGAGCTTCGTTTGATGCCTCCCGGACGCGGACCCGCGCCCCCGATGGAGGCCCCACCGGGCGGCCGGCGATAAGCGAATTCATTAGACCGGCTTCCCCCTGGCCAACCAAGTGATGTAGTTTTCCCTGTCGTGGAGGCGTTAGTCATGAAAGCCATTGCTGGTTCTTTGGCCGCTGGGGCCTTGGCGGCGGTTCTGATCGCCGCAGTCGGTGAAGCTGCTGAGCGCATGCCGGCGGGGTTGCCGCCGAGCGCCGCGCTGCTGCTGCGCTACGACGCCGATCATGACAACAGCATCAGCAAGGAGGAGATGGAGGCGGGGCTGAAGGCGGATTTTGCGACGGCCGATACCAATCACGACGGTTGTCTGAGCCCGGGGGAAGTCCGCGTCGAAAACGAACATAGGCTGGAACGCGACCGGGTGCAGGCGTCACCGCTGGTGGATTGGAACCTTGATGGCTGCGTGGATGCGCGCGAATTCGGCAACACGGTGCGGTCCTATTTCGACCTCGCCGATAGGACCAAGGACGGAAAGGTTTCGCAGCTCGAGCTGCGTGGCCCCTCCATGCCCATTGCGCCACGCACGGCTCCGACAAAGGCCGCCGGCATGGCTCCCGACGGCTCGACGACGCAGACCCCAACCAATCCGACGACGGGATTGCCCTATTAAGGGCTCGCCCAGCGGATCGGCGACACGCCCCTGGTATCCCCGATCCTGTTGAGGCCGGCTTCGGCGGACCGACGACAGGGACTGTTTCGAGCAAACGGGCGCTATGAACGATACCGTGCTGCAGAACGCGCTTCGCCTGCGCCGCGCTGGGAAATTCGCGGAAGCGGCGCAGCTTTACAGCGAGCTTCTGCGTAGCGAGCCACGCCATTTCGAGGCTTTGCACGCGCTTGGCATCCTCCATTACCAATCGGGTCAGCTGGAGGAGGCAGAGCGGCTGATCGGGGAAGCCATTGTGGTCAACCCCGGAGCTGCCGATGCGCTCTACAACCGCGCCTCGCTGTTGTTGAAACTGAACCGGCTCGACGATGCGGTGCAAAGTTTCGATCGGGCCATCACGCTCAAACCGGACTATGTCGAAGCGCTCGGCAATCGCGGCAGCGCTCTTTTGCGTCTGGGCCGCGCCCAGGAAGCCCTTGCCGACGCCGAGAAGGTCACGATCATGCGCCCCGGGTTGGCCCAGGGCTGGGCCAACCAAGCCGGGGCATTGCTGGCCTTGAATCGTCCGGCGGATGCGCTTGCCAGTTATGACCGTGCTCTTGCGCTCAAGCCTGACTATGCCCAGGTCTGGAAGGATCGCGCGGTGTCCCTGCTCGCGCTCGACCGTCATCTGGACGCCCTTGCCGCTCTGGACAGGGCTGTCGAGCTGGAGCCGAAAAATCCCGAGTCGCTCTACAAGCGCGCCGAACTTCAGCTGTGGTTGAAACGCGATACCGAGGCTGTGCTGTCCTATGAGACGTTTCTGGCGCTTGAGCCGGGACATGCCGAGGCGTGGAACCTGAAGGGTGTCGCCCTGGTCCAATTGCAGCGTCACGCCGAAGCACTGGCCTCGTTCGACAAGGCCGTGTCGCTCGATCCAGGCCACAGCGATGCCTGGAACAACCGCGCGAATGTGTTGTTCGAGCTGAAACGCTTCGAGGAAGCGGGGCGCGATTACGAACGCGTGCTGCAGCTTGTGCCCGATCTTCCCTATGTCGAAGGTTTTCTCATTCAATGCCGCATGCGGGTGTGCGACTGGCGCTCGCTGGCGGACGACCGTCACAAATTATATGCCGGGCTGAAGGCGGGGAAGCGGATCATCGACCCGCAAGGAAATCTTGCGATCTCGCGCTCCCCAGAAGACCAGCTGGAATGCGCGCGTATTTTCATGGCCGATGAAGCGGCAGGCCCGCCTCTCTGGCGTGGCGAGCGCTATTCGCATGAGCGCATCCGGGTCGCCTATCTCACCGCCGATTTTCGTCCTCATCCCGTGGCGTTCCTCATCGCGGGCGTGTTCGAGCACCACGACAGAGACCGCTTCGAGACGATCGGGATTTCCTTCGGTCCGGGGACCGAAAGCGAAATCCATGCCCGCATCGCGGCGGGTTTCGAGCATTTCTTCGACGTGCGCAGCGCGGGGGACGGCGAGGTCGCTGCGCTCCTCAAGCGGATCGAAGTCGACGTCGCGGTGGATCTGATGGCTTTCACCGAAGGCTGCCGGCCGGCGATACTCGCCCAACGCCCCGCGCCCATTCAGGTGAATTTTCTGGGTTTCCCGGGGACGATGGGCGCAGCGCATATCGATTACATTCTCGCGGACCGCATCCTGATCCCGGACGACCAACAGCGTTTCTACGCTGAGCGCGTGGTCTATCTTCCCGACACCTATCAGGCCAATGATTCCCGGCGCCGCGTCGCGCAACAAACCCCAACCCGCGCCGAGGCGGGCCTCCCCGACAGCGGTTTCGTGTTCTGCTGCTTCAACAACAATTACAAGATCATGCCGGAGATGTTCGACATCTGGATGCGCCTGTTGCGCAAGGTCGAGGGGAGCGTGCTCTGGCTGCTGCAGGACAATGCGACGGCCGTGGCAAATCTTCGGCGCGAAGCCCAGGCGAGAGGCATCGCGCCCGAACGCCTGATTTTCGCCGCGCGTACGACCCCGGCCGAACATCTGGCCCGGCAGCGTCTGGGCGATCTTTTCCTCGATACGTCGCCTTATGCGGCGCACACGACCTGCAGCGATGCGCTGTGGGTCGGGCTGCCGGTCGTGACGTATCTCGGTCCCACTTTTGCCGCGCGCGTGGCCGGCAGTCTTCTTCATGCGGTGGGATTGCCTGAATTGGTGACGGCCTCGCCGGGTGAATACGAAGCCTTGGCGTCGCATCTGGCCCACGATGCTGACGCCCTTGCGGCCGTGAAAGCAAAGCTCGCCCACAATCGCCACACCCATGCCTTGTTCGACACGGCGCGGTTCACGCGAAATCTGGAGAAGGCCTTCGCTCGCATGGTGCAGCAGCACCAGAGCGCCATCCCGCCACAGAGCTTCGCCGTCGAGGCCGAGTCATGAGCGAGGTGGTGCTCCAGAATGCCCTTGCCTTGCGCCGCGCCGGAAAATTCGCGGAGGCGGCGCAAATCTACGGCGATATTCTGCGCGCCGAGCCGAAGAATTTCGAGGCTCTGCACGCTCTCGGTATCCTCAGATACCAATGCGGAGAATTGGAACAGGCCGAACGTCTGATCGGCGAAGCCGTTACGGTGAACCCCCGCGCGGCCGACGCGCTCTACAATCGCGGCTCGCTATTGCTGAAGCTGAAACGATTCGAGGAAGCGCTTTCCTGTTTTGGACAGGCGCTGGCGATCAAGCCTGATTACGCCGAAGCGCTCGGCAATCGCGGAGCTGTCTTGATGGAACTTGGCCGCTATGCCGAAGCGCTTATGGATTTTGATCGCCTCACAAGTTTGAAGCCCGGCCTCGCGGAAGCGTGGAGCAATCAGGGGGGGGCACGGCACAAATTGAGGCGCTATGAGCAAGCATATGCCAGCTTTGGAAAAGCGCTGGCGCTTCGCCCCAATTATCCCGACGCGCGAAAGAGTCGTGGCGCGGCTGCCTTCGCGCTCAAAAGGTTTGCAGACGCGCTGGCCGATGCGGATCAAGCCCTCACCTTCGACTCACGAAACGCCGATTCGTGGGAGCAACGCGCCGATGCTCTGGCTGAGCTGAACCGGCGCGAAGAAGCGGTCGTAAGCTATGACCGGCTGCTTGAACTGAGGCCCGGCAGCATCGATGCTTTGCACAATCGCGCCAACAATTTGATGATACTGAGAAGGTTCGAAGAGGCCGCACGCGACTATGCCGAAGCGCTCCGCCTCCGCCCGGATTGCCGCTACGCAGCAGGCAATTTGGCCTTCGCGAGGCTGTGCACCTGTGACTGGCGCGATTATGGCGTTGACGGTGAGAGAGTCCGGTCGGGTTTGCGTGAGAAGAGGCTGGTTTCTCCACCCTTTCAGGCTCTCGTCTTGTCGGAGAATCCAGCCGACGCATATCAGGCGGCACGCCTTTGGGCAGAGCAAGCCGGCACATTCTCCTCAGAACCGTTGTGGCGCGGCGAGGTTTACCGGCACGACAAGATCCGCGTGGCCTATCTTTCGGCAAATTTCCAGGATCATGCCGTCGCGCGGCTGATGGCGGGCGTGCCCGAACACCACGACCGGCAACGCTTTGAGACATACGCGTTTTCCTTTGGGCCCGACGACGCGGGACCTTTGCGTGCGCGGCTGAGGAACGCATTCGATCATTTCGTCGATGTCCGCGATCTTACCGAAGAGCAAATCGCACGAGGACTGCGCGAGGTCGAAGCCGACATCGCCGTGGATATGATGGGTTTCACCCAAGGAAACCGCCCTGGAATTCTTGGCTTCCGCCCGGCGCCGGTGCAGGTGAACTATCTCGGCTATCCGGGAACGAGCGGCGCGGAATGGGTGGATTACATCATCGCGGATTCGTTCGTGATCCCGCCGGAGCAACAGGTCCACTACCACGAGAAAGTGGTCTATCTGCCGAACGCTTATCTGCCGGGGGACAGCAAACGCAGAATTTCGCCGCGCGTACCGGCTCGCTCGGACGTGGGTTTGCCGGACCAAGGTTTTGTCTTCTGTTGCTTCAACAACAATTACAAAATCACGCCGGCGATTTTTGATGTCTGGATGCGTTTGCTGGGTGCCGTGAAAGGGAGCGTGTTGTGGCTGTCCTATCCGAACGCGAGCACAATTCAGAATCTCAAGCGTGAAGCCGAGTCGCGAGGTATTTCGCCGGAACGGTTGGTCTTTTCGTCCTATATAAAGCTCGATGAAGACCACCTCGCCCGGCTGAGTCTCGCCGATCTCTTTCTCGATACGCTTCCCTATAATGCGCATGCCACCGCAAGCGACGCGCTGTGGGCAAACGTGCCCGTTCTGACGATTGCAGGCGCGAGCTTCCCCGGCCGTGTTGCCGCAAGTCTGCTTCATGCTATCGGCATGGCCGAGTTGGTTGCGCCCTCCCTCGCGGCCTATGAAGCGCGCGCTCTGCAATTGGCCGGCAATCCGGCGGAGCTTACGGCTCTCAAAGCGAAGCTCGCGCGCCATCGCGACACCCAGCCTTTGTTCGATACTGCCCGCTTCACGCGCAATCTGGAGAGGGCTTATGAGGCGATGTGGGATCGTTCGCAGCGCGGGCTCCCTCCTGCCGCTTTCGCGGTCGAGGGCGTGCCATGAACGAGGCGTTGTTGCAGGACGCGCTTCGCTTGCGCCGCGCGGGGAAACTTGCGCAGGCCGCGGAGCTCTATAGCGAGGTGCTGCGCAACGAGCCGAAGCATTTCGAAGCTCTGCATGCGCTGGGGATTCTTCACTATCAGGGCGGACGGTTGGAAGAAGCCGAGCGGCTGATCGGCGAAGCCTCGAGCATCAACCCGAAGGCCGCCGATGCCGCCTATAACCACGCCTGCCTTTTGCAGCGGCTGAATCGGTGGGACGAAGCGCTTGTCTCGTTCGACCGCGCGCTCGCCATCCGGCCGGACTATCTGGAGGCTTTGGTGAACCGAGGCAGTGTCCTTTCGGCACTGAAGCGTTGTGAGGAGGCGCTGGCGAATTCCGATCAGGTGCTTCGCCTCAAACCGAACTTCGCCGAGGCATGGAACAATCATGGTGGTGTGCTGCAGATTCTCGAACGCAACGAGGAGGCGCTAGAGGCGTTTGACCGGGCCCTGGCATTGAAGCCCAATTACGCAGATGCCTGGAAGAACCGCTGCGCGCTCCTGACGGTTCTGCGGCGTCACGAGGACGCCCTGGAAGCCGCCGACAAAGCGGTGTCATTCGCACCGAACGACGCCGGTCTTTTCGGCCGACGGGCCGATTTGTTGGTACTGCTGGGTCGTACCCAGGAAGCCGTGGCGGCATATGAGAAATATCTTGCGCTGAAACCTGATGACGCAGCGGCCTGGCACGCGCGCGGATTTGCGCTACAGACTCTGCAGCGCCGCCACGAAGCACTCTCCTGTTTCGATCGGGCGTTGGAGCTGGCGCCGGACAATCGCGAATTGCGCGCAAGCCGCGCCAACATGCTGTTCGAAGTGGAGCGCTTCGAGGCCGCAGCGCGCGATTATGAGATATTGCTTGAGGATGACTCCGCGCCCGCCTGGGTGCGCGGTTATCTAACGATTTGCCGCCTGCATTGCTGTGACTGGCGCTTTCTTGCGGAGGAACGTCCGAAAATTTCCGCGGCCTTGGAAGCGGGGCAGTTCGTGGTCGATCCGACGGGAAACGCCTTCATCTCCGATTCCCTGCGCGAGCAATTGCAATGCGCCCGTATCTGGGCGGCTGAGAAGTATTCCGTGGCGGGGGCACCTTTTTGGAACGGCGAACGCTATCGCCACGACCGGATTCGCTTCGCCTACCTATCGGCGGATTTTCGCACCCATGCGACGGCATTCCTCATGGCGGGCGTGTTCGAACACCACGACAAGGACCGCTTCGAGACCGTGGCGATTTCCTATTCGGCCGACGACAAGAGCCCGATGCGGGCGCGGCTGATGGGCGCCTTTGATAGCTTCATCGACGTGCGGGGAAAGAGTGATGCAGAAGTCGCCCATCTATTGCGCGATCGCGAGATCGATGTCGCCATAGATTTAAAGGGTTATACAGCCGAAGGCCGGCCGGGAATCCTCAGTCATCGTCCTGCACCGGTCCAGGCGCATTATCTCGGTTTTCCCGGGACGATGGGCGTCGACTATGTCGACTATCTGATCGCCGACCCCGTCATCATTCCCGAAGAGCATCAGGCTTTCTATACCGAGCGCATCGCTTATCTACCCGACACCTATCAATGCAATGACCGCAAGCGTCGGCTCGCCGAGCGCATCCCCACCCGGCTCGAAGCCGGCCTGCCTTCGGGGTTTGTCTTCTGTTGTTTCAACAACAATCACAAAATAGCGCCCGAAATTTTCAACATCTGGATGCGCCTGTTGCGCAATGTCGAGGGCAGCGCGCTCTGGCTGTTGCAGGACAATGCCGCCGTGGCGGCCAATCTGAGACGAGAGGCGAGCGTGCGTGGCGTCGCACCCGAGCGGCTGATTTTCGCAAGCCGCACCGACCCGGCCGGCCATCTTGCACGCCAGAGCCTTGCCGATCTCTTCCTCGACACGCTTCCCTATAATGCGCACACGACCGCCAGCGATGCTTTATGGGCAGGGTTGCCGCTTCTGACGGTCCTCGGCTCGACCTTTGCGGGGCGGGTGGCGGGAAGCCTGCTTCATGCAGCAGGTCTGCCCGAATTGGTGACGGGCTCGCTTGCCGATTACGAGTCGCTCGCCCTGAAACTTGCGAAGGATCCTTCGACGCTTGCTCGGGTGAAAGAGAAGCTTCGCGGCAATCGCGATTCGTGCCGCCTGTTTGATACCGAGCGCATGACGCGCAATCTCGAAGCGGCCTATACGACGATGTGGGAGCGTTATCAGCGCGGATTGCCGCCCGCGACCTTCGCGGTATCCGGCGCGTTGCCGCCATGAGTGAGGCGCTGCTGCAGAGCGCGCGTCGGGCGCATGCTTTGGGCAATCTTCCCGAAGCGGCGCGAATCTACGCGGAGATCCTGCGGGGGAACTCCAAGAATTTCGATGCCCTTTATGCTCTGGGGATCGTCCATTTCGATCGGGGCGGATTTGATGAGGCGCGGCGTGTGCTTGCCGAAGCCATCAAACTGAATCCGCGATCCGCCGAGGCGCTGTTCGCCCATGGCTGCGCTTTGCAGAGGCTCAATCGCCACGGTCAGGCATTGGCAGCCTTCGATCAGGCACTTGCCCTCGATGCCGATTATGACCTTGCGGTCTTCCGCCGGGCCGACACGTTGCGATTGCTTGGGGGGATGCGTGACGCCGTGGAAGGCTATGACCGCTATCTCGCACGAAATCCGGATAGTGCCGAAGCCTGGCACAATCGCGGCTTGGCTCTCTCCGAGCTGAAGCGTTTTGAAGATGCGGTTTCCTCGTTTGGGAAGGCATTGGCGCTGAGGCCGGATAGCGCCGAGTCCTGGCACAATCAGGGCACGGCACATGTCGAGCTGAAGAATTACCAGCAAGCGGTTTTCGATTATGAGCGTGCGGTCGCTCGTAAGCCCGATCTCCCTTACGCGCGCGGGAATTTGCTCCTTGCCAGGCTTCAGTGCTGCGATTGGCGCGACTTTGCGCAAGAACGGTCGGACATTGCCGCAGCGTTGCTCGCGGACGCGCCGGCGATCGTTCCGTTCGGAAATCTGATGATTTCCCATTCACCCGCCGATCAATTCCACTGCGCGCGGATTTGGATGGAGCGGCATAGCGTAGCCGCGGGGGCCCTATGGCGGGGCGAGCGCTACAACCATCCGCGCGTTCGTGTTGCCTATCTTTCCGGCGACTTCCGTGTCCATCCGGTCGCCATCCTCATGGCCGGTGTGTTCGAACAGCATGACCGCGAGCGGTTTGAAACCATCGCGGTTTCTTTTGGCGCCGACGATCAGAGCGAGATACGCACGCGAGTTAAAGACGCGGTCGAAACATTCATCGACGCGCGGGGCAAGAGCGACTTCGAAATTGCGTCGCTCCTGCGCCAGAGGGAAGTGGATATCGCGGTTGATCTGATGGGACTGACGGCCGATTGCCGCAGCCGCATCTTCGCCTTTCGTCCGGCCCCGGTGCAGGTCAATTACCTCGGCTACCCAGGCACCATGGCGACGGAGTCCATGGATTATATCATTGCGGACCGGGTTGTTGTCCCCGAAGACGAGAAACATCAATACCGCGAGAAAATGGTTTATCTGCCGGACAGCTATCTCGCGAGCGACGACAAACGCCGCATCGCGGCACGTCGCCTAAGCCGCGCCGAAGCGGGGCTGCCGAACGAGGGATTTGTCTTCTGTTCCTTCAACCACACCTACAAATTCACCCCAGAGATGTTCGCGCTCTGGATGCGCCTGCTCCGCAAAGTCGAAGGAAGTATGTTGTGGCTGCCGGAAAACAACGAATCCGCGCTGCGCAACCTCAAACGCGAGGCGGAAGCCGCGGGAATCGACGCAGGGCGACTTGTCTTCGCGCCCCATCTCGCTTCTCTTGAGGAGCATCTGGCGCGGTTGAGTCTCGCCGACCTGTTTCTCGACACGCTTCCCTGTAATGCCCATTCGACGGCCAGCGATGCCCTTTGGGCCGGGTTGCCGGTCCTGACGTGCATGGGATCGACGTTTGCCGGCCGCGTCGCGGCAAGCCTGCTGCACGCGCTTGGTTTGCCCGAATTGGTCGTTCAATCGCTTGCCGACTACGAGGCCAAGGCGCTTTCCCTCGCGACCGACGCGGCCGCGCTCGCGGACCTCAAAACGAAACTCGCGCGACAGCGCGAGATTGCTCCTCTTTTCGATACGGTACGCTTCACGCGGAACCTCGAATCCGCGTTCGCGACGATGCGAAATGGTACGGCGCGCGGCGAGG